>DATFTG010000289.1:0-2794 GCA_035262265.1 Gemmatimonadales bacterium
GCGCAAGGAGCGCGCGCCGGCCTTCCGACCTGGGTGTTCATTCCCCAGGACCTCGAGACGGGGAAGATCGTGGGGACGAGCGTGTACGGCGCGCACCTGGTGCGGGTGCAGGGGACTTACGACGACGTGAACCGGCTGTGCGCGCAGGTGGCCGATCGGTTCGCCTGGGGGATCGCGAACGTCAACCTGCGGAGCTACTACGGCGAGGGCTCGAAGACGATGGCGTTCGAAATCGCCGAGCAGCTCGGGTGGCGATTGCCGACCGCCGTCGTCGCCCCCATGGCCGGCGGCTCGCTGGTCACGAAACTGCGCAAGGGCTTCACCGAGTTCATCGCGGCGGGACTCGTTTCCGGATCCGTGCCGCGATTGTTCGGTGCCCAGGCGGCAGGGTGCGCCCCGATCGCGCGCCTGGTCGAGAGCGGCGGCGACGCATTCACGCCCGAGATCCCCCATACCGTCGCGCGCTCCATCGCGATCGGGAATCCCGCCGACGGCGTGTTCGCCGCGCGCGCGATCCGCGAGACCGGGGGCTGGGCGGCGGCGGTAAGCGATCCGGAGCTGGTCGCGGGGATCCGCCTGCTCGCCGAAACGACCGGCATTTTCACCGAGACCGCTGGCGGCGTGACGGTCGCGGCGGCAGTGCGACTCGCCGAAACCGGCCGCCTGGCGCCTGACGCCGAGGTTGTTCTGTGCATCACCGGTAACGGTCTCAAGACGGTCGAGGTGCTGGGCGACGCGCTGCCCCAGGCGCCGCTCATCGCTCCGAAGCTGCGCGAGGTCGCGGCGCTGGTCGAGCGTGCCGCGGCTGAGAGTCCCCCACTCCCGAAGGGGAGAGGGGAAAGGGAAGTGGCACTCACGGAGGTCTGACCATGTCGATCACGATTCATTTGCCTTCTGTGCTGGCCAGGCTCGCCGATGGCAGCCGCGTGCTCGAGGCAAGCGGCGACACACTGGGGGCGGCGGTCCTGGATGTGGCGACGCGATTTCCCTCGCTCGGCGAGCGGCTGCGCGACCGGCAGGGGAATCCGTATCCGTTCGTGAACTATTTCCTCAACGACGAAGACGCCCGCTTTCACGGCGGCTTCGAGGCGAGCGTGCGGGATGGTGACGAGGTGACAGTCGTCCCGTCGATCGCCGGAGGCTGAAGCCATGGCGCTGCCCGAACTTGCTCCGGACGAAATCCTCCGGTACAGCCGTCATCTCATCCTTCCCGATGTCGGCGTGGAGGGACAGCGGCGTCTCAAGGCGGCCCGCGTGCTGGTGGTCGGGGTCGGGGGGCTGGGCTCGCCACTGGCGCTGTACCTCGCCGCGGCCGGCGTGGGCACGCTGGGGCTGGTCGATTTCGATGCGGTCGACCTGACGAACCTGCAGCGCCAGATCCTGCACGGCACCGGCGACGTCGGCCGGCCCAAACTCGCGTCCGCCCGCGAGCGGATCGCGGACACGAATCCGCACGTGCAGCTCGAGAGCTACGAGACGCGCCTCACGTCGGCGAACGCGCTCGAGATCCTGCGCGGCTACGACCTGGTGGTCGACGGCACCGACAACTTCGCCACGCGTTACCTCGTGAACGACGCCTGCGTCCTGCTCGGCATCCCCAACGTGTACGGCAGCATTTTCCGGTTCGAGGGACAAGCGTCGGTGTTCGCCACCGCCGAGGGACCGTGCTATCGCTGCCTGTATCGCGAGCCGCCGCCTCCGGGCCTCGTGCCGAGCTGCGCCGAGGGCGGTGTGCTCGGCGTGTTGCCGGGACTCATCGGCGTCATCCAGGCGAACGAGGCGATCAAGCTCATTCTCGGTATCGGCGAGCCGCTCATCGGACGGCTGCTGCTGGTGGATGCTCTGGGGATGCAGTTCCGCACGCTGCAGCTGCGGCGCGATCCCGAATGCCCGGCGTGCGGCACGCGGGAGATCCGCGAGCTCACCGATTATGAGGCGTTCTGCGGAGTGGCGACCCACGGCGCATCGCAAGACGAGGCGGTTCCCGAGCTGACGCCGGTCGAGCTCGCGGCACGCATCGGCCGACGCGAAGATTTCGACTTGCTCGACGTGCGTGAGCCGCATGAGTGGGCGATCGGAAAGTTGCCGGGGGCGCGGTTAGTCCCATTGGGCACGCTGGAGGAAGCGGCGGTCGCGCTCGATCCGACGCGGCCGATCGTCGTCTACTGCAGGGCGGGGGTACGGGGTGCGAAGGCGGTGCGGAAGCTGCAGGAGCACGGGTTCAACAAGGTCGTGAACCTGACCGGCGGCATCATCCGCTGGAGCGATGAGGTGGACCCGACCGTGCCGAAGTACTGAAGTTGGCCCCGAAGGATTCGAACCTTCATTCCCGGATCCAAAGTCCGGTGTCCTGCCATTGGACGAGGGGCCAGCGGTCCTGCCGCGCTTGAACTTAGCGAATCGCAAGACGCGGCGGGAGCGGATTGATTCCTGATTGATTCTCCCGAACTAGACTGCGATGTGGTTCACCGCAGCTCTATTCCAGGGGGACACAATGAGCAAGCCCTCCGTTATCATGACGATCCTCACCGCCGTGCTGCTCGCGTGCACAGACGGGTCACAGCAATCCACCGGCCCCGAGCTGCCTTCGCGACTTGCCGCTGTACAACCAAACGCATCGACGTGCTCGCACGATCCGGTTCTTGATCAACAACAACTCGTGTACGACGGCGGCACGAGCGCGCGCACGCTCCCTGGCTATTCGGTCTGGCAGTCCTTCACGCCGAGCGTCAGCGGCACCCTGTCAGAGATCGACATGGGGTTCTTCAATGACATGTCGGGAAGCGGCCGTCTC
>DATFTG010000290.1:0-3807 GCA_035262265.1 Gemmatimonadales bacterium
TCCGCGCCGGCGTCACCGGTATCACGCTGAGCCGTGTGACCGGACATGGTGGAGAGCGGGAAGTGGTGGAGCAATACCGGGGCAGCACCGTCGTCGCGGAATTCCACGAAAAGGTGAAGATCGAAATGGCGGTCTCGGAGCCGTTCGTCGAGCCGACCATCCAGGCCATTCTTTCGTCGGCCCGCACCGGTGAGGTGGGCGACGGCAAGATTTTCGTACAGCCGCTGGACCGCGTCATCCGCATCCGGACAGGGGAATCCGACAACGACGCGCTCACCGCCGTGAACGCCGACCAGGTGCAGCAAGCCGCGATCGACGCGGCGGGGAATCCATGAACCAGGTCTCGGCCGGAGATACCGCGTGGGTACTCGCTTCGAGCGCTCTCGTTCTCTTGATGACGGTCGGCCTCGCCTTCTTCTACGGCGGTCTCGTTCGCTCCAAGAACGCCCTCAACACGATGATGATGAGTGTCGTGGCGCTCGGCGTGATCGGGCTGCAGTGGGTGCTCTTCGGGTATTCGCTCGCGTTCGCGCCCGGCAACGGCTGGATCGGGGGGCTCAGCTGGTTCGCGTTTCGGGGCGTGGGGCTCGACCCGAACCCCGCCTACGCCGCCACGATCCCGCTGCAGGCGCACGCCATCTTCCAGGCGATGTTCGCCGTCATCACGCCGGCCCTGATCTCCGGCGCGATCGTGGAGCGGATGCGCTTCCGCGCATACACGGTGTTCCTCGTGCTCTGGGCGACGCTGGTCTACGTCCCCCTGGCGCACTGGGTGTGGGGAGCGGGCGGCTGGCTGCAGAAGCTCGGCGCGCTCGATTTCGCCGGCGGCACGGTGGTGCACATCTCCGCCGGGGTCTCGGCGTTCGTCGCCGCGCGGCTGCTGGGGCCGCGCCAGGGCTTCCGCCGCACACCCCTCGTGCCGCACAACGTGCCGCTCGTGCTGCTCGGCGCCGGGCTCTTGTGGTTCGGGTGGTTCGGCTTCAACGCCGGATCGGCGCTGGCGGCGAACGGCATCGCGGTGCTCGCGTTCGTCAACACCAACACCGCGGCAGCCGCCGCCCTCGTGACCTGGGCGGCTCTCGACGCCCTGCGCGGTGGCAAGGTCACCGCGGTGGGCGCCGCGACCGGCGCGGTCGTCGGGCTCGTGGGCATCACCCCCGCCGCGGGATATGTGACCGCCCGGGCGGCGATCGTCATCGGGGCGGCATGTGCGGTGCTGAGCTACTTCGCGATTCAACGGCGCTCGAAGAGCGGGCTCGACGATTCGCTCGACGTCTTCTCGTGCCACGGCCTCGCCGGGATCGGCGGCGCCCTCCTGACGGGGGTGTTCGCAAACAAATTCGCGAATCCCGGGGCCGCCAACGGCCTGCTGCACGGCAACCCCGGCCAGCTCGGCGTCCAGGCGCTGGCGGTGGTGGCGGCGATCGGCATCGCCGCAGTGGGGACGTTCGTAATCTTCACCATCGTCCGCCTCATCTTTGGCGCGCGGCCGCAGGTGCGCGATGAAATCCTGGGCCTCGACGTCACCGAGCACGGTGAAGAGGCGTACCTGGGCGGCGACCTCGGGGGCCTGGCCGGCCCCGGCACGACCATCGGTGAAGGCGTCGTGCTTTCCGCGCCGCCGCCGCGCGTCGCCGCACGATGACGGCACCGGGAGAATACGTCTACCGCGACAAGAAGCTCGGGGACACCACGCCGGTCACGCTCGAAACGGCACCGGAGGTCTTTTCTCCCACCTCCACCTCCGTTCTCCTGTTGCGGGCAGCGCGCCGCCAGCTCGAGCTCCACGCAGCTCAGACGGTACTCGATCTGGGCTGCGGATGTGGCGTCGTCGCGGTGGTCCTGGCGGGCGCGAATGGCCGGGGCGCCAACGTGTCGGCGTCGGACATCAGTCCTGCGGCCGCCCGGCTCACCTCAAAGAATGCCGCGAAAAACGGTGTGACCGTGGAATCCCGATCGGGAAGCCTGTTCGAGCCGTGGGCTGGGCGGCGCTTTTCACTGATCGTGGACGATGTGGCCGGCGTCGCGGAGCCGATCGATCGTCTCTCGGGATGGTACCCGGGGAACGTTCCGAGCGAGGCCGGACCCGACGGCACGCGGTGGATTCTCGAGATTCTCCGGCTCGCCCCGGACTATCTCGAGCCTGACGGTCGTCTCGTGTTCCCCGTGATCACCCTGGCGCGTGAGGAAACGGTGCTGGCGCGGGCGCGCGAGCGTTTCGGCTCGGTGCACCTGCTGGAAGAACAGTGGTATCCGCTGAGCGAGACGCTGGCTCCCCACCTTCCGCTGATCGAGCAGATGGCTGCCGAGGGCCGAGTCCGCCTGCAGCGACAGGGGAGCCGCGTCTGCTGGGCGACGATGATCTACCTGGCCGAGGAGCCCGTCTCGACGATGCGTTGAATGTGGCGCAGCACGCGGAGATGGATCGCCGAAACGATCTGCCCCGCCGCCACTGCCCAGTAGCCCTGCGGAGACATTTCCACTTCATACCGCGTTCGCCCCACGAGACGCGTCCGCCCCTCCGGGAGCGGCACCAGCTCGAACTCGCCGTGTGTGGCGCGGAAATACCCGTCCAGATGGGGCGGATTCACGTCGCGATACGGGCTCCACTCGTGCATCGGGGGCGCCTGGCGCACGATGTCGAAGGCGAGGCGACGCCCCGGCTCCCACACGGTGATCGGCTCGACGAAGCTGCCGGTCGTAAAGTCGCAGTAGCGCGTCGCGCCGACACCCGTTCCCACGATCCGAGCTCGCTCGGGCGCCGCGACGCCGATGCGGAACAGCCATTCGGTGGGCGGTGGAATATCCGGGAAGCTCACGACGCGCTGCCACACCTGATCGGGCGGAGCGGCGATCTCCACCGTCGAGACGACCTCATAGGACGGCGGCGGAAGCTTCGGCTCGGTGAGGACGAGCAAGGGCGCCAGCAGCGCCGCCATGCCCGCGGTCTCGTGTCCGCGCAGCGCCACGGCCCGCCCCAAGAGCGCCCCCGGGATCGCGACGAGGGCGGCGAGCGGAAACGCCAGGATCAGACAAAATGCCCCCTCGGCGGCGAAGGCGATCAGCAGCAATCCGGCGAGGAGTACCGCGAGCAACGCGAGCCGAACCGTCTCGCCGGCCCGACGCGGATGCCCGGTGTTGAACACTTGGGCACTCACCCACCCCGCGGTGAACGGCGTTCCCAGGAACAGGCCGAAAGAGTAATTGCGCTTGAAGTACACGCCCAGCAGGATCGTCGGAATGGTGACCGCCAAAGCCGCCCCGAGACCCAACAGGGCGCTGCGACGCCGGTCCGCGGCCACGGGGTCCGGGAGGCGCTCGAGCCACCGAGCCGCCGGAGCGGTCGGCAGCACGCAGAGAGCGCCGATGAGGACGAATTTCAGGTAGGGGATGAAGAACAGGACGGCGAGCCAGCCGGATCGGCCCGCATCGACGGCGCGACGCATCGACATGCCGACGCCGATCCATAAGAAGGGCAGCGTCCACAGCGCGAGCCCGAGCATCGCCGCCGGTGGCATTCCCTGCAGCGCGACGGTCCGCACCGACCAGAGCGGGCTCACGTAGTCGAGCGGCGACCACCAGCGGTGGGTGTACGACCACACCACGGTGGCGTCGACCAGGTACTTGAAAAGCATCAGACCGGCGCCCGTCAGGAAGTAGGTGCGCCGGTCGACGCGTTCGGAGAGCCCGAACCAGAGCCGGAGGAGTCGTTTCACAGGAGGGTCAGCCGGCGACGCTCCAGGTCCTTCCCCGCAGCAGCAGTGCGCTCAAGTCACGGTCACTCCCCGCCGCACGGAGCTGCTCCTC
>DATFTG010000291.1:0-4056 GCA_035262265.1 Gemmatimonadales bacterium
CACGAAGTAGCGCCGCGTGCCCATGCCGTGCACGTCGAGCACGCGGGCGGCGATCGGATTGACGGCGCGGAAGTCGAACAACAGCCACCCGTCCGCGCCCATCGCGGCGAGCGCGGCGCTGAGCCCGCGAAAATCGAATCCGGCGAGCGGCGCCATCAGCGGTGCCGCAGATCGGGCGGCGCGGCGCGCCACTCGCAGCGAGCGGCGCCCTTGGCCCGGCAGGAGGTGTGCAGCATCGCCCCTTCGAATCCCGCGAACAGACGCAGCAGCTCGGAGAAGGCGGCGGCGTAGAGGCCGCACGCCGAGCCGTCGGGAGTGGCGCGGATCGCCAGGCCGTCGCGCACGCGCGCCACCGGCAACCGCTGCTCACGCACCAGCTCACCATCGAGCACGATGCGCGCCTGGCGCCGCGCCGCGGCGTACCCGGCGCTCTTGGGCGCGATCGCCGCCGCTACGCGCGCCGGCGTCGATGCGCGCCGCAGCGCACGCCGCGCCACGCGCCGTCCCGCATCGGCGAACACCAGATCGGCATCCGCCCGCCGCCCGACGAGACGCAGCAGCGCCTCGACGTGCTCGCCCGCCACGCGGGCGTCGCGGCGCACCAGCGCCTCGTATTCGGCGAGCTGGGTCTGGACCGTCGCCGACAGCCCGAAGCGCTTGGAGAGGAGCTCGTCGGCGAACTCGCCCAGGCCATCCTCCACGGGGGTGTCCAGGTTGCGGATGGCCTCGAGCACCGCGAGCGGCACGATGCTGTGGATCACGGCGCGCATTTTAGCACCCCATTGCGCAACAAGGGAGGCCAAGACAGCCTTCTCCCACGATGACGTCCACGCCTCCCCCGGCTTCCAGTAACCCCCCCAGCCCTCCCCCTCGCTCGCCGGAAGAGCGCCGCGCAGGCTTCGAGCGGGAGGCGCTGGTCCACCTCGATGCGCTGTACCGCGTGGCCCTGCGCCTGACCGGGAATGCCTCCGATGCCGAGGACCTGGTCCAGGAGACGATGCTCCGGGCCTACCGATCGTGGGACCGCTACACCCCGGGCACCAACGCCAAGGGGTGGCTGCTGACCATCCTGCGGCACCTCTTCATTAATGAATACCGCCGCAGGAGCCGGCACCCCGAAACGGTCGACGTGGACACAATCGAGCCGTTCGCGTTGTTTCAGGAGGTACAGGAGGAGGACCCCCAGGGCGCGTTCTTCGACAAGATCGTCGACGACGAGGTGCTGCGGGCGGTCGATCAGCTTCCGGAGGCGTTCCGCGAAGCGGTCACCCTGTCCGACGTCGAAGGACTGTCGTACGAGGAAGTCGCGAAGGTGCTCGACGTGCCGGTCGGTACCGTGAAATCGCGGTTGTACCGCGGCCGCCGACTGTTGCAGGCGAAGCTGTACGAGTACGCCGTCAGCATGGGCTACATCAAGGGGCAGGCCAAGAAATGAGATGCCGCGAGTGCGTGGAGCATTTGTACGAGTACCTCGATCGTGAGGTCACCCCCGATCTCGAAGCCGAGATGCGCGCGCACATCCAGAAGTGCCCCCCCTGCAGCGAACACTTCGATTTCGAGACCCTGTTTCTCAAGTTCGTGCGCGTGCGTTGCCGGGCGCAGGGAGCCCCCGTCACGCTGCGCCGCCGCATCCTGGAGCAGCTCCTCGAAGAGTGACCTGGCTCACACCGGGTGGTGTGGCCGCCGCCCTTCTCGTCGGGGCGGCCGTGTGGTGGGGGTTGGGCTGGCTCGGGCTCGTCCCCCTCTTCGCTTTCCTTCTTAGTGGGAGCCTGCTGACCCGTCTCGCGACCGGGAGCAGCGCGGCCCGGCGCCCCCGCCAGGTGCTCGCCAACGGCGGCGTCACGGCGGCCCTGGCCCTCATCGGCAGCTGGCCCGCGGCGATGGGAGCCCTGGCGGCCGCCGCTGCCGACACCTGGGCGACCGAGATCGGCGCCTTTTCTCCCACCGATCCCCACGATATCGCGACCGGTCAGCCGGTCCCGCGCGGTCGATCGGGGGGTATCACGCCGCTCGGGACGATGGGTGGCGTGCTGGGCGCGATCGCGATCGCCGGACTCGCTGCGCTGGTCGCCCCGCGCTCCCGTTTCGGGCTCGCCGGAGCGATGCTCGCCGCCGCCGCGGGAATCTTCGGCATGCTGAGTGATTCGCTCCTCGGGTCGACGCTCCAGGGGCGCTACACCTGCCCCGTCTGCACCGCGGTGAGCGAGCAACCCGGGTCTTGTCACGCGCCACTCGAGCTCACCAGGGGACTCCCCTGGCTGGACAACGACGCCGTCAACCTCGCGGGTGCTTCCGTCGGCGCGATCGTCGCTGCCCTCGGCTGGCAGCTGCTGCCGCATTGAGCGGGCGATGACGCTCGGGCGTCGATGGGACGCGGTGGTGGTCGGCGGCGGACCCGCCGGCTCGTCGGTGGCGCTGCAGCTGGCACGCGGCGGCGCCCGGGTGCTGCTGCTCGACCGCGCCCGCTTTCCGCGCGACAAGCCCTGCTCCGAGTACCTCAGTCCCGCCGCCACGCCGCTGCTTTCCCGGCTCGACCCAGAGTTGATCCCGGAAATCGAGCGTGCGGCGCCGGGACGATTGTACGGCATGCGCGTCGTGGCGCCGGACGGAACGGACGTCGTGGGGCGGTTTGCCGCAACCCACGCCTACCCCGCCCCCGCCGCCTTCGGGTACGCGCTGCCCCGCACGGTGCTCGACACGTTGCTGCTCGGCGCCGCGGCGCGCGCCGGGGTGCAGGTCGAGGAGGCGACCCCCGTCGCAGAGCTGCTCTACGACCAAGGCGCCGTGGCCGGCGTCGTCACCGCGGACGGCGCGATCCGTGCCCGCGTCACGGTCGGCGCCGATGGCCTGCGCTCGCTCGTCGCGCGGCGCCTCGGCCTGCGCCACGCCGGTATCCCGCGGCGGCTGGCGTTCACCGCGCACTACCGCGATGTGGCCGAGGTGGGCGAGCGCGGGGAGATGCACATCGGACGGCCGGGGTACGTCGGTCTCGGTCCGGTGGGCAGTGGGATCACGACGGTGGCTCTGGTGTTGCCGCTCGCTGCGGCGCGGCAGCGCGCCGCGGCGTTGCGGGACGGGCTGGTCGGGGAGCTCGAGCGCTTCCCGGCGCTGCGCGGACGGTTCGACGGGGCGACACTGGTCCGCGCGGTGCTCGCCACCGGACCGTTCGCGCAGTGGTCGCGCCACGCCGTAGCACCGGGCGGGGGCGCCCTGCTGGTCGGCGACGCGGCGGATTTCTTCGACCCGTTCACCGGCCAGGGACTCTACAGCGCGCTGCGCGGCGCTGAGCTCGCGGCGGCGACACTGCTCACCGCCCTCGGCGCCGTGCCGCGCGGCCCGCTCCCCGAGGCGGCGCTCGCTCCCTACATCACGGCGCGGCGCCGCGCCTTCGCGGGCAAGTGGCTCCTCGAGCGGCTGATCGGCGTAGGCGTCGGGTGGCCGTGGCTGGCGCGCTACGTGGTGCGGCGGCTGGCGCGCGTTCCGGAGCTGGCGGATCTTCTCGTCGGCGCGACCGGCAATTTCGTGCCGGCCCGGGCGGTACTCGCTCCTTCTACTCTGGTGCGGTTGATCGTATGACGAGCGGAGTCAATGCGGCGCAGTTCCGCCAGCTGCTGGGCCGGTTCGCCACGGGCGTCTCGGTGCTGACGGCGCGCGACGCGGGCGGGCTCCCGCAGGGGATGACGGCGAGCTCGATCGCCTCGGTGTCGCTCAATCCGCCGCTGCTGCTCGTCGCGGTGGATCACGCCAACGACATGCACGCCGCGATGCTCGGCGCGACGCACTTCGTCGTGAACATTCTCGCCGCCGACCAGGAGGCGCTGGCCCGGGCGTTCGCCGCGGAGACGACGAACCGCTTCGACGGCGTGGGGTACCGGGAGAACCGCCACGGCATTCCCCTGCTGGACGGCGCCCTGGCCCACATCGAGTGCGTGAAGCATGCGGAAGTGCCTGGCGGCGATCATACCGTGTTTTTCGGTTTGGTGACTGGTGGAGCAGTGACTGAGCGGAGGCCGTTGCTGTATTTCAGGGGTGGGTATGGTTTGTAAGAAAAGCGTC
>DATFTG010000292.1:0-2413 GCA_035262265.1 Gemmatimonadales bacterium
GTATCGGGGCAGCGGTCGTTGGCGTCGATCACGCCGTCGCCGTCGGAATCCTTCGGCAGGGAGCAGCCGTTGCGGTCCACCTTGTCGCCGAGCGGTGTGCCGAGGCACCGGTCGAGCGAGTCGGGGACGCCGTCGGAGTCCGAGTCCTTGGGCGGCGCCGCGGGTGGCGCGACGCGCACGCCGGTCGGGGGGGGTTGGGTGGGAGCGGGGAGGGTGGGGAAGCGCGGCGCCGCCCCCGATCCACGCCTGCCGATCAGAAAATCGAAGCCCGCCTGCAGCGCGAAATTCCAGTTGTCCTGGATTCCGGGCCCCTCGTTGAGGGGCGAGGGGAAGAAGTCACTGACCGCGGCAACGCGTACGGCCACGTGCGGGGTGAGGTCGAAGCGTGCACCGAACAATCCGGTGACGCCATCTTCCCACTGATTGGCGCCGTCGCGTACGGCGTTATGGACATACCCCGCGCCGAGCAACACCGTGCTGGTCGGCGCGGCGGGGACGCCGTACACGAGCCGGAGCCGCAGCGGGATTTCCTTGACGGTCCCGGCCGGTGATGCACCCGGAGCGGAGTAGGCGGCCGATCCTTCCAGCGCGAGGCCGCGCGCGATCCACACCCCGAGCGTTCCGCCGGCTCCGATCCCGTCATCGAGCTGCAACGAGGGGTCGTAGCGGGTGAATTGCCCCAGCACGCCCAGCTCGATCGTTCCGGCACGCTGGGCGGCGACGGGGATGGTCAGGAGCGCCGACAGTACGGCCGCGCTCGCGGGGACGGTCACTCGCATGCGGGCTCCCGACGTCAGGTCGCGATTTCTGGGGTGAGCGCGGGCGGACCTACCGTGCCGTCCGCCGGTGCTGCAGGGGCGGAGCTCGGCGGCGGGGGCGGGGGCGACTCCGCCGCCTGATCGGCGACGATGCGGAACGACTTCACGGCTCCTTGCAGACGGTCGGCGGCTTCGGCGAGCTGATTGGCCGACGATGCGATCTCCTCGGTGGACGCCGACTGCTCCTCGCTCGAGGCGGCGATTTCCTGTGCCGAGGCGAGCAGGCCGTCGGTCCCCTCGGCGACGGCGTTGAGGCGCGCGGCGATTTCGTCGACGAGCCGCCGCACCTCGACCGCCGAGGTCGCGATCTCCTGGCTCCAGGCGTCGTTGGCCTCGGCTTCCCCGGTGACGCTGGTGAGTCCTTGGGCCGCCGTCTGCGCCGCTTCGCGCGCCACCGCCCCGGTCTGGGCGAGGCGCTGCAGTCGGTCGCGGGTCGCCTGCACCCGGGTGAGCACGCCGCGCACCGTGTCGGCGGTCTCGGTCGCGGCGGCCGCGGCGACCGAGGCCAGCTTGCGCACCTCGTCCGCCACGACGGCGAACCCGCGGCCCTGTTGTCCCGCGCGAGCCGCTTCGATGGCGGCGTTGAGCGCCAGCATGTTGGTCTGGGTGGCGACGGCCTTGGCCTGCGTCACGAAGCGCTGGATCTGCGCCGAGGACGCGGCGAGCGCTTCCGCTTCCTGAACGCCGTGCTCGATCTCGCCGGCGAGCTTCGCGAGCTGCGTGATGCTCTGATCGAGCAGCCCTTTGTGGTGGCGGGCGAGCTTCGACAGGTCCGCGTTGCGACGCACCGAGTCCTCGGATCCCATCGCCAGGGCGCTCGCGATGTGGAGGATGCGCCCGGCGTCGTCAGCGGCCGCCCGCACCAGCTGTGCCTGCTCGGCGGCGCGCCGCGTGAGGTCCTGCGTCGTCGACGTCATCTCCTGGGTCGAGGCGCTCATCTGCTCCGTGGCGGCGGAGATTTCCGCCGCCATCGCCGCGGACTCGTCGGCCGAGGTGCGGATCGCGCCGACGAGGCGGCGCAGCGCCTCGATCATCGACTGCACCGAGCTCAGCAGGTCGCGCGTCTCGAACGAGCCGGCGCGCGCGGGAACGGTGAGCGCCAGGTCGCCGCCGGCCACCTGGCGGGCCACGTCGGCAGCGGTCCGGACGGGCTCCGTCACCTGATGGTCGAGCCAGCGCCCCAACCCGAAGAGCGTTCCGATGGCGAGGGCGAGCAGTACCAGGGCGCCCAGCCATGCGACCCGCTCGACCCGCAGCGCCAGCGCGTACGCGAGGCTGGTGGGTTGGTGAAACACGACCCGCCAGCGACCGTCGTTCGTCGGAACGGAAACCGACAATTGCGCGCTGCGGGAGGCGGTGGCCGGGATCAGGGCAAAGATCGTGCTGTCGGCGTTCCCCGAAAACTTGGCATCCATTCCCGGGCTCAAGGGCGCCGCGGCGGAATCCTGAGAAACCAGCACCCGGCCCTGATCGTCCACGAGCTGCAGCGTGGCGCTGTCGCCCAGGTCGCCGCCGCGAAACAGGTAGCGCAGTCGGTCGACTTCGATGACGGTCAGGAGCACGCCGGTCGGCCGCGCGCGTTGGGGGGATCGAAT
>DATFTG010000293.1:0-12905 GCA_035262265.1 Gemmatimonadales bacterium
CATTCCCCACGACAAATGCGGCGTACGCCTTGTCTTTGGTGCCGATACCCGGTGCGTTGAAGAACTTGAGCGCCGAGTCTCGAATCCACGTTGCCGACCCCGCGTTCAGCTTGCTCATCATCATGTCGTCGAGCAGGTCGAACGCTTGACTGACGTCGATCCCGGTGCGGGTTTGGTGCGAAAGCGGCGTCGGTTTAGCGGAGTCGGATACGACAGTATTGCCTTGTGTCGCGGTATGTTGTGACTCCGTCTTCGAGCCTGGCGGATTGCTCAGGCTGACGAGTTTTGACGAATCGACCAGCGCTGTGGTGCCTTGATGGCTGGTCGTGTCGGGCGGGGGAGCATTCGATCCGCCGCGTCCGACGAGCAGCACGTACCCACCGCCGCCAACACCGAGCACCACCACCGCGCCGACGACGATCGGGATCAGCGAGCGCCGCTTCGGCGCTGCCGCGACCCCCGTGCGTCCGGCGGGCGCCCGCTTCGCCGCCTGCGCCTTCGTCTCGCGCGAGTCCAGCAGCTGCGTCTTGCCTTCAATGTCGACGCGCGTCGCCGGTGCGACCCCGCGCGTGCCGCGCGCCAGCCCCGCCACCGCGACCACGTCGTCGGCGAACTTGGCGACGGTTTGGTAGCGATCGCCCGGCGTGCGGGCCAGGGCGGAGTCGAGCACCTGCTGCAACCCGTCGGGGAACGAGAGATCGGGGCGGGTTTCGGCGAGCTTCGCCGGCTCGTCGGTCAGCCGCTTGACCATCGTTTCCTGCACCGAGTCGGCCTGGAACGGCAGCTCCCCGGTGAGCATGCGGAAGTAGACGAGGGCGAGCGAGTAGAGGTCGCTGCGTCCGTCCACCTTGTCGCCGGACAGCTGCTCGGGGCTCATGAACTCCGGCGTCCCCACCACGAGGCCGGTCTTGGTCACCTTCTGGCCCGCGTCATCGCCGCCCACCGCCTTGGCGATGCCGAAGTCCACCACTTTCACGAGGTCGGCGCCGTCGCGCGTGCGCGCCACCATGATGTTGTCGGGCTTCAGGTCGCGGTGGACGATGCCGAGATCGTGCGCCGCCTGCAGCGCGTCGGCGGTCTGCTTGAAAATCGATGTGGCGCGCGCCAGCGGCAGCGCGCCCTCGTGCTCGATGATGGCGGTGAGCGGCTGGCCCTCGACGAACTCCATCGCCAGATAAATCAGCCCGTCGGGCGTCTCGCCGAAATCGTACACGGCGCAGACGTTGGGATGGGTGATGCGGCTGGCGTTGGCGGCTTCGCGGTTGAAGCGCGCCACCGCGTCGGGGTCGTGCACCATCGCGGGGCTCATCACCTTGATGGCGCTGCGCCGCCCCATCTTCACGTGCTCGGCGAGGTACACCTGGCCCATCCCGCCTTCGCCCAGCTTCTTGATCACGTGATAGCGGTCGGCCACCACCTGGCCCACGAGGCTCGTCGCCGGAGCGGCGGCCCGCAGCGTCGTGCCGTCGTCCTGACAGAACCGAATGTCGTCCGGATATTGCCGGGAGCAGACCGGGCAGATCTTCACGGGATCTCGATGCGCAGCAGCTTGTCGCCCACGAGGATGCGCGAGGCGTCCTTCAGCGGCATCGCGCCGCGCGCCGCGACGGCGATGCCGTTACGGCTGCCGGCATCCACCACCACGAAGTCGGCGTCCTCGGAGCGCACCAGCGCGTGCTGCGCGCTCATCGACGGGTCATAGGGGAACGTCCAGTCCCCCTTCTCGCGTCCGATCAGGAGATCCCGCCCGGGCGACAGCTGGATCACGTCGCGCGCGCTGCCGTCGGCGCGCAGCTGCGTCAGCGACGCGATGTCGGCCGACGGCGTGAGGCTGCCCATGCGCTTCGTCGCGTCGACCTCAGGGGCGTAGGGGCCGGGGTAGCCGAGGCGGCGGAACCGGATGATCTGCGACCCGACCAGCAGCAGGTCGCCTTCGGTCAGGCGGTGCGGCTCCTCGAGGAACACCCAGGTGCCGTTACGGCTCCCCAGGTCGCGTGCCACGAGCTTCGAATCCTCCCACGACAGCTTGGCGTGCAGCGGCGACATGAAGGCGTCGTCGGGAAAACGGATGTCCCCCTCGCCACGGCCGATCGTGGTGTCGATCGCTCGGCTCTCGAACACCTGCAGGTCGTCCCCGGTGTCGTTCATCAGGACGAGTCGGACGTAAAACTCGGTGCGCGGGGCGGGCCGCGAGGACGGCCGGGAGAGCCCTGCCGACGCGGCTTCGTCCCCCAGGGGGGACCCGCAGGTGGCGCAGAACCGCGTCCCGGCCTGCACCGTCGAGCCACAGCGAGCGCAGGCCGGCCCCGATCCCGGGGCCGAAAGCCGGCGGCCACAGTTGGGGCAATACGGCAACGCGCCGTCGATCCGGCCGTTGCAAAACGGACAAGTCCGCTCAGCCGTCAGGTCGGCTCCGCCGAGGTCGGGGGCTGGGGTCATGGCCTGGGGAGCTGGGGCAGAGGCGTCGCCGGGGACGGGAGTCGGGACGGCCTTTTTCGCGGCCGCCTTCGCGAGGGGCTTGCCGCAGTCCATACAGAACAGGGCACCCGGCTCGTTGGCGCGTCCGCAATATGGGCAGGTGGTCACGGGCGACGCATCTCCTCGTCGGGGCCAGAAGTTATGGTATGCCAATCTATTGCGCAACTTGGCGGGTCGAAAGGGGAGCGCGTACCTTCGCTCCGCATGCGACGCGCGAACGCTCTGGTCGGCCTGTTTTTCTTGGCGTGCGGCGGCGGTAAAGCAGGAATCGCGCCGTCCCCTCCGACTCCGCTACCCACCGGTGCAGGGGTTCCCGTGACGCGGGCGCGGGGACCGTTGCGCCTCGCGGTCACCTATCCCGCCGCGACCGACACGGTGCAACCCACCGACAGCGAGTTCATCCTCGGCAGCACCGGCACCGCCGACGCGCGGCTCACCGTCGCGGGGGTGCCGGTCCCCGTCGCGCCGAGCGGCGGATGGATCGCCTGGATCCCGTTCCCCGACGATACCGCCTACGTGGTTCCGATCGTCGCCCGCGCCGGAACCGACAGTCAACTGCTGGAGTGGCGGGTGCACATCGCTCCCCGCTTTCATCCGCCTGGCGCTCGTGCGTGGGTCGACAGCGGCAGCTTCGAGCCGGCAGGGAATCTTCGCTGGCCGGCGGGCGAGGGGATACGCATCGCCGTGCGCGCCGCGCCGGGCTCCGTCGTGCGCCTGAGGTTGCGCAGCGGCACGACGGTGCCCCTCGTCCCCGACCCGCTTCCAGAAGAACCGGCGTGGGGGATCCGCGCCTTCGGCACCGACACGCAGGCGCTGCACCTCGCGGCTCGCGGCGATCGCTACGTCGGCTGGCTCGCCGCTGAGCCGATCGATTCGAGTGCGCTGCTCGAAGTCTGCAACGGCGCCGATACCGCCCGCGTCCGCTGGCCGCTCGTTCTCGCTACACTCGACGTCACGCGTCCCGACGTCATCGTCCTCGACGACGACACGGCGCGCACCGGCACCACCGACTCGCTCACCGTCGGCAAGGCGGTCCCGTACGGGACATATCAGTGGTTCTTCCCGACCGGCACTCGGGGCCTGCGCACCGGTGTCTGGAACGACCAGGTGCGCCTCGCACTGTCGGCGACGCAGGCCGTCTGGGTCAACGCCGCCGACGTGCACCAGCTCCCCCCGGGCACGCCGCCGCCCGTCGGTACCGTGGGTTCGGTGCGGCTCACCAGCGGGCCGCACTCCGTGACGTTGCGCGTCCCGCTCCCCGACCGGCTGCCGTTCCGTGTCGAAGAGGGCGGCCACACACTGGCGCTGCGCCTCTACGGCGCGCACTCCGACGTCAACTGGATGCAATACGGCCCGACCGATTCGGCTGTCGGGCGCATGAGCTTCCAGCAGGAGACCTCGGACGAGCTGGTGATCACGCTCGAGCTGGCACGCCCCGTGTGGGGCTACCGCACCCGCTTCGACGGCCGCGACCTGCTGCTCGAGGTGCGGCGCCCGCCCGCGATCGATCCCCGGGCTCCGCTGCGCGGCCGCACCATCGTGCTCGACCCCGGACATCCGCCGCTCGGCGCCACCGGTCCGACCGGCGTACACGAGCCGGTCGTGACACTGGCGGTCGCGCTCAAGGCGGAGTCGCTGCTCACGCGCGCGGGTGCCACGGTGCTTCTGACCCGCGGCGACATGTCGCCCGTCGATCTCTATCCGCGCACCAAATTCGCCGAGCAGCACGACGCCGACGTGCTCGTCTCGATCCACGCCAACGCGCTCCCCGACGGCGTGAATCCTTTCATCAATAATGGGACGAGCGTCTACTACTTCCATCCGCGGAGCGTGGAGCTCGGGCGCGCCCTCGATCGGGAGATCTCCCGGGCGTTGGGACTGCGCGACCTGGGCCTCGGCCGGGGCGACTATGCACTGGTCCGCCCCACGTGGATGCCGGCGGCGCTCACCGAGGGCGCGTTCATGATGATGCCCGACCAGGAGGCGTTGCTGGCGAGTGAGGCGGGGCAGTGGCGGTATGCCGAGGGTGTGGTGCGAGGAATCGAGGATTTCCTGCGACAAAGCGTGCTCAGCAGTCGGTGAGCAGTCAGTTCTGACCGACAACCGACAATCGACGACGCTTCACCGGATTGTAATGAATCGCCCCCGCAGGCCCACGGTATAATGAAAGCACCCATGCTCCGCGATGTCCTCCGACAGGCCGCCCTCGCCGCGGTGTTGTGCGGCATCGGGGGCGGTGTCGCCCGTGGCCAGGCCCAGGCGGAGCGGGCCGACCTGGAGCGGCTGCGCGACTCGCTCGGCACCGCGGTCGACTCGCTATCGCTCAAGCGGCTCGAGGCGGCGACGATCGAAGTCGCCAAACACGACCGCGACAACCCATTGATCCACCTCCGCCTCGGCTTCATTGCCTACCGCCTGGGCGAGATCGCCAAATCCAAACCACACTACGATGACGCCGCTGGAGAGTTCGAGTGGGCGTCGGATCTCAAACCCGACTGGCCCTATCCCTGGTACGGCCTGGGGATGTCGGAGCTCGCGCAGGGAGAGAATTCCTCGATCGCGATCGAGAATCTGCGCCAGCAGCTCGGTCTCGATTACCTGTCCAAGGCGGCGCGCGCCTTCGCGCACGCCACGCAGGTCGACCCGAGCTTCGCCTTCGCCGCGGTCGATCTCGTCAACGCCGCCCTGACCCAGCGTATCCGGCCGCGGCTCGAGGTCGCGCTGCAGTCGATCCGGCTCGCTGCGGCGTCGCCGGCGGGGACCAACGCCGCCGTGCAGCTGGCGCGCGGCCGGGTGGAGCGCGAGATGGGGGAAGTCGATTCCGCCCTGGCCGGGTTCCGCGCTTTCCTGGCGGTCGGTGGCGACTCCGGGATCGGACTGTTCGAGCTGGCGCGCACCCAGTTCTTCGCCAACCAGCCCCGGGCGGCGGAGTCGAGCTACTATGCCGGCGCCCGCATCGCGGCGGGCGCCGCGGCGCGCGCGCTGTACCGCGCCGATGTGGTGCTGCTCGCCGATTCCGCCACCATCAGGGACTTCGACGCGCAGAGCGACGGGGGCGCCCGCGCGGCGTGGCTGGCGCGGTTCTGGAATCAGCGCGACGTCGTCGAAGCGCGCGATCCGGGCGAGCGGCTCGGTGAACACAACCGCCGCTGGCTCTACGCGCACCGCAATTTCCGGCTGGTGAGCCGGCACCGCCACTACGACATCACCGAGGTGTATCGTTCGTCGCAGGCGGAATTCGACGACCGCGGCATCATCTACCTGCGCCACGGCGAGCCCGACCAGCGCGCCACCTATCCTTCCGGCCTCAACAATATCGAGCCCAACCAGAGCTGGCTGTATCACCGGCCGACCGGCGACCTCGTGTTCAACTTCGTGGCGCGCGACGACGCCTCCGACTACAAGCTGGTCGAGAGCCTCGTCGACGCGATGGGATTCCGCGCCGCGGTGCAGGCGGCGGGCCGCCCCGACCAGACCGTGATCGACCTCTACGCGTCGCGCGAGCAGTTCGGCGGCACCTACGCCCGCGTGGCGCGCGGCGGCGCCCTCGCCGGCGCGGCCCTCGCCGACGAGCGCTCCGTGGGCCGCAGAGACATCTCCACCGGGACGACCACCGACACCTACGAGCAGCGTTTCCCGGTGTCGCTCAACGTCGTGGTGCGCAACTTCGTCGTGGGCAACACTCAGCCAGCGGTCACCCACAGCGACTCCGAGCACGCCTCCGGCGACGCTGCAGCCGACCGCCCGTCCGCCGCACCGCCCGTCCGACCGACCGACCGCCAGTCCCTCCATGTCGTCTTCGCCATCCCCGCCGCCCGGCTCTCCTCCGAGCAGGGGGGAGAAGGCGTGCTCTACCCGCTGCACTTCCGGCTGCTCGTCACCGACCTGCGCGACAGTCTCGTCGCCCGGCTCGACACGCTGCGCGTCTTCACGGCGCGCCAGCCGCTGCACGCACCGAGCTATCTCTCGGGCCGGCTCAGCGTGCCGGTCCCCCCCGGCACCTACCGCTACCGGCTGCTCGTCTCCACCGCCGATCAGCTGGCGGGGCAGCTGGTGCAGCGCGACACGGTGCACGTGCCGGTGCTCGACGGGCGGAGCTACGCGTCGAGCGACGTCGTCGTGGGTCGGGTGGGCGGCGGGCTCGTCTGGCTGGCGCGCCATCCCGCGGGCGACTCGACCGCCGTGGACAGCGTGCTGCTCAACCCGCTCGACCGCTACCCCACGGGGAGCGTGGCGGAGCTGTACTTCGAGGTCTACGGCTTGGCGGCGGGTCAGGCCTACCACACCGAGGTGCGGGTGGAGCGCCAGGGCGGGCGCTCCATATTCGGAATGATCGGCGGGTTGTTCGGCGGGCACCACGCGCCGGCGCTGCTCGCGTTCGACGCCAACGCCGACGGCCCGGTGACGCGGGTGCATCGCGGCATCAGTCTGAAGGACGTCCCGACGGGGAATTACGTCCTCACGGTGACGCTCACTGATCCTGCATCGTCGCGTCGCATCGTCCAGCGACAGTCGCTGCAGGTTGTTTCCAGCCAGTAAGTTGACACGCTCGCGCGCGGGTTCATAAGTTATCGGGATTGTACTGTCCCCACTGCGGCGCCCAAAACGACGAAGCCTTCAAGTTCTGTAAGACTTGCGGCGCCGACCTTTCCACGTCGGTCCCGCTCGCCAGCGCCGCTCCCGAAGAACCCTCCGAAGTCGACCTCGTCCGCGCCGAGCTGAAAGACGAATACGAGATCCTGAAGGAGTTGGGTCGCGGCGGCATGGCGATCGTGTTCCACGCGAAAGAACGCCTGCTCGAGCGCGAGGTCGCGCTCAAGGTGCTGCCGTTCTCGCTGTCGTTCGACAAGGAGTTCGTGGAGCGCTTCATGCGCGAAGCGCGCACGGCGGCGAAGCTCGAGCATCCCGGCATCGTGCCGATCTACCGCGTCGGTAAATCGGGGCGGGTGACCTACTTCACGATGAAGTACCTGCGCGGCAAGCCGCTTTCGGCGCTGCTCGCCGCGCGCGGCGCGCTGCCGCCGCACGAGATCCGCCAGATCCTGGTGCAGGTCGCCCGCGCCCTCGCCTACGCCTATCGCACCGACGGCACGGTGCACCGCGATATCAAGCCCGACAACATCATGTTCGACGAGCACGGGCAGGCGATGGTGGCCGACTTCGGGATCGCCAAGGCCGCCTCGGGCTCGAAGCTCACCGGCACCGGCATGGCGATCGGCACGCCGCACTACATGAGCCCCGAGCAGGCGCGCGCCCAGCAGCTCGACGGGCGCTCGGACATCTACTCGCTCGGCGTCGTCGCCTACCAGTGCCTCACCGGCATGGTGCCGTTCGACGGCGAGGATTCGTTCTCGATCGGCTACAAGCACATCATGGAGCCGCTGCCGATCCCGCCGCTCGAAACCCAGGACCAGATCGATCTGTTCGAAGTCGTGAAGAAGATGATGGCGAAGCTCCCCGCCGAGCGCTTCCAGACCGCCGACGAGCTGGCGGAGATCCTGGAAAGCGGGGCGGGGTACGTCGCCACCGGCATCACCTCGGCGCAGACGCGCGCCATCCCGTCGCTCGCGTTCCCCAAGCTGTCGACCGCGCCTACGACGCCGCTGCCGCGCGTCAGCGCGAGCGCTGGATTGCCCCCGGTTCCCGGGGCGCCGGCGCGCAAGGAGCGGTCGACCATGGCGGCGCTGCTCATCTGGGTGCTCGTCGTGGGTGGGATCCTGGGCGGCGGCGGATACTTCGCCTACAAGAAGGGACTGATCTTCGCGCACGGCGTCGCCCCCGACTCGGTGACGGCGGTGCACGACTCCGCGCAGCAGCTCGCCGACAGCGCGACCCGTGCGGACTCGGGGGAGCGCGCCGGCGCCGACTCCGCCCCGCGCGGCGTGGCCACCGCGGTCCCCGGGACGTCGGGGCGGCTGGTGCTGCTCGGCACGATTCCCGACGGTGCGCAGGTCACTGTCGACCGCCAGCCGGTGAAGGGGACGTCGCTCGAGCTGGCGCCCGGAACGCACAAGCTGGCGGTGCAGGCCGATGGGTGGAGGCCGCTGGAACGGTCGATCCTCATCAACCCGAGCAGCCTGACGTCGGTGACGATCGAGCTGCAGCGCCCGACGGTCGTGGGCGGCGGTGGATCGAATGCCGGCGGCGGGACGGCCAGCTGCGACGCCTACGGCCCGACCTACAACCGCGACGGCTCCTGCTTCGACACCCGTCCCGCGCCGCTCGTGGCGCCGCGCGTGCCGCTCCCCGCGGGCGCGACCGATACGCCGCGCCTCGTGATCGTGCTGGTGCACGTGTCCCAGGACGGCTCCACCGTCGATGCGCGCGTGCTGACCCCCTCCAACGACAGCGCCTTCACCGCGCTGGCCCTCGAGTTCGCCAAGCAGCTCAAATGGACGCCGGCCCAGAAGAACGGCGAACCGGTCGACGCCTGGACTCAGCAACAGATCCTGCCGTCGCGTCAGTAATGCGGATCGATCCGAGGAGCTTCGTGGCACCCGGCGCGTGGGTGATGGGCGATGTCACCCTCGAAGCCGAAGCAAGCGTGTGGTACGGCTGCGTGGTGCGCGGCGACATGGACCGCATCGTGATCGGCGCCCAGACCAACATCCAGGACGGCAGCATCGTCCATGTCGACGCCGGCCTCCCGGCGTTGATCGGCGCGCGCGTCGGGGTGGGGCACCGTGCCATTCTGCACGGCTGCGTCGTGGCAGACGAGTGCCTCATCGGCATGGGCAGCATTCTGCTCAACGGGGTACGCATCGGGACGGGGAGTGTGGTGGCGGCGGGGGCGGTGGTACGGGAGGGGATGGAGGTGCCGCCGGGTTCGCTCGTGATGGGCGTGCCGGCGCGCGTGGTCCGTCCGGTGGACGAGACGTTGCGCGCCCGCATCCGCGAGACGTGGCAGCACTATGTAACGGAAGCCGAGCGGCACCGCGGCGGGAACTTCCCGCCGGCCAGAACAGGTTTGTGATGTGGAAACACGAGAATCGGCGAAGCGACGGCGCTATCCGAAAAACTTGCCCGGGCAAGATGACACCCCTACCTTGCCCTTCCGCGTCTTCAGAAGACCTGCGGTCGTTTCGTTCAGAGAGCACACCGGGTGGGTGGGGGTCTGCGCTGAGGCCTGATGTCAGCCGTCTGACGTCAGTCATCAGGCATCCGACGTTGGTAGCGCGCCCGTCGCCCATAGCAACCACGAGGATCCGTCGCACATGACAACTCGCCGCAAGGGAACGCTCGACCTCAGCGCCAACGCGCTCACCGTCCTCGAGCGTCGCTACCTCGTGAAGGATGACCAGGGCAAGCCGGTTGAGCGCGCCGAAGACCTGTTCTGGCGCGTGGCGCGGACTATCGCCGCTCCCGACAAGACCTACGGCGCCTCCGACAAAGCCGTCGAAGCGCTCGCCGAGGCGTTCTTCGAGCTGATGGCGACGCGCGTCTGGATGCCCAACTCGCCCACCTTGATGAACGCCGGCCGGCCGCTGGGCCAGCTGTCGGCGTGCTTCGTGCTTCCGGTGGACGACGCCCTCTCGAACGGCAAGAGCGGCATCTACGACACGCTGCGCGCCATGGCGCTGGTGCACCAGTCGGGCGGGGGCACCGGCTTCGCGTTCAGCCGCCTGCGTCCCCAGAACGACGTGGTGCGCTCCACCATGGGGGTCGCCTCGGGTCCCGTCTCGTTCATGAAGCTGTACGACGCGTCGACCGACGTGGTGAAGCAGGGCGGCACGCGGCGCGGCGCCAACATGGGCATCCTGCGCGTCGACCACCCCGACATTCTCGAGTTCATCACCTGCAAGGACGACCTCACCCAGGTGACGAACTTCAACATCTCGGTGGCGGTCACCGACGCGTTCATGGACGCGGTCGCCGAGGGGCGCTCCTACGAT
Organism: Gemmatimonadales bacterium; assembly: GCA_035262265.1. GTDB lineage: Bacteria > Gemmatimonadota > Gemmatimonadetes > Gemmatimonadales > GWC2-71-9 > DASTHG01. The sequence goes on from DATFTG010000293.1 coordinate 10,371, forward strand.
CTCATCCACCCGCGCACCAAGCAGCCCGTAGGCCAGCTCGACGCGCGCGACGTATTCCGGAAGATCGTGCACGGCGCCTGGAAGACGGGCGAGCCGGGCGTGTTCTTCATCGACCGCGCCAACCAGTACAACCCGGTACCGGCGCTGGGCAGCTACGAGGCGACCAATCCCTGCGGCGAGCAGCCGCTGCTCTCCTACGACGTCTGCAACCTGGGCTCGATCAACGTCGGGCTGTTCGTCAAGGACGGCCGGGTCGACTGGGACCGGTTGCGCACCGCCGTGCACCTCTGCACCCATTTCCTCGACAACGTGATCGATGCGAACAAGTACCCGCTCGGCGAGATCGACGATCTGGCGAAGCGGATCCGTCGCATCGGGCTCGGCATCATGGGGTGGGCGGACCTGCTCGTGAAGCTGGGGATTCCCTACAACTCCGACGAGGGCGTGAAGCTCGGCCTCGAGCTCATGCAGTTCGTGGACGAAGAGTCGAAGGTCGCCTCGGAAAAGCTGGCCGAGACGCGCGGCGTGTTCCCGGAGTGGCCGCGCTCGATCTGGGGTCCCGACGCGACCTGCGCGCGCGACCCCAAGGGCGCGCGCATCCGGCCCGTGCGGCGGTTGCGCAACTGCAACCTCACCACCGTCGCCCCCACCGGGACGATCTCGATCATCGCGGGGTGCAGCTCGGGTATCGAGCCGTTGTTCGCGGTCGCGTTCATGCGCAATCAGGCGGGCGTGCTGATGCCCGACGTGAACGAGGAGTTCGTGGCGCTCGCCAAACAGGAAGGGTGGTACTCCGAGGCGCTGATGCAGCGCATCGCCGAGAGCGGCCACATCCACTTCGACGCGGTGCCGGCCAAGTGGCAGCGCGTGTTCGTCACGGCGCACGACGTGACGCCGGAGTGGCACATCCGCATGCAGGCGGCGTTCCAGGCGTTCACCGACTCGGCGATCTCCAAGACGTGCAACTTCCCGCACGAGGCGACCGAGGAAGACGTCGAGAAGATCTACCGCCTGGCGTTCGAGCTGGACTGCAAGGGCGTCACCGTCTACCGCGACGGCGCCCGCGAGATGCAGGTGCTGTCGACCGGGTCGACGGCGAAGAAAGTGCAGGAGCAGTCGGGCACGGCGCCCGCGGCCGCGTCGAGCGGCGCGGATCCCGCCCGCCAGCTCGCCGAAGCGCTGGGCCACGTGGCGGAGCTCGAGGCGGAGCTGGAGCGCACCCGCGTGGCGCTGCACGAAGTCGAAAGCGAGAACCTGCAGCGGCGCACCAAGCGCAGCCGCCCGGACCTGCTGCGCGGCACCACGCGGCGCATCGACACCCCGCTCGGCACGATGTACGTGACGATCACCGAGGACGACAAAGGCCAGCCGTTCGAGATCTTCATGTCGCTCGGTAAGGCGGGCGCGCCGATCATGGCCGACGTCGAGGCGATCGGCCGCCTCATCTCGCTCGCGTTGCGCTCCGGCATTCCGCTCGCCGAAGTGCACCGCCAGGTACGCGGCATCTCCTCCGACCGCGTCGTCGGACTGGGGCCGAACAAGGTGCTCTCAGTGCCCGACGCCATCGGCATCGCGATCGAAAAATGGCTGCAGGAGAAGCAGGGGGTCCAGCAGGACCTGCTCGGCGGCACCCCCGCCACAACTGCGCGGGAAGCGTTGCGGCCGGCCGACATCGTGACCGGCGGGCAAGGGGAAGCGGCGCTTTCCAGCCCGGATCAAGGGCAGGATTTCATCGGAACCTGCCCGGACTGCGGCTCGCAGCTTGCGTTCGCCGAGGGGTGTGTCAAATGTCACGTATGCGGCTTCAGCGAGTGCGGCTGAGACGGTACCTCACGCCCGTTGTGTGACAACTGTCACGCCGCTGCCCGCCGCCCTGGTGTAGCATCAGAGGGATGACGAGCGCGATGGAAGCCCGCCGAGTAACTCCGACCCGCCTCCAGCCGAAAGGCTGGGCCCGCGTGGGTCCCGCCGGCGCCCATACCTTGCGGCGCGGCGCCTGGTATCCCGTGGTGCGGATGTCGTCGAGCAACATCGTGGTGCTCGACGTTAACCGCCGCAACGTCCCCGTCGACCGCCGGCTGCTCGAGATCCGCTACCAGCCTCCCGAGCGCTGGACCATCGTGCGCTGCGAGCCGCGCCTCATCGAGCGCATCGGCCGCATCTTCCCGCTCACCTACGCCGTCTGTCCCGCCTGCCGCCACCGCCAGGCGTTCGGGGCGGACTCGAAGCGGCTGCAGTGCGACCGCTGCCACAACTCGGCGATATTGGCGTGGGATGAGTTGAGCTAGAAAAAAGCGGCGGAATGGGTAATGGGTTTTGAGTAGTTACCCATGACCCATTACTCATAACGCCGTCAGAGTGTCACCAGCAGGTCGCCTACTTCGACGAGCCCACTCCCCAGCGCCGTACAGTAGAACCCCCGCATCCCGTCGTCGAGAAACTGCAGCTGCTCCTTCAGGACGGCGCTCTCGACCGTACCGCCCAGGGCCCAGCCCGTGAAGGGGCGGCAGGGGTGCGCGACCTGGAGTACCTGCA
>DATFTG010000294.1:0-5701 GCA_035262265.1 Gemmatimonadales bacterium
AACTCGTCCCCGCCCAGCCGGGCCACCGTCGCCGGCTCGCCGGAAACCGTCTCGCGTCCCACCGTGTCGTACGCCCGTACGGCGTCCCGCAGCCGCCCGGCGACCTCCGAGAGCACCTGGTCGCCCACCGAGTGGCCCAGCGTGTCGTTGATGCGCTTGAAGTCGTCCAAATCCACGAGTATGACGGCCGCGCGCCGCTGCTTGCGGCGCGCCGCCGACAAGACCCTGTGGAGCTGGTCGGCGAACAGGCGGCGGTTGGGAAGCCCGGTGAGCGCGTCATGATAGGCGAGCGTCTGGATGCGCCGCTGCGTCTCCACGCGCGCGCTGATGTCCTGCACCGTCCCGGCCACCCGCACCACGCCCTGGTCCTCCGGGACCGCCTCGCCCAGCAGGTGCACGTGCCGTTCGCCGCCGTCGACCGGGACACGGTACTCACGATCCAGTCGCGATCCGGCACCCGCCGCGGCAGCCTCCAGCTCCTGCCGCAGCAGCTCCCGCTCGTCCGCGGCGACCTGCTGGTACACCCGGTCGATGGGGCACTGCGTCGCGTCGCTGCCCAGCCCGAGCAGCCGCGCCGCTTCTGCGGAGCCGCGAAACACAGCGGTGGGAACGTGCCACTCCCAGTTGCCGACACGGGCGATGCGCTGGGCTTCGGCGAGGCGGGCTTCGCTGTGTCGCGCCTCCTCGAGCACGGCGCTCATGCGCAGCACGAACCGTACGCGGTGCGTCAGCAGGGCCGGCGCGACCGGCTTCGTGATGAAATCGGTGGCTCCCACCTCGAACGCCCGCGCCAGGGCGTGCTGGTCGTCGAGCGCGGTGACCATGACGACCGGTGTGAGCGCAACGTCCGGCATGGCGCGAATCGACGCGCACACCTCGAAGCCATCCATGCCCGGCATCACGACATCGAGCAGCACGAGGTCCGGGTGCAGCGCCACCACCCGCTGCAGTGCCGTCGCGCCGTCCGACGCTTCCTGCACGTCGAAGCCATCAGCTCGCAGCAGGCCCGCCAGGATCACGCGGCTGGTGGACTCGTCGTCCACAACGAGCACCAGCGATGCCCGGTCGGATGATGCGGGGAGCGCCTCCGTCAGGCGCTGCGGCTCGAGGGCGCGCAGCGCGCGCTCGACGTGGCCGTATTCCTCCCGGATCGTTTCGAGCCGCTGTGTCAGATCCGCCGCCGGGCTGCTGCCCGCTTCCTGCTCCAGCCCCTGGTACAAGGAGGCGAGCCGCGTCGCCCCGAGCATCGCGCTGCTGCTCTTCAGGTTGTGCGTGAGTCGCTGCACCGTGTCGCGGTCACCCGCCGCACAAGCGTTTCGTAGAGCGTCCCATGCTTCGGTAGATTCGCGCAGGTAGGCCCGGATGGCGGACTCGAGGATCCGCTCGCCACCGGGGAACGACCGCATCCCGCTGAGAGCTCGTTCGTCCAGTGTGGTGGGGTTGTCCACTACCGCAAACATTTGCCGTGGCGCGGGATAGGTCAAGGCCGGCACAACAGTCTTCGGGTTCGATGCACCATTTTGGGACGGGAGCTTTTTCGGCCTACCTCACGGGCCCTCGATCCGGTAGGTGATCGCGCTCATCCCTTCGGCGTGAAACTCGAACCGCAGCTCCACCAGCGCGCGCACCGGCACCCCGTTCGCCAGCGCCGGCCGGAAGTGCGCCGCCCGCACCGCCTCGAGCACCTGCACATTCACGCTCGGCATCGTGCTGGAGGAAATCCGGATCGTTTCGGGCTCGGGGATTCCGTCCTCGCTCACCACGAGCAGCACCGAGAGGACTGCGCGCGTGTTGATGAAATCCGGCCCGGAATCGAGCGTCAGCCGGGGAATGTCGCGCAGCCGCGGCGGCGTTTCGCCGCCGAGGCAGCGGCGGATGCAGGAGTGCGGGCGTAACGCCGACTCGCGGAGGGCGGACACGACCCGCTTGCGCTCATCCTCGAACAGCTGCGGCAACACGCTGTCGACCTGCCCGAGCCCGCCGACCTGGAGCGCCGTGTCGAGGGTCAGCGCGGAGCGAAACGCCGCCGCGGTGAGCGAATCCTGTCCCTGGTAGAAGCGGACCACGCCGAGCAGGACCAGCGCCTGCGCGCGCTCGTCATCGGTGCCGCTGCTGGAGCGGTCGATGACTCGGTTCAGCAGGGTCGCTGCGCTGTCGAGCCGCCGGGAGGCGGCGAGGTGGCGGGCGGCGGCGATGAGGTCCGGTGCGCTCTGCTGCGCGATGGCTCCTCGCGCGAGCGCCCAGCCCAGCACCAGGGCCAACCCACACGTGCGCATACCTGATCTTGGAAGCAATCGCAGGACAGCGCCAGAGGTCATTGCTCGAGCAGTGATGCCGCACGTCTTGTCCAGTCCTACGGGCGTGTCCGGACCTCGTGAGAACGAACAAACTCGGCACTCGCTCAGGTGTGTGGTTGTTTATTTCGGACCGCTTGGATGGCGCAACAACTTCTACCAGAGCGCGCACAACGGCAGCCAGAACCCGGCGGTGGACACCGTCGCCGTCGGCGATACCGTTGTCTGGAAGTGGAGCAGCAGCGGATCGCACCAGATCCGATCGACGGGCGTGGGGGGCACGATCTTCCGCAACAGCGTCGTCCTCTCGACGGCGAGCGCGAGCTACGCGGTGACGTTCAAGAACCCGGGGACGTATCCCTACGACTGCGGGGTGCACGGATCCGCCATGACCGGAGTCATTGTCGTCCAATAGCGATGGATATCCTCTCGGCCGTCGGGAACACCTCGATCGTGCGTCTGCGCCGCGTCGTGCCTCCCGGGTGCGCCGATGTGCTCGTGAAGCTCGAGTGGGAGAATCCCACCGGCAGCATGAAGGACCGCATGGCGCTCGCGGTGATCGCGCGCCCCGAAGCGGACGGCCGTTTGAAACCGGGAGACGCGGTCGTCGAATACACCGGCGGCAGCACGGGCGCGTCGCTGGCCCTGGTGTGTGCGGCCAAGGGGTATCGCCTCCGCATCGTCACCTCCGATGCCTTCAGCAAGGAAAAGCTCGACCAGATGGCGGCGCTCGGCGCCGAGCTGACGCTCGTGCCGAGCGAGGGCGGCCGCACGACGAAGAAGCTGATCCTCGACATGATCGAGACCGCCCGGCGCCTGAGCCAGGAGCCGCACACCTACTGGACCGACCAGCTCACGAACCACGACAGCATCGCCGGCTACCTGCCGCTCGGCGAAGAGATCTGGAGTCAGACGGGAGGGAAGGTCGATGCTTTCGTGCACAGCGTCGGAACGGCCGCCTCGTCGCGCGGCGTCGCCACCGCGCTCAAACGTCACAATCCTCGCGTGCAGCTCGTCTGTGTCGAGCCGGCGGAATCGGCGGTGCTGTCGGGCGGACAGCCGGGCCCGCACAAAATCGAAGGCGTGGGGATCGGCTACATACCGCCCCTCTGGGAGCCGTCGCTCGTGGACGCGATCGAGCCCGTCGCCACCGCCGACGCGAAGGCGATGGCGCGCCGTCTGGCACGCGAGGAGGCGCTGTTCGCCGGCACATCGTCGGGAGCGAACGTGATCGCCGCGCTGCGCGTTGCGGAGCGGCTCGGTCCCGGCAAGACGGTCGTGACTTTGTTGCCTGACTCGGGGCTCAAGTACCTGAGCACGGACGTGTTTGCAAGATCTTGACCGTCGTTCTGGTTGCCACCTTCCACAGTAGACGTAACGTGAAGTTCATGTCCTCGTTCACGCTGTCCGTCAACGGCAGCACGCGGACGGTCGACGTCGCCCCCGATACGCCGCTGCTCTGGGTGCTGCGCGACACGCTGGACATGCGCGGCACGAAATTTCGGCTGCGGTCGCGGATTCTGCAGAGCGTGCACCGTCCACCTGTCGTACAGGCCGATCTCAACCGCGATCGCTACGGCGGACAGGGCTCGGGCGGCAGGTGACGACACCCCGTCCGACTGGCAGCGCCTGCACGCCCTGCCGCCCGTCGCTCAAGCGGTCGCCAATGCGATCTTCCATGCGACCGCAAGGCGCATCACGCGTCTCCCCTTCGCAGCGGCGGGGTTCGAGATCGGCGTTCCACGGAGTTACGGCCTGTAACCTGCTGCGAGGCCGCACCTTCGGAGGGGCCAGCAGTACACCCGTGCGCGCCCGGCGTTCCTTACACCAGTATTGCTAACTCCCGGTTTCCCGCAGAGTTACCTGTTGCAGCGCCAGCAGTCTTTATGCCGTGAGCGTCCGGACGCTGCAGCAGCCTGTCGAACGACCGTTGCACCGCCCGCTCGGCGGCTCGGATGTGACGGTCATCGTTCCCGCCTATAACGAAGCAGAGAGCATCGCCGGCACCATCGAGAGTCTCCAGTCCCAAACCAGTCCGCCACGCGAAATCATCGTCGTCGACGACTGTTCGAGCGACGGCACCGGCAATGTGGCGCGCGCGCTCGGCGTGACCGTGATTCGTCCGCCGCAGAACACCGGATCGAAAGCCGGCGCGCAGACGTTCGCGCTGCACCACGTCCATACCGCGCTCACCGTCGCCGTCGATGCCGATACCGTGCTGCAGTCCGATGCACTCGAGCGACTGCTGCCCGCGTTCGAGAAACCGGGCGTGGCCGCGGCATGCGGTTTCGTACTGCCGCAGCGCGTGCAGACCCTCTGGGAGCGGGGTCGCTATGTCGAGTACCTGTTCGCCTTCACCTACTACAAACAGGTGCAGGAGTGCTACGGGCGGCCGCTGATCTCATCCGGCTGCTTCTCGATGTATCGGACGGCGCAGCTGCGCGTGCACGGCGGCTGGTCCAACCGCACCATGGCCGAGGACATGGACCTCACCTGGAGCCTCTACCAGGGCGGCAACGAGGTGCGCTTCGTTCCCGAAGCGGTGTGCTATCCGATCGAGCCGCGCTCCTTCAAGCTCATGGGCCAGCAGCTGCGCCGCTGGTCGCATGGCTTCATCCAGAATGTCCGTCTGCATTGGCGCGGTCTCCTGTCGGTGCCGTACTTGCGCTCCGCCGTGGCCGTGGCGTTCTGGGACGCGACGATTGCCGCCGCGCTCTACCTCGTGTTGTTGCCGATCCTCGCGATCGTGCTCCGCACGCCATGGGTGCTGCTCGGGTATGTGATCGACGCCCCTGCCGTGCTGGTACCGGTGATCGCGGGGGCCGTGAAGAGGGGCGAAATCCGCCGCGCGCTGGCCAGCATTCCGGCGTTTTTCGTGCTGCGTACGGTGAACGCGCTCTACTTCCTGCGGGCGGCCGCTGCCGAGTTCGTGTTGGGCCGCACGTTGCGCGTGTACGAGAAGGGTCACTGACGATGACGCCCGGCATTCCGGGGACGGGGATCGGCGGCCTCTTCTACATGTTGAGCGCCGCGGCGCTGCCGCTGCGTGAGGGGTACCACCGCATGTGGAGGGGTGTGGCCGCGGCGCGGTGGCGGGTGATCGCGATGCAGCAGCTGCTCGCCGCCGGCATCCTCGGCGGGATGTGGACCACCGGGTGGCTGCTCGGCGTCTTGCTCAGCACCGCGCGCACACACTTCGTCGCCGGCCCCGCCACGGCCTCGCACAATGTGTGGCGCACGGCGACCTTCGCGCTCTCCTTCGCTACGCTCATCCTGGTTGTGTGCACCGTCGAGCTGATGGGGGTGTGGGCCCGGCGGCGCGCCCGTCGGCGGGAGCGGCTCGCGAGCGCCCAACCGACACCGATCGCGCGGGCGCCGCGTCGTGTCGCCGCGGGCGGCAGCCGCGG
>DATFTG010000295.1:0-23886 GCA_035262265.1 Gemmatimonadales bacterium
CACCACCACCTCGAAGTGTTCGGGTTGTGCCGGGACTGTCAGCAGTCGAACCCTTTAGCGCGGACCTCGATGACGTGATCGATCCCTCGCAGTTCATGCCGAGCCGGGCGTTCCTCACCAAGGGCGTGGGGCGCCATCGCGAGAAGCTGACCAGCTTCGAGATGGCGTTGCGCGATGCGCATCTGGCCGTGTTCAACCTGGTCCGGGTCAGCTCGATCTTTCCGCCCCACTGCCAGCTGGTGGACCGCGAAGAAGGGCTGGCCAACCTGCGGCCGGGACAGGTGCTGTTCACGGTGCTCGCCGAGTCGGCCACCAACGAGCCCAGCCGCCGCGTCGCCGCGTCGATCGGCCTCGCCGTCCCGTCCGATCCCTCGCACCACGGCTACATCTCCGAGCACCACAGCTACGGGCAGAACGAGAGTACCTCGGGTGACTACGCCGAGGATCTCGCTGCCTCGATGCTCGCCACTGTGCTCGGCGTCCCGTTCGACTCCGACCAGGCGTGGGATCAGCGACGCGAGCAGTGGATGCTCTCGGGGGACATCGTGCGCACGCTGAACGTCACGTCCACGGCGGAATGCGGCGACGACGGGCGCTGGACCACGGTGGTGGCCGCCGTGGCGTTCTGTGGGTAGCGAGGGCGGGGCGGCCGTTTCACTGTTCGTGGCGTTCGCGGCGGGTCTGTTGAGCTTTCTCTCGCCGTGCGTGCTGCCGCTGATCCCGAGCTACGTCGGATTCCTCACCGGGCTCTCCGCCGAGGAGCTGCAGCTGCGCCGCGGCACGGCGCTGCTGCACGCCGCCTGGTTCGTCGCCGGATTCGCCCTGATCTTCATCCTGCTCGGCGCTTCCGCATCGGCATTCGGCGCCCTGCTGTTGCGCTCGCAGGTCTGGATCGCCCGCGCGGGCGGGGTCCTGATCATACTCTTCGGGCTCTATCTCCTCGGCATCCTGCGGCCCGGTTTCCTGGTGCGGGAGCGCCGCATCCATCTCGCGCGCAAGCCGCTCGGCTATGTGGGATCGTCGGTGGCGGGAATCGTCTTCGGCGCGGCGTGGACGCCGTGCATCGGCCCGATCCTCGGCGCCATCCTCACCCTCGCCGCTACGCGCTCGAGCGTGGGGCAAGGCACGGCACTGCTCGCCGTCTACAGCCTCGGTCTCGCGTTGCCGTTTCTCCTCACCGCCTTCGCGCTCGACCGATTCCTCGTCTGGTTCCAGCGGTTCCGGCCGTACCTCGTCTGGGTGGAGCGCATCTCCGGTGTGCTCCTCATTCTGCTCGGGATCCTGCTCGTGACCGACCGGTTCACGCTGCTGGCGAATTGGCTGCAGGGACTCACGCCGGAATTCCTGAAGAGTCGGCTCTAGGGGACAGCAACTCTTGCAAGCCGCTCCCCTCCGCACCATGCTTCCCTCGTCCACCCACAACTCGTTTCTTTCACCCGGGAGCCACCATGAAGCGGACGACGCACCGTTCCAGCTCCGGCAAGAAACTCTACGCCGTGCGGGACGCGAAGGGGCGGTTCAAGGATATCCAGAGCTATGCCCGCGCTTCGCGTGCCGATCAGAAGCGCAAGAGCAAAGCCGAGAAACGGAAATAGGGGGGCGCATGCTCGAGCAGTTCAAGAAGTTTCTGGTCGAGACGAACGCGATCGCGCTGGCGATCGGCGTCGTGGTCGGCGGTGCGGTGCAGAAGCTCGTCACCGCGCTCGTCCAGGACATCATCATGCCGCTGCTTTCCTTTGTGTTGCCGGGCGGCGCGTGGCGTGAGTTCAGTATTCCTCTCGGCGCCGGGCACGACCCCATCAAGATCGGTGACGTGCTGGGAACGACCGTGGATTTTCTGATCATCGCCTACGTCGTATACGTCTTCGTTGCCAAATTCATGAGGGTCGCGCCCGCGAAATAGGAGGCCGGCAGGCACCTCCTCCACGGAGGTGCCTGCGCAGTCTGCACCGTCGCAGTGTGACGAGTCGCACATCAACTGCGGTAGTCTGCAGTGTCGCACTATTCTGAGGCCGCCTCCCGCGCAACGGGGCGGCGATTTTTTTTGATCGTGCGTTTCGCGACGCGCGAACAAAATTCGTCCGGCGCGGGAGGGATCTTCCTTCCCGGTGATCGGTAGCACGCCTATACGCTGTTTTGCGGCTGGTTGTCGTCCGTCGCCCGTCGCCCGCCGTCTGGTGTCCCCCACACGTCAATGGACGTGCGCCGCGGAGTCGCTGTAGCCATTCGACTGAGGTGTGTTCATATGTCGCACTCTGGCCCCGCCAGTCGCTTTCATCCGGGCGGTGCGTGACGACGGCAGAATGGGAGGCGGTCCGTGCGCTCCCCAGCCTGCGCCGCTGGTCGTGGCCCATCGGGCCCGCGCGCTCGGCATCGGCTTTCGTCTACCGGGCGCTGAAAGTCGGAGATCAGGTGGCCGCGGTGGCGGCGTTGTGCGCCGCCCTCATCGTCGTCAATATCGGCGATCTGCCGCGCGGTGTCGGTGAGTTCCTCGCCCTCCGGATCACCGTCGAGAAAGTCCTGCTGCTGGTGATGTTCGCCGTCTGCTGGAATCGTGCGTTCACCTGGCTGGGGCTGTACCGGCGGTGGCGCGTCGCGACCCCGCGTGAGGAGTTGACGCGCGTGGGCGCGGCGTCCTTGCTGGGCGCATGCCCGACGCTGTTGTTTCGCCTGTTCAGCGCCACCGGGGCGTTCCGACTCGAGACGGTGTCCTTGTTCTGGGCCCTCTCCATTCCGGCCATCCTCGTGTCGCGTCAGATCGTTCGCGCCCTCGGAACGTGGGTGTCCGGGCGGCGACCGCGGGAAGTGCTGATCATCGGCAGCGGCCCGCGGGCCCAGGCGTTGTGCCGCGTGCTCCGCAGCTTGAACGGAGCCGACGACCCGGGCGCGTCGTTGATCGGTTGCATGGACGTCGAGGATACGCCCGCCACCGCACCGCATCTGCCGCGCTGGCTCGGCCCGCTCCGTGATCTCGAATCGGTGCTCATCCATGAGGTGGTGGACGAGGTGCTCATCGCGCTGCCGATCCGATCGTGCTACGAGCGCATCCAGGAAGTCATCCACACCTGCGAGCGGCTCGGCGTACAGTCCGCGTATCTCGCGGACATTTTCGAGCCGTCGCTGGGGCAGGTCGGGTACGAGGAGCCGGCGTTCCGCACCGTCAAGGTCGTGCAGGACGATTTCCGGCTCATCATCAAGCGCATCATCGACGTCGTCGGCGCCGCGCTGAGTCTCGTCGTGCTGTCGCCGGTCCTGCTGCTGATCGCGGCGATCATCAAACTCACCAGTCCGGGTCCGGTGCTCTTCGCCCAGCAGCGCTACGGGCTCAACAAGCGCCTGTTCCGCATGTACAAGTTCCGCACGATGGTGTCGGATGCCGAAGCGCGGCAGCCGGCGCTGGAAGGGCAGAACGAAGCGCAGGGCCCCGTGTTCAAGATCGCCGGCGATCCGCGCATCACCGGGGTCGGGCGGTTCTTCCGCAGAAGCTCCCTCGACGAGCTGCCGCAGCTCTGGAACGTGCTCAAGGGAGAGATGTCGCTGGTGGGCCCGCGCCCGCTCCCGGTTCGCGACGTCGGTCGGTTCAGCGAGGGGTGGCTGATGCGCCGCTTCAGCATGCCACCGGGCCTCACCTGTCTCTGGCAGGTGAACGGTCGCAGCTCCGTGAGCTTCGAGCGGTGGGTGCAGCTGGATCTCCAGTACATCGATCGCTGGTCGTTGCAGCTCGACGCGCTGATCCTGCTCAAGACCATTCCGGCCGTCCTCCACGGCAGAGGAGCCCAATGACCACTCGCCTGCCCGCCGCCCGGGGCCAGGGCCCGCCGCCGGCGCGGTTCGGCTCGCGTACGGGTCGCTCGCTGCAACGGGCCGCCCCCTCCGATGTCCAGCGCGTCGCCTGGGTGCTGCGCCGCCGCCGCTGGTCGATCATGTCGACCGCGCTCGTGGTGCTGTTCGTGACGGCCATGCTGACGTGGCTCTGGCCGCGGACCTACAAGTCCACGACCACGTTCCTGGTCGAGAAACAGGGGGGCCAGGAATCGCCGGCGCTGGACGTGCTCGAGCGCCTCGGAGCGGTCGGCCAGATCCAGACCGAGATCAACCTGCTGAACAGCCGCAGTGTGGTGGAGCCGGTGGTCGACGATCTCGCGTTGCACGTCGTGGTCGAGGCTGATGGATTCGAGCAGCGGCCCGAGGACGTGTTCCCCGACTTCACCGCCGCACGCGACGCCCCGGCCGGGGAGTACCGCTTCGTCGCCGGCCGGCTCGGGGGCTGGCAGGTGCGGGCGAAGCCGGGGGACAGCCTGCTTACCGTCGCCGCGCCGGACTCGGTCACCCACTTCGGGGGGATCGGGCTGCGGGCCCCGCAGTCGCTGGGCGCCGATCTGACGCTCCGCGTCGTCCCGTTCCCGCTCGCGGTGGAACAGACGCAGCATCGCATTGCGGCGACGCTCGTCAATCGCGAGGCGGATCTCATCGACCTGACCTGCAAGGGCGGCACGGCGATCACGGCGCAACAGCTGTGCGACCGTATTGCCCACAGCTACATGCGGCTACGGACGGACCTGCAGCGGGCCGACGCCGCCGCGACAGCCGCCTTCCTGCGCGATCAGGTGGGCCGGCTGGGGACGCAGCTCCGGGCCGTCGAAGACAGCATCGCCATCTATTCGCGAGGGCATCAGGCGGTCGCCCTCGATTCACGCGCCTCGGGCGAAGTCGAGCAGGACATCGCGGTCCAGGCACAGCGCGATCAGCTGGTCGCCGAGCACGACGCGCTGACGAATCTGATCCACGGGATCGACGCGGCGCCAGGAGCGAGCAAGCGCTTTCGCGATCTGGCGGGGTTTCCCGCCCTCCTGAAGAACGAGGCGGTGACCGGCCTGCTCGCGAGCCTCAATGACCTGGAAAACCATCGCGTGGATCTCGCTCTGCGGCGCACCGAGCAAAACGCCGACCTCGCCGCGGTCGATACCCGCATCGCCGACATCGAGCGACAGTTGCACGCCATTGCGTCGAGCTACGAGCAGGGGCTTGCCGTGCAGATCCGGTCGCTCGATGGGACCCAGCGTGAGCTCAGTCAGCGGCTGGCGGCCATCCCCGGCGAGCAGATCCAGTCCGCCCGCCTCGAGCGGGAGCGGTCGAGCATCGAAGACGTCTGGCAGATGCTGCAGACGCGGCTGCAGGAAGCCCAGGTCGCGGAAGCCGTCAAGCTCCCCAGCGTCCGCATCGTCGATGACGCGTCGCTTCCGTACCGGCCGGCCGCGCCCCGGGTCCCGCTCAATCTCGCGCTCGGGCTGCTGATGGGGCTGGGCTGCGGCGTGGGCCTCGCTGTCCTGCGGGAGCTGCGCGATTCGCGGTTGCACGAGCGGATCGAGGTGGAACGCACCGTCGGGTCGCCGGTCCTCGCGACGATCCCACGGCTGCGTCGGCCGGGACCCGTGCTCCAGGCGCTGACCGTGGACCAGCAGCTGCCACGGCGCGACAAACGCTCCCGCCGGGCGCTCGAGGACGCGAACGTCACGCTGGAAGCGTTCCGCGCGCTGGCCGTCGACCTGAAATTCTCCGGTGGCGTTCCGGCCACCGGACCGATCGCCATCGCCGTCACGAGCTCCGCGCACGGTGAGGGCAAGACCCTGACGGCGTGCAACCTCGCGTTGACGCGGGCCAGTCACGGCGTACAGACGCTGCTGATCGACGCCGACATCCGCGCGAGCGGGGTCGCGGCCTTCTTCCGGTCCCCCGCACCCAACTACGGACTGAGCGATCTGCTGGCGCGGTCGGCGGACTTCTCTACGGTGTGCACGAGGCTCCAGGTACAGGGTCGCGATACCCTCTCGGTCATTCCCGCAGGGTCGCCCACCCCGCATTCAGCGGAGCTGCTCGAGTCCGCCGACATGGCGCAGCTGCTCGAGCAGGCGAAGGAGCAGTACGACCTCATCGTGATCGACACCCCGCCGCTCACCGGCATCACCGATGCCACGGCGATCGCCGCCATCGTCGATGGGCTCATTCTCGTGGTGCGCGGCGGCGTGACCGACCGGGACGCGCTCGAAGAGACACTGCGGCGACTCGGCCGCGTGAATGGCCACGTGCTCGGCGTCGTCTTCAACGACGTGCGCGGGCCCGAGGGAGACAGTAGACGCCATCAGTACGCGGAAGCGGCGCGTGCGGGAGGGACTCGATGAACACCACGCTCTGCCGGATCGTCGTCGTTGCCTGGCTGCTCGTACCCCCAGCCCGGGCGATGGGGCAGGCACCCGCCCTCGCCGACTCGGAGCGGGGGGCGCTCGTCGAACCGCTCGCGCCGGGAGACGAGATTCAACTGGCCTTCTCGCGCGAGCCGACTCTCGGCGGGGACTTCCCGATCGATGAAAGCGGGACGGTGGTCCTGCCGCTGCTCGGAGCCCGTTCGGTCAGCCAACGGTCGCCTGCCGAGCTGAAACGCGCGCTGCAGGCCGAATACGCGCAGCAGATTCGCAATCAGGACGTCCGCATCACCATGCTGCGCCGCGTCCGCATCCTCGGCGCGGTGAAGAACCCCGGCCTCTACCACGTGGATCCGACCATGACCGTCGTCGATGCGGTGGCCCTGGCCGGCGGCGCGACGGAGCAGGGCAAGCTGAAAAGCGTCCGCATCTTCCGCAACGGACAGGAAGTCGGCTCCCGGCTCGATCTCAACGCCCGCTTGTTGCCGCAGCTGCGCTCGGGCGACCAGATCGTCGTGCCGGAGCGAAGCTGGTTCTCCCGCAACGGCGTGTACGTCGTCGCCGCCGGGATCTCCGCCGTCGGCATCATCGTCGCACGAGCGGCCCCCTGATGCTCCGTCGGCTCGCGCTCGAGACGGGCGCCCGCCTCGGTTTGCTCCGGCTGGTGCGTCTCGGCCGTCACCGCCCGCTCTCGGTCCTCACCTACCACGGATTCGTGGATCATGCGCGCCGAGCCCGGGGACGCTACGCCTACCTCTACCGGAACTGCCTGTCCGTCTCGCGTCTCGAGGAGCACCTCGCGTTTTTGCGGCGTGCGTACCACATCCTCAACCCTGACGAGGCGCTGGCGCTCCTCGAGGGCGGGGGCGCGACTGGCGAGCGCTCCCCCGGCGTGTTGATCACGATCGACGACGCCGGTCGCAGCGTCTTCGATCTCGCCCTGCCGGTGCTCTACACCTTCGGCGTGCACGCTGTGCTGCTCGCGCCCACGGAAGGGGTGGCGCACGCAGCGGCGGCACGGCCATGGTGCCAATGGCACGAGCGGCTCGCGATGTTGTTGTTGAGCGATCCCGCGGGAGGAGGTCGGACCTGGGAGACCCTGCGGCAATACCTGCCGCACCTCCCGCCCGAGCCCCGGCGGTACACAAATGCCTTCCTCGCTCGTCTGGAGCTCGACGCGTGGTCGCTGCTTCCCGCTGTCCGCCAGGAGATGCTGGAGCGCCTGCGCGGCCTCGTCGGCGATCCCGACCCGGATCTGCTGCGCTATAGGGATGGGGCGGGCACGGTCCTCGACGTGATGACCTGGGATCAGCTGCGCACGGCGCGCGACCTGGGCATGGAGATCGGGTCTCACAGCGTGACGCACGCGAAGCTGTCACGGCTTTCGGAACCGGATCTGAAGCGTGAGATCACGGAGAGCGCCCGCGAGATTCGCGCCCAGTTGAATGCGCCGTGCCGCTTCTTCAGCATGCCGTACGACCAGGCGGGCGACTGTCATCCTCAGCAGGAACGGGTGCTCGCAGCCGCCGGCTATCGTGCCGCGTTTCTTCAGGAGCAACCGCAAGCGGGCCCGCCCCGACCGCTGCGCGTGAGCCGGATCGGTGTGCCACCCGAGTGCTCGAGCGGCCGGCTCGACTACTACCTGACCGGCACCCGCGACGTGGTGCGTCGCGGGTCGGGCCTGGCGCGGTCGGTCGTCCGCCTGCCGGAGCGCGACATGGCGACCGGAGCGGCGTGGATGCTGGGCGCGCACGGCGTCCGGTTGCTGGCGCAGCTCGTGTACTTCGTGCTGCTGGCGCGCCGTCTCGGAGCCGAGGGATACGGGGCATTCGCCGCTGCGCTCGGAGCGGTCTCGCTCGCGGTCCCGTTCGCCGCCATGGGAGCGGGGAGCTTTCTGATTCGCGGGGTGACGCGCCGACTGGAGACACCGGCCTATTGGTGGGGTCGCGCGGTGCTGACGGTGCTGCGCGGCGGGGCCTCGCTCGCACTCGTCGTGGTCGGAATCGGCTGGCTGGCGCTGCATGGCCGGATTCCGTTCTGGCTGCTGGTGGGCGTCACCGTGTCCGACGTGATGTTGCTCCCGCTCATCGAGGTGAGCGGTCAGGCGTATCAGGCTCTCGACCGGCTCGATCGCACGGCCCTGACCTGGGTCGTCTGGAGCGCCTTGAAGGTCGCGGCCGCGGTGACGCTGGCGATCGTTCCGGGCGGGAGCCTCAACCTCTGGGCGATCCTGTATCCGTTGTCGACGGGGGGCGCTGCGCTCGCCGCGGTCGTCGCGGTCACCCGGCGCGTCGGGTGGCCCTCGCGCCCGGCCAGCTTCGGGCGCGCCGAGCTGCGCGAAGGGTTGATGTTCTCGCTCAGCGGCAGCGCGCGATCCATCTACGACGACGTCGACAAGGCGATGTTGGCCCGCCTCGACGCCCTCGGCGTGACCGGGATTTATGGCGCTGCCTATCGGATCATCGACGTCGCCTTCCTGCCGGTGCGCTCCCTCGTGTTCGCCGCCTATCCGCGGTTCTTCGCCCGCGGGGCCGCCGGCGTTCACTCGACGGCCGGCCTCGCCCGCAGCCTCGTGCCGGCCGCCGCGGCGTATGGCGTGGGCGCCGGGATCGCACTCTTCACCTTCGCTCCGCTCGTGCCCCTGGCGTTGGGCCATTCCTACGCCGGCGTAGCCGCCGTCATCCGCTGGCTCGCCGTGCTGCCGCTGCTGCGTGCATTGCACTACTTCGCGGCCGACGCGTTGACGGGTGCCGGACATCAGGAGCTGCGTACGGCGGCGCAGGTCGGCGTGGCGGTACTGAACATCGCGCTCAATCTGGTACTGATCCCGGCGTATTCGTGGCTGGGTGCCGCGTGGGCGAGTATCGCCAGCGACGGCGCGCTGGCCGTGACCTTGTGGACGATCCTGATCGGCCTGTCGCGCGACCCCGAGCTCCCGCGGCACGCACGGCGCGTCGGCCGACTCGCATCGGAGCGCTCGGCCCGGTGACCATCGCCGGCGCCGTCGAGCTGCCCGTGGTGCGGACCTTCCGGCTGCTGGGGGTGCGCGTGCAGGCGCTCTCCCTGGACACGTTGACCGACGCCGTGGCGGCGGGAGTGCGCTCGGGAGAGCGGCGAATCATCGCCAACCACAACCTCCACAGCGTCTACCTGTACCGGCGCGACGCGAAGCTGCGCGCGTTCTACGAGCGCGCGAATCTGGTGCACGTCGATGGCATGGCGGTCATCCTCGCCGCGCGACTCCTCGGGCTGCCGCTGCGGCGCGAGCACCGGGTCACGTACGTCGACTGGACCGATCCGTTGTTGGCCGCCGCGACCGCCCAGCGGTGGCGCGTGCTGTACGTCGGCGAGACAACGGCGGTTGCCGAGCGCGGCGCGGCGGTGCTGCGGCGTCGTCATCCCGGTCTGGTGTTCAGAGCGCAGCACGGATTCTTCGACCCCTGGGTGGACGGCGCCGAGAACCTGGCGGTGCTGCGGCGCATCCATGATTTCGAACCCGACGTCCTCATGGTGGGTATGGGGATGCCCCGTCAGGAGCACTGGATCATCGACAATCTCTCCGGCCTGCCTCCCTGCGTGATTCTCAGTGCCGGTGCCGCGATCAGCTACGCGGCGGGGAGCGTGCCGACGCCGCCTCGCTGGGCGGGGGCGCTGTGTCTGGAGTGGGCGTTCCGCCTCGCGGCCGAGCCGCGGCGCCTGTGGCGGCGCTATCTGCTGGAGCCCTGGTCCGTGCTGGGCCTGTTGCTGCACGACTTGATGGCCGACTCCTCGGGAGGCCCGTTCGATTCGGACGGGCGGCGTTGATGGCCGGGCCCACCGCACTGCTGGACAGCGGTTCTCTCCCCCCACTGCCCGGAGAGTGGCGTCCCCAGCCGCTCGACCAATCGGTGCCGCGCGAGCAGACGTTCTTCTCCTATCTGCCGGCGAAGGTGTGGGTGGCGGTGCTGCTGCTGTACGGCATTCTGGCGGTGCTGGAGCCCTACGACTTGCTCTCACCGATCTCCGGGTACGGGCTGCAGGAGCACAAGGGAGAGATCGCTACCGCGCTCGACACGATCGAGGGGGGGAGCCCGCTGCGTCGGCTCGGCGTGGTGGTGCTCTTTCTGTATGGAGCCGCAGCCGTCTACATCTCGCGGCGGACGCGGCGGCGTTACCGCGCCGCCATCGCGGCTCCGGCAGTCGCGTTGTTCCTGCTCGCGCTGGCGAGCCCGTTGTGGAGCCAGGATCCTGCCATTACGACGCGCAAAGCATTTGTGTTCTTCTCGCTCGTGCTGGCCGCATACGGCCTGTCCCGGTGCTGGAACCTGGAGACGATCGTCCGCGTGGCGTTGCTGTTCAGCGGCATGACCATCCTCCTGGGCGTTGCGACGGAAGTGACGCTGGGAACGATGCACCCTCTCAGCTCGGCCTTTCGATTCCGCGGCTCGATCCATCCGAACTCCATGGCGCTCTACTGCACGCTGTTCGTCATCTCCGCCGTGCTGCTCGCGAGGCGCTTCACCGGCCGCCGCGCCGCGCTGATGGTGGTGTTGAGCGTGATCGGGCTGGGGATGTTGTTGTTGACCAAGTCGCGGGGCTCGCTCGTCGGCCTGAGCGCGGCGCTGGCTGTGGTATTCGTGATGAGCGCCCGCCGACACACGACGCTGCTGGCGGCCTCCGGCCTCGTCGTCGTCGTTTCCAGCGCCATGATCCTGTTCCCCGACCTGGGCGAGCACGCGGAGACCTGGGCCACGCTCGGGCGCTCGACCACCTTCGATCTGGCTGACATGACCGGGCGGACCGAGCTGTTCCAGAGTCTCCTGCCATACGTCGCCGATCGGCCGCTGCTCGGGTACGGCTACGACAGCTTCTGGGAGCCCGTGCATATCCTCGAGGTCGCCAAATCGCAGGGCTGGATCGTCGGCAGCTCGCACAACCAGGTGATCGGGATGCTGCTCGATCTCGGGATCGTGGGGTGCGCCCTGTTCGTGGCGTTGCTCGTCGCTAGCCTGTGGATCGCCGTGGTCGACGCGCGCGGCGACCCTGCGGTCGTCGCGCTGTTCCCCGTCGCCGTGCTCGTGTGGTCGTACATCAACATGATCACCTTCGGCTTCTGGTTCGAGACGACCATCCCGTCGTTCATCGCCCTGACGGTGATCGGACATCTCGCCCAACGGCGCCACCGCCGCACGCGCGCATGGTGACGACGCTCGCTCCTCGCAGCGCGGCGGGTCGAGCGCGTGTGCTGATCTTTCGATCGACGCTGCTCGACCGCTCCGAGATATTCATCCGGGAGCAGGGAGAGGCGCTCGAGCGGTTCGAGCCGTGGTACGCCGGGTGCCGGCGCGGCGACCTCGGCGTGCCGGAAGATCGCAGCGTGGTGGTGAGCGCGGGCGGGGTGCGCGGCCGCGCGCGCGAGCTGGCGTTCAAGCTCACCGGTGTCGCCCCGGGGCTGCGACGCGCTCTGGCCGACCTCGCTCCGGCCCTGGCCCACGCGCATTTCGGTCCCGACGCCGCCCTCATTCTGCCGCTCGTCAGCGCCCTCGGCGTACCGCTGGTCACCACGTTCCACGGCTACGATGCCACGATGGCCGACGCCCACGCTCGGCGATCTTTCTTCGTGCACCGTCGCTACCTGGAGAAGCGCGCGGTGTTGCAACAGCACGGGAGCCTGTTCCTCGCGGTCTCCGCATTCGTGCGCAGCCGGCTGCTGGAGCAGGGGTTTCCACCGGAACGCACCGTGGTCCAGTACCTCGGCGTGCGGCTCGATCGATTCCGCCCGGCGAGCAGCGTGCTTCGGGAACCCGTCGTGTTGTTCGTCGGCCGCCTGTCGCCCGAAAAGGGCTGCGCGCACCTGATCCGGGTGATGCGCCGCGTCGCGGCGGAATGTCCCGGTGCCGAGCTCGTGATCCTGGGAGATGGTCCCGAACGGGGCTCGCTGGAGCGGCTGGCCCGGGGCGCCGTCCCACGGTGCCGCTTTCTCGGCCTGGTGCCGCAGGAGACGGTCATCGAATGGATGGCACGCGCGCAGGTCCTGTGCGTGCCGAGCGTCACGCTGCCTTCGCAGGAGGCGGAAGGGTTCGGGCTCGTGTTCGTGGAAGCGCAGGCGATGGCGCTGCCGGTCGTGTCGTACAGTGTCGGCGGGATCCCCGAGGCCGTTGCGCACGCCGAGACCGGGCTGCTGGCTCCCGAGGGAAACGAGGCGCTGCTGTTTGCCCATCTCGTCCGCCTGCTGCGCGACGCTCCCCTCCGCGAGCGGATGGGTGCGGCGGGTCGCCACCGTGTCGAGCAGCTGTTCGATCACCGGACCCAGACGCGGGCCCTGGAGCGGCTCTACGCGCGTGCGGTGTCCGGAACGGAGCGCGCGGTCGTCCCGCGGCGCCGTCGCTTCACCCGCCATGCCGAAACCGCTGAGGCCGGGTAACGATGTGCGGCATCGTAGGGATCGCATCGCGCACGCCGGTTGACCGGCCCGGGCTGCTCGAAATCATGCGGGACACGATGGGGCATCGTGGACCCGATGACTCGGGACTGTGGTGGTCGTCGGACAGCCGGGTTGGCCTGGCGCACCGCCGACTCGCCGTCCTCGATCTCTCGCCGGCCGGGCATCAGCCGATGAGCGACCCGGAGGGCCGGCTGTGGATCACCTTCAACGGGGAGATCTACAACCATCGCGAGCTGCGCGACGAGCTCGGCTGCGGCAGCGAGGGCTTCCGCGGCTCGAGCGACACCGAGACCATCCTGCACGCCTACCGCTGCTGGGGGGACGGCTGTCTGTCGCGGCTGCGGGGGATGTTCGCCTTCGCGCTGTGGGATGGCACACGGCGGCGCCTGCTCCTGGCGCGGGATCGCTGTGGCGAGAAGCCGTTGTTCTACCGGCTCGATCCGCGCGGGACGGTCCAGTTCGCCTCCGAGCTGAAGGCCCTACTGGCAGACCCGGCGTTCCCGCGGGAGATCGACCGCGAAGCGCTGGAGCACTATCTGGCGTACGCGTTCGTTCCCGGCCCCCAGTGCATCCTGCGAGGGGTCCGCAAGCTTCCGCCGGGGCACGCACTGACCTGGTCACTCGATACCGGGGCGGTGTCGTGCCAACCCTATTGGCAGCCGGTAATCGCCTCCCCGGCTCCCGGCGGTCCCACCGCGGTCGAGGAGCTGGCTGATGAACTGTACGCGCTGCTCGTCGACGCGGTCCGCGGGCAGCTCGTCGCCGATGTGCCCGTCGGGATCCTGCTCAGCGGGGGTCTCGACTCGAGTCTGATCACGGCGACGGCCGCCGCGCAGTCACGGGGGAGGCTGCGCACGTTCACCGTCGCGTTCCCCGGCCACCGGCGCTTCGACGAATCGCGTCACGCGCGGCTCGTGGCGGACCACTTCGGAACCGAGCATCACGAGCTCGCGGCCGGCGAGATCACCCCCGAGCTGCTGCCGCGCCTCGCGCGCCAGTTCGACGAGCCGATGGGGGACTCGTCCATGCTGCCGACATTCCTGCTCGCCACCCTCGTGCGCGATCACGCGACGGTGGCGCTCGGCGGCGACGGCGGCGACGAGCTGTTCGGCGGCTACCGCTACTACTCCTGGATTCCGCGGCTCGAGCGGATGCGGTCGGTCACGCCGGCGCCGCTGCGGCGCGCGGTCGCCGCCGTTGGCCGCGCGCTGCCGCTGGGGGCGCGGGGGCGGCACCAGCTCGCCGGATTCGCCGTAGACGGCGTTCCGCCGTTTGCGCACATCGATCTCTACTTCGACCGTGCGGCGCGCGCGCAGCTGTTGCGACCGCTGGCGCCGCAAGGGGAAGCCGCGGCGGCGCAACCCGAGGTAGCCAAGGCCGACGCGTGCCCGCGCGACCTCTCCCCGCTGCGGGGGGCCATGGTGGGCGACTTTCGCCGCTACTTGCCGGACGACGTCCTGGTGAAGGTGGACCGGGCCAGCATGCTCGCCTCACTCGAAGTGCGCGCCCCGTTTCTCGATCACCGCGTGGTCGCTTTCGCCCTCGGGGAAGTCCCGGATGCGCTGCTGGCGCGGCGGTCACGCCGCAAGATTCTGCTGCGACGGCTGGCGCGGCGGCTGCTGCCGCCACGGTTCGACGTGGCGCGGAAGCAGGGGTTTTCGGTGCCGCTGGCGCGGTGGTTCGGCGGCGCCTGGGGCTCCTTCGTCACCGGCGTCCTGACCGACGCCGAACCGCGCCTGTTCGACCGGCGCGCGGTGCACGCCCTGCTCGAGGGGCAGCGGCGGGGCTGGAACAACGCGAAACGGCTGTTCGCGCTCACGCTGTTCGAGCTGTGGCGCCGCGAGTATGGCGTCCGGGTGGGCGCCTGAGATGCGCCACCTCGTGATCATCCCGGCCCGCGACGAAGCGCGGTTCATCGGAGAGATGCTGGATTCGCTGCTCCGGCAGACCGAGCCGCCCGACCGCGTCGTGGTCGTGGACGATGGATCATCGGACGAGACGGTGTCGATCGTCGCCGCGCGGGCCGCCCTGCACCCGCGTGTGCAGCTGCTGCGTCCCGAGGCCCGCGACGACGAGGCGATGGGGCCGGCAGTGGTGCGGGCGTTCACCCTCGCCTACGACCGACTCGGGGGGCACGGCTTCCGCTACGTATCGAAATTCGACGCCGACCTGGTGTTTCCCGGGAACTATTGCGCGACGGTCCTGAGGTATCTCGACACCCATCCCGACCTCGGCATCGCCGGTGGAGTGGTGCAGGGGGCGTCACCGGGCACGCCGGCCCGCGCGCGTGTAGCCCCGAACCATGTCGCAGGGGCGCTGCAGACGTTTCGGCAGACCGCCCTCGAGGCGATCGGCGGTCTCGCGCCGGTCTCCGGGTGGGACATCGTCGATCAGGTCAAAATGCACGTGCGGGGATGGCGCACCGAGGCGCTCCCGCGCCTCTCCGTACTGCATCGGCGCGCCCACGGCGCGCGCAACGGCCACGTGCTCGGGAAGGCGGACTGGGGTCGCGGGGCGTGGGTCATCCGCTCGCATCCGCTGTTCGTGTTCGCCCGCGGGCTGTATCGCATGTTCGAGCAGCCCTACATCGTCGGTGGACTCGCGCTGTGGGGCGGTTACCTGCTGGCGGCGGCCCGCGGCGTGCCGCGTCTGGATGATCCCGAAGTCGTCTCCCGCTTGCGGGAGGAGCAGCTGTACCGGCTGCGGGCGTGGAACCGGTCGCCGCAGCAGGCGCGTCCGGTGGCCGCCAGGCCCGAGCGGCCCGGCCCGGCCGCCAACGGCAAGCGCCGCATCGCGATCTTCTGGAACTACCTCTTCCACTACCGGGTCCCGTTTTACGACCGGCTCGCCGGGGCGCCCGGCGTCGACCTGACGGTCTTCCATGGCGGCGACGAGCCCAACATCCCGCGGCGCGAGGCCGTGTCGAGCGAAGGCCACGCGTTTCGCAGCGTTCGCATCCGCACACACGAGAAGTTCCTGTGGGGCGCCGCGATCTACGTTCAGGTCGGGATGTGGAAGCATCTGCTGCGCAATCGGTACGACATCATCGTGTGCGAAGGCAACTTCGGCATCCTCTCGAATGTGCTGATCGCGCTGTATGCCAAGGCCACCGGCGCTCAGGTGTTCTACTGGGCGGGGGGCTGGGAGCGCAACGTCATCGCGGGGCTGCCGGCACGGCTGCGCCGGCTGTTCATTCGGCTGACGGCCCGGCTGGCCGACGGATACCTGTGCTACGGCACGAACGCGCGGGCCTTTCTCGAGCGCTACGGCGTGGATCCCGCGCGCTGTACGATCGTGCAGAACACCATCGACACTGAAGCGGTGCGGTCGCGCTACACGCAGGACCGGACGCTCGCCGCCGAAACACGCACCCGACTCGGACTCGAGGACAAGCTCGTGATCCTGTCGGTCGGCGTCCTCATCCCGCGCAAGCGCCACGAGCTTCTAATCGAGGCGTTCCGCGCGGTGCGGGCGGCCCGATCCGACGTGGCACTGGTGCTCGTGGGAGACGGCCCCGAGATGAATCGCCTCGTCAGCCTCGTGGCGGAGCAGGGCATTCCCGACGTTCACTTCATCGGCGAAGTCGTCGCGGGTGTGGGGCGCTACTTCGCGCTGGCGGACCTGTTCGTCCTCCCGGCGCTCGGGGGACTGGCGATCAACGAGGCGATGGCGTACGGGTTGCCCGTAATCTGCGCCGAGGGCGACGGGACGGAGCGGGACCTCGTGGTTCCCGGGCGGACGGGGCTGATCTTCAGGAAAAACGATCGCGCCGACCTGGCGGACAAGGTGCTGCAGCTGCTCGCCTCGGCGACGTGGCGTACGGACATGGGCGAGGGTGCGCGGGAGCACGTCTATCGCGTCGCCTCGATGTCCTCCATGGTGTCCCGGTTTCTCGGCGGCGTCGGGGTGTCGGCGTGAGCCGGCGAGGTGGTGCGGTAGACGCCGTCCAGCTGCCGCACCCAGTCGGCGACATGGTACTGCGCGGTCACCCACTGTCGGCCGGCGCGCCCGGTCTCCGCGCGCCGCTCCGGTCTGTCGAGGAGCTCGAGCGTCCTGCGGGCGAGCTCTGCGGCGTCACGCTCCGCGACACGCACAACGCCGGGGCTGTCGCGCACCAGGTCGATGGCGCCTCCCTCCAGGGGGACCGCTGCGACCACCGGCGTTTCGCACGCCTGCGCTTCCAGGAGCGTCCGGCCGAACGACTCGACACGCGACGTAAACAGATAAACGTCGAACGCGCGCCACACCGCCGCCATATCGCTCTGGACGCCGGGGAACCGCACCGCGTCCGCGAGCCCGCGTTCGACGCACGCGCGGCGCAGCGGCTCCTCGTCCGGGCCCGAGCCGACCACCGCGAAGACGACGTCCGGGCGCGCCTGCCGTACGAGGCGGGCGACGTCGAGAAACAGCGGCAGGTCCTTCTCCGGCACCAGGCGACAGGCCGTCCCGACCGTTGCCGCCGTCTGCGGCAGGCCCAGCGCGCGCTTGGCGTCTGCGCGGGTCGGTCCGGGCGAGAAGCGTTCGGGGTCGACGGCGTTGGGGATCGTAATGACTCGCTCCGCGGCGGCGCCGGCGCGCAGCATGTCGCGGGCGTTCGCCCGGGAAACGGCGATGAACCGGTCGAATCCCCGGCCGAACAGCCGGTAGAATGCGCGCTTTTTGTCCCGCAACAGCGGGACGTTGATCGCCCCGTGCTCCTGATGGATCGTCCGCGCCCCCGCCGCGCCGATGCGAATCGCGAGGGCGGCGAGGAACGTTCCGGTGTGGTCGTGGATAACGTCGAACCGCTCCCGGCGCAGCAGGCGGGCGAATCGCGCCAGGGCCAGCAGATCACGGCCGGAGCGCGCGCCCAGGGGCATTACGCGGACGCCGTGATCGGACAGCGCGTCGATCAGCGGGCTCGAGCGCGCCAGCACGACCACCGACATCGCGTGGCCCGCCGCCCGGGCGTGACGGGCGAGGTCCACCAGGTTCAGGGCGATCCCACCCACCTCGCCCCACCAGATGACGTGGAGCACGCGCAGTGGCGTCACCGCGGCGGCCCTGGATGAAAACCATCGCGATCGTCGCCGGCGCCCGGCCGAATTTCATGAAAATCGCCCCGCTCGTGCGCGCCCTGCGCGAGCACGACGGCGCCCTGCGCTTCCAGATCGTCCACACGGGACAGCACTACGATCCCGAGATGAACGACGTCTTCTTCGCGGAGCTCGGCATCCCCCGGCCCGATGTCTGTCTCGGGTCCGGCAGCGGGACGCACGCCCAGCAGCTGGCGCGGATCATGGTCGCATTCGAAACGTTCTGCCGTGCCGAGCGCCCGCACCTCGTACTCGTCGTTGGAGACGTTCATTCGACGATGGCCTGTTCGGTCGTCGCGAAGCAGCAGCAGATCCCGGTCGCGCACGTCGAGGCAGGGTTGCGCAGCCGCGACATGACGATGCCTGAGGAAATCAATCGCATCGTGACGGACGCGATCGCCGATCTGCTGTTCGTCACCGAGCCGAGCGGTGTCGACAACCTGCTGCGGGAAGGGAAGCGGCCGGAGGCCGTGTATCATGTCGGGCACGTCATGGTGGACAACCTCTTATACCAGCTCGAGCAGCTGGCAGGTTCCGATTCGTCCGGCTACGTCTCGACGGCGATACGCTCCCGGCTCGGCAGCTATGGCGCGGTGACGCTGCACCGGCCATCCAATGTCGACGAGCCGGGCGCATTCGCCCGCCTCTCGTCCGCCCTCCGGGAGGTGTCGCGCCGCCTGCCCCTCGTGTTTCCCGTGCATCCGCGGACGCGGGCGAACCTCGAAAAGTACGGCATCGACCTCGGTCCCGACGTCACGCTCACGCCGCCGCTTTCTTTCATGGATTTTCTCGGTCTCTGGAAAGAGGCGGCGGTCGTCCTGACAGACAGCGGCGGCTTGCAGGAAGAGACCACCGCCCTCGGCGTTCCCTGTCTCACGCTCAGGGAGACGACCGAGCGGCCGATCACGGTGGATGAGGGCACGAACGAGATCGTGGGCACCGACCCGGCACGCATCACCGCTGCGGTGTCTCGCGTGCTGCGGGGAGAGGGAAAGCGCGGACGGCGACCCGCGCTGTGGGACGGCCATGCGGCGCAGCGCATCGCCGGGGTGTTGTGCGACGCGCTGGGCGTCGCTTAGCTCGTCACGGCTGCTGCAGTCGCGTCACCAGAGCGGCGTCGGCGGGCTTGGATTGATAGCTGGCGTCGAATGGCAGGGCGCGGCCGTACCCCGGGTAGAATTTGGGGATCCAGCTGTACTTGTCGGTGAATCCCCAGCTCGTGAACCCGGTGCAGCGGGTCCCCAGCCGCAGGCACGCATCCAGCATGTCGTGAAAAATCGTCGCTTCCTGGTCCAGCGCGCCCGCGGGGGCGGCGTCCGCCACCCGCACGTCCATTTCGCTCACGCGCACGGAGAGCCCTGCCGCGGCGAACCGCGCCAGGTTCGCCTGCAGATCAGCGGCGGCGGGCGGAGGCGGCGTGAGCGTGAAGTGCGCCTGGAATCCGACCCCGTCGATCGGGATGCCCCGGCCCCGCAGCCCCTGAGCCAGCGCCAACACCGCGTCCGCTTTGGGGCCGCTCCCCTCGGCGTGGTTCTCGTTGAGATAGAGTTTGGCCGCGGGATCGGCTTGATGGGCCCAGACGAACGCCGAATCGATGTACTCCGGCCCGATCACTTGCAGCCACAGCGTATGACGCAGCGGCGCCGTGTCGTCGACGACTTCATTGACGACATCCCATGACGCGATCTTGCCCTTGTATCGCCCCACCACTGTCGCGATGTGGGTGTGCAGCACCTGCAACAGCTGAGTTTTGGTGAACTTCCCGTTCGTGACCCAGCCGGGAAGTCCCTCGCCCCACACGAGCGTGTGGCCGTGGACCGTCATGCCGTTCTGCTGGGCGAAGCTCACCAGCCGATCGGCCTCGACGAAGTTGTACTGCGCCGCTCCAGGATGGATCGGCCCGAACTTCATGGCCCATTCCGACGTCACCCCGTTGTACTGGAGGGCGAGCTGCTGCTGGAACTGCGCGTCGAGGCGCAATGCGTTCACGTCGACCGACGTCCCCATCACGAATCCGCGCGCGCTGGCCAACGAGCGAAGGGCGGGGGGCTGCACGACGATGGGGATGGTATCGGCGTCACTCTGTAACGTCGCGACGATCATCGCCACTCCCACTGCGACTGCTCGAACCGTTCCCAGTGAGCTCACCGTCGCGACCCCGCTATTGAGACTCGTCCAGTGGATCACACTACCCGACTCTACCCCGTGGCCCCCGACGGTTGCCGTCAGACGGAGCGAATCCCCCTGTGTCAGGACGGGACGTTGAGGCGACACGGCCAGGCCGGGCGGCGAAGGCGGGGCGGTGGGACCGCAGGCGCTGAAGAAGAGCGTGAGGAGTGGAACAAACGCACCAGCGTGGCTGGCGGTGCGAAGCGAGCGACGGCGAACCGACGACACGGGCGACTCCATCGTTTGACGGCTGAACGACAGGTGTGTGCAACCTCAGCCACCACCCGATGGGCTCACCGCGGGGCGCCCAACGCCCTGAACCTGCTCCGCTGCGGCTCGAGAAGCCGGTCCTCCCGGGTTCCAACTAACTGCCTTCCCTGTCGGAAGGCAACCCGGCGGACCGGCCACTCGAGTTTCTGAACGAAACGACGGCTAGCGCGCCGGCGCTCGCGGCGCTTGCGGCGCTTGTGGAGGCGGCGTCCCCGGCAGCTGTCCGTTCGGGGTCAGGTGGTTCACGATCTGCGGCAGGATCGTCGACAGCTTCTGGCTTACGACGCTGGGATCGAGCCCGATGCGGGCGGCGATCTGCTTCACCCGGTCGCTCCCCAGCGCCTGCTGGATCTGTTGTGCCGTGATCGGCTGGTTCGGGCCGGTACTCACCCAGGAGTTGATGATCGAGCCGAGCCCGTTCTGCTGAAACTGTTGCACGAGTGCCGACAGTCCTCCCGGCCCGGAGTGTACGAGATTCGAGATCTCGTTGCCGAGCTGTGGATGGTCGCCCGCGAACTTGTTCACGGCGGCCATCGCTTCCTGTTTCAGCGAGTCTAGCAAACCCATAAATCCTCGACAGTGAGAGTTATTGATACCACTCGGCGACACCGTCGTGATGCGAGCACGTCCCGGAGTGCTGCTGGCTCGCCGAGTAGGTGCCGTCGCGGCACTTCGCGGTGGCGTTGGCGGGAGCATCCGCGGGCCGGGCGACGGTTTGTGCTTTCCCGGTCGCCGGGGCCTCTTTCGGCCCGGAAGGTGGAGCGGCGGCAGCCGGTGCCGCGGCGGCCGCGCCGGTCAGGGCATGATCGACCCCGCCATGGCGCGAGCAGGCGCCCTGAGACGTCTTCGCGGTGGAGTAGGTCCCGTCCTTACACTGGAACGTCGCGCTCGCCGGGGCTCCGCCCGACGCGGGTGCGCTCGCGGCCGCCCCCGCGCCTGCAGCCGGTGCCGTGCTCGTCGCGGCACCGCCGCCCATGGGATGATCGACGCCACCGTGGCGCGAGCAGGCGCCCGTTGACGTCTTGGCGGTCGAGTAGCTGCCGTCTTTGCACTGGAACGTCGCGCCGATCGGGACGCCCTTGGCGGCGGTGGACGTGCTGCTGGGGGTCCGCGTCGTCGTGGCCGAGCTGGACGTGCGGCTCGAGGTCGTATTGAGGAGCTGAGCGACGCCGCCGTGGCCCGAGCAACGGCCGCGCGAGCTTGAGGCGGTGGAGTAGGTGCCGTCTTTACACTTAGCCGTCGCGCCGGCCGGTGCCTGCGCGGCGAGCGCCGATCCCCCCAACCCCAACAGCAGGAGAACGGCTATTCGTTGGTGGGTACTACGCATACGACCTCCGGGAAAAAGGGCGTTGGGGACATGAACGGCGTTGAGGATTCTTTGAGATTACATATACGTTACTGGGAACGAAATGCCAGCAGGTCGGAGACCCACAGTTCAGGAGGCCCGATGAAACGCGCGATATGGATGACCGCGGTGGCGACACTCGCCGTGGCCGCCTGCGCAAAGGGAGATAAAACTGCGCAGCAGCCCGCCGACTCGACCGCCCGCAACCTCACCCTCGCTCCGACGGAATCGTCGGGGGCGATGCGTGATGTCCCCGCCAATCCGCCGCCGTCTACTCCGTCGACCTCGGCGGCGCCGCCCAGGTCACAGCCGCCCGCGAAAAAACCGTCCACGTCGACGACACCACCCGCGCCGGCCACTCGCACCGCCGCGGCGGGGACATTCGTCGACGTCGCGATCAGCGACACCCTGTCCACCCGCTCGACGCGGGCGGGTGCCGAGTTCACCGGGTCGGTCGTCGCGGACGTGAAGAACGCCCACGGGCAGGTCGTGATCCCGGCCGGGTCCGTGGTGCACGGCAAAGTCGTCGAGTCGAATCCGGCGCCCAACCCCCGCACCCCCGGTTCGCTCGTCGTGACGCTGAGCAGCATCACCGTCCGCGGCACCGATTACCCGCTCGACGCGCGCATCGATTCGCTCGAAACGGTCAAGCAGGGCCGCGGCGTGACGGGAGCCGACGCGGCGAAAGTCGGCGCCGGCGCGGCCGCCGGAGCGATCCTTGGTCGCGTGCTCGGAAAGAATACCAAGGGCGCGATCATCGGCGGCGTCGTCGGCGGAGCCGCCGGGGCCGCGGTGGCGAATCAGACGCGGGATATCGATATCGTCCTGCCGAAGGGAGCCCACATCAACGCGACGCTGGCGAGCGCGTTGACGGTGAAGGCGAGCTGACGGTAGGGGACGGTAGGAGATGGTAGGGGACGGTAGGAGACGGTAGGGGACAGAAGGGGTTTCGCATTCACCCTTGCCGTCCCCTACCGTCTTCTACCATCCCCTACCGTCCCTAGTATCCAGCCGCATTCCCCCCACTTCTCGGATCCGCCACTCCGATCCACCCCGCCGCACCACGCTCGATCGCCATCACGAGCGCGTGATAGCCCCACTCGCGCAGTCCGTGACCCATGGCGCGCAGCGAGTCGAGCACGGCGGGCGTCCAGCCGCCGCGCTCCAGCGCGATGGTGTCGGGGAGCGCCTGGTGGTGTACCCGCGGCGCTTCGACTGCTGTCGCCAGGGGCATGTGATGGTCGATCACGTTGCTGATGACGTGATAGACGGCCGTGATGATGCGCGGGCCGCCGGGCGCGCCGAGCACCAGGAACAGCTTTCCCTGGGGATCGAGCACGATCGTCGGCGTCATCGCCGAGAGCATGCGCTTGCCCCCAGCGATTGCGTTCGCTTCGCCTTGCACCAGGCCGTACATGTTGGGCTTCCCCGGCGCGGCGGCGAAGTCGTCCATCTCGTCGTTGAGCAGAAAGCCGGCGCCCGTCACGGTCACGGCGCCGCCGAAGCTGTTGTTGAGCGTCGTCGTGACCGCGACGGCGTTGCCCGCCGCGTCCACGATCGAGTAGTGCGTCGTGTTGCTGCCGCCGGGAGCGCCGGCCTCGAACGGCGGGGTCGGCGTGGCGTGGCGCGGGTCGATCTGCGACCGCAGCGTCGCCGCGTAGGACTTCGACAGCAGGCGCTCGAGCGGCATCTGCACGAAGTCGGGGTCGCCGAGCCAGCGATTGCGATCCACGAAGGCGCGCCGCATCGCCTCGGTCTCGAGATGGACCAGGGCGGCGCTCCCGAACGGCGGCAGCGAATCGTAGCCCTCGAGGATGTTCAGCACCTCCCCCATCGTGACCCCGCCCGAGCTGGCGGGCGGCATCGAGTACACGGTGTAGCCGCGGTAGGCGATACGCACCGGGGTGCGCCAGATGGCGCGGTAACCCGCGAGGTCGGCTTTGGTGATCAACCCATGGCCCCGCTGCATCTCGGCCACGATCAGGTCGGCGATCTGTCCGCGGTAGAAGACCGCCGGCCCCGAATCGGCGATCAGCCGCAGCGTGCGTGCGAGATCGGGCTGGCGGAACATCGTCCCCGCCGCCGGCGCCTTGCCATCCACGAGGAACTGCGCGCGCGAGGCGGGGAACCGACCCAGGCGCTCGGCGTCGCCCGCGAGGTCCTCGCTGCGCGACGCGTCCAGCACGTGGCCCTGCGCGAGCGCGATCGCGGGCGCGATCAGCGTCGCCCAGGGGAGATGGCCGTACTGCTTCCACGCCTCGTACATCCCCGCCACGCTGCCGGGCACCCCCGCGGCGAGGTGGCCGGTGACGCTGGCGTCGGTCGGGTTGCCGGCGCTATCGAGGTACATGTTGCGCGTCGCGCCTCCCGGTGCCGTCTCGCGGTAATCGAGGGCGCGGACGG
>DATFTG010000296.1:0-20418 GCA_035262265.1 Gemmatimonadales bacterium
GGAAAGCCTCGGCAAAGTGAAGGGCAAGGGAGGCGTCTTCACCGTTACCCGCGGGCTGCAACGTCTGTTCGGCGCCAATCGCGTCTACAACTCGCCCCTCGCGGAGGCGAACATCGTCGGTCGCGCGATCGGCCTCGCCACCCGCGGCTTCAAACCGGTCGTCGAGATCCAGTTCTTCGACTACATCTGGCCGGCGTATCACCAGCTGCGCAACGAGCTGGCCACGATGCGGTGGCGCTCCAATAACGCATTCAGCTGCCCCGTCGTCGTGCGCGTGACGTACGGGGGGTACCTCAAGGGCGGCGCCGTCTACCACTCTCAGACCGGGGCGGTCGTCTTCACCTCGATCCCCGGCCTGCGCGTCGTCTGTCCGGCGACCGCGCTGGACGCCAACGGGCTGCTGCGGACCGCGATTCGCTGCGACGACCCCGTCCTGTTCCTCGAGCACAAACACCTCTACCGCCAGACCTACAACAAAGCGCCCAACCCCGGTCCCAACTTCATGATCCCGCTCGGCAAGGCGAGGATCGTGCGGGAGGGGACGCACCTCACGGTGGTCACGTACGGAGCGGTGGTGCAGCGGACGCTCGTCGCGGCGAAGCAGGTGGAGGAGCACGACGGCATCAGCGTCGAGGTGATCGACCTGCGCAGCCTGTCGCCGATCGACTGGTCCACCATCGCCGCGTCGATCCGCAAGACCAACAAGGTCATCGTCGCTTACGAGGACGCGCTCTCCTGGGGCTACGGAGCCGAGCTCGCCGCGCGCGTCGCCGACGAATGTTTCCCATGGCTCGACGCGCCGGTGAGGCGCGTCGCTTCGACCGACTCGTTCGTCGCCTATTCGCCCCAACTCGAGGATTACATACTCCCGCAATCCGAGGATCTCTCGCAGGCGATGCGCGACCTGCATGCGTTCTAGGCAGGTCCAGGCCTTCACACTGCTGTTCTTCCTGTCGGGGGCCACCGGGCTCGTCTATGAGCTCCTGTGGGTCCGCCTGCTGTATCAGTCGTTCGGCTCCACCATCCAGTCCGTCACCACTGTCGTCGCCGCCTACATGGGCGGCCTGGGACTCGGCGCCTACCTCCTCGGCGCGAGGGGCGACCGCCATCCCCGCCCGGCGGCTCTGTACGGGCGACTCGAGATCCTGATCGGCTGCTTCGGACTCGTCTCGCCGCTCGTCCTCAGTCTCGCGCAGCACACCTACATCGCGCTGGCTCGCGGACTCACCGAGGGCTCGGCAGCGAGCGTGGCGCTGCGCTTCGGACTCGCTGGACTCGCGCTCCTGATCCCGACGACGTTGATGGGCGGCACCCTTCCCGTCCTGACACGCGCCTTCACCGCTACCGACCGCGGTCTGCTCCGCATCTCGCTCGGCCGCCTGTACGGCATCAACACGCTGGGAGCGGTCTTGGGGACCGCCCTCGCCGGGTTCGTGCTGATCGAACACGTGGGAATCCGCGCGAGCCTCATTGCGACCGCGGCCGTCAACATCGCCATCGGCATTATCGCGATCCGTCTCCCCGACCTCGGTGGCTCACCGGAGCCCGGGCGTCAGCCCGGGGCCCTCGAGGAACCGAGCCCGGCCCAGGTAGTGCCGTTACTCCTGAGGCGGCTCGCCCTCGTCCTCCTCGCCGCCACCGCATTCGTCTCCCTGCTCGACGAGATCGCCTGGACCCGCGTCCTCGTCATGGTCGTCGGCGGATCGACCTATGCCTTCACGCTGGTCTTGCTCTGCTTCCTTCTGGGGATCGGCCTCGGCAGCGCCCTGGTCGCGCGCCGCTCCGAGACACCGTCCGACGCCGTGGCGTCGACCGTACTGGCGCAGGGAGTGACCGCCGCCGGGGCGGCGCTGATCATCGCTTTCTTCTCCGCCCTCCCGGCGTACGTCCTCAACGTCTTCCAGATCCCGGGTCTCAACGCCGGCCCGCGGTTGGGACTGCTGGGTGGTGCGGTCGCCGCCGTCGTCCTGATTCCCGCCGTGGGCATGGGAATGACCTTCCCGTTGCTCACCGACTTGATCGCCTCGACCGGTGAAGCGCGCGGGGCCGACGTCGGCCGGGCCTACCTCCTCAACACCGCCGGGTCGATTCTGGGCGCGGTCCTCACCGGATTCGTGCTCGTGACGGCGCTGGGCAGCGACACCACGCTGCGGCTCGGGGTCGCCGTCAACGTGCTCGCCGCTCTGGCGCTCGCCGTCGCGGTGTCGCGCGGGGTCGTCGAAGGCTCTGCGCTGCAGCGGCAGCTGCAGCCGCGCGTGATCGGCGGCGCGATCCTCGCCACGGCGGGGCTCGTCGCCGCCGTCGCGGCACCGGGCCGGGGGCTGCGCACCATCGACCTCGGTCCGACGATCTATGGCCGCGAGCGCATGACGGCGCCCGAGCGGAGCGGATTTCTCACACACATGGGGGCGCGGCCGCTGCAGCTCATCGAAGGCCGCAATTCGACGGTGTCGGTGTGGGAGTCGCCCGTCGGGCGGGCGTTGAAGGTGAACGGGAAAGTCGATGCATCGGACTACGGCGACATGGATACGCAGATCATGCTCGGGCTCGCGCCCGTTGCCGCACATCCCCATCCGCATCGCGCGTTGGCGATCGGGTTCGGCAGCGGCGTCACCACCGCAGTACTGGCGGCGGTGCCGGGGATGGACCGGGTTCGTGTGGTGGAGCTGGAACCCGCGGTGCTCGAGCTGGCGCCGTATTTCCGCAGCGTCAATCAGGACGTCCTCACCCGTCCCAATGTGCGCGCCATCGCCGACGATGCCCGCAGCGCTCTGCAGCTGACGAACGATCAGTTCGACGTGATCGTCTCCGAGCCCTCGAACCCCTGGGTCGCCGGCGTCGCCACGCTGTACACCCCCGATTTCTATCGCATCGTCCGCGGCCGGCTGGCTCAGGGCGGGGTGTTCTGCCAGTGGGTGCAGCTGTACCAGCTGCCGCTCGCCGTCGTGGCGGGCATCGTTCGCAATGTGCAGGAGGTCTTCCCGCACGTCTCCGTCTGGTCGGCGGGGAACTACGACCTCATGGTACTCGGCTCGGCCAACCCGCTCGTCTCGGATACCGCCTGGGTCGAGACGCTGCTGGGACGCGGCGGCGCGCTCGCCGTGCCGGGGCACGAGTTTCTCATGCTCGACGCCCCGCAGCAGTACTTCGACCGACAGGTGCTCGGGGAAGCGGGTGTCACACGCCTGGTGCGGCACGCCACGCTCGCGCACACCGACGATCGTCCCGAGCTCGAGTACGTTGCGGCGCGGCGCTTCCTCGACAGCCGGGAGATGGGAGACATCCTCGACTCGCTCGCGGCGATCGAGCGCCCGGTGGAAGCGGAGGATCACCTGCCTGCGGACCGGCTCGCCCGCGCATTATCGGCGCGACTCGGGGATCTGGCCGCCTCGGGGTTCGTCGAAGCGGCCCACCGGTCCGCTCCCCAGGACCCGCGCTGGATCGTCCCGCTCGCCGGCCTCGCGCTCGCCTCGGGCGATACCGCACGGGCTGATTCGCTTCTCGCGACGTTGCGCACGCCGGATGCCCGCGCCCTGTTGCTCTCCGGTCTCATCGCGACCGCTCGCCACGAGCCCTCACGCGCCCGGCCGCTGCTCGTGCGGGCGCTCGCGACCGGTGGCGACACGACCCGGGCGCTCGCGGCCCTGGCGGTGCTCGATGCGGAGGGTGCACTCTGGCCCGCGGCGCTGCGGGAGGCATGGGGCGTGCTGGCGGCGACGCGAAATACCTTCCGCTCGGCGCTGCCACGCGATCTGCTGGCCCCGGCTCTGGAGGGGCTGGCGCTCGAGGCCCCGGCCGCCGCGGCCGACAGTCTCCTCGCGGCTGCGACCGTGCTGCGGCCGGGGTGGCCCAAACTCTACGAGCTGCGCGCGGCGGTGCTGTTACGTGAGAAACGGTGTGATGATGCGGTGCGCCAGTTTCTGACGCTCGAGGAATTCGGTCTCGAGCGAGAGGACGGCCCGGAGCTGGTGGAGCGCTGCCGCCGCGGCCGTACTTAGGTCGGGAACGGAGGCGGACTGCCGCCGAGCGCCTGCCGCACCTCGGCGGCGGCTTCGATCGCGTGATCGACGTCGCGCGAGAGCGCGCGCGCCTGTTGCGTCGCCATCGTGAGGTCGCCGAGCACCGCCGCTACGCCCGCCGACTTCAGCCGCAGCAGGTCGAAACGCATCGTTTGCATCGCCAGCACGCACGACTCGAGCTGATCCTCGATCACCTGACGGCGCTGCAGCAAATCGCTGAGTGCCTGGCGCTGGCGCTGCAGCAAGCCGAGCTGGCGTTCCCGTTCGGGTGATTCCGGCATCTCGGCCATCGTCGCGAGGCGGGCGTCGAGGCGGTCGATCGCACCGTCTTCGACGCCGGCGCTGAGCGAATGCAGCGTCCGCGCGAGCTCCTGCGCCCGCTTGAGCAACGCGTTCGCCGTCGCCGAGACGTCGGGGAGCATCTTCTGCTCCGACTTCGGGAGCCGCTCGACGACACGCATGATGGCCTGATAGTCGCCGGCGACCTGTTGAACCTTGTCCGCCTGGCGGCCGAATTCCCCCGTCGTCGGAGTGGAAAGCTGGCCCGGCTTGCCGGGACCGGCGAGACCGAGCCGCACCTCCGCGGCGTCGGAAGCAATCGGGCGATGCAGCACGTCGCGCCACGAGTACCCCGCCTGCCACAGCCGCATGTACGCCGGCAGCAACGTGAACCCGCCCCAGATCGCCGCAACCATCGGGCCCCACCAGAAGCCGCCGCCCGTCACCGCATCCAGCAGGATGAGGCCGCCGCTCACGCCCGCCCAGTTCACGAAGCGGTTGCGCGTGCTCGTCACGATCAGCGGCTCGCCGGTGGCGGGCGCGACCTTGCCGGCGGGTTTCGTGGGACGGCCGCGCCGCGGTATCGTCGGACTGCGTGGCACCGAGCTGGGAAGCGGCGGCAGCGGCGGGGGCGCGAGGCTGCGCCGCGATGCCGGCGTCGAGCGCCGCGGCCGGTAGGCCGGCGCGGTGCGGGACTCGAGCGCGCGCCGCAGCGCATCGGCCGTCGGCCAGCGGTTCTCGGGCTCTTTTTCTAGACAACGCATCACCGACCCGGCGAGATCCTCAGGGACTCCCTGCACGCGGTCGCCGACGTACGGCGCGGCTTCCGTGATCTGCTTGATCAGGATCGCGGGCACCGTCGGCGCCTGGAACGGCAACTCTCCCGTGAGCATCTGGTAGCTCACGACACCGAGGCTGTAGAGATCGGACCGCCCGTCGATTTCGCGGTCGCCCGCCGCCTGCTCGGGACTCATGTAGTGTGGCGTCCCGATAGCGACACCGGTTCCCGTGAGCCCGCCGCTGCTCGAGGAAGAGAGCGCCTTCGCGATCCCGAAATCCGTGACCATGACGCGGCCCCGGCTGCCCTCGAGCATAATGTTGTCGGGTTTGACGTCGCGATGGATGATGCCGAGTGAATGGGCGGCGCCCAGTGCGTCGGCGGTCTCCATCATGATGCGGCGAGCCTCTTCCGCGGGCAGCCGGGTGCGGCGCTTCAACCGCGCCGACAGGGGCTCGCCGTCGATGAACGCCATGACGAAGTAGACGAGCCCCTCGGGTCCCTCACCGACCGTATGGATGGGGACGATGTGCGGGTGGGTCAGCCGCGCCGCGGTCTCGGCTTCCCGCAGGAAGCGCAGCCGGACTTCCTCACGAAAGGCGAGATCGGGCGGCAGCACCTTGATGGCGACCTGCCGTTTCAGCCGCTCGTCCTTCGCCTGGAACACGACACCCATCCCGCCGCGCCCGATTTCACCTTCGAGCGTGTAGGAGCCCCCCAAGGCTTCGCCTAGCCGGCCGGCGAGGGATCGATCGGGCCCGGTCATTTCAGATCGAAGCGCATGTCGGCCCTAGATTAGCCGCCTTGGGAAACCCATGCAACCAGTCGAAAGTCAGCGACTTAGCGGTCTCGTGCCAACCTGACGCGACCGACATTGACACCCAAGCGGATTTGTCAGAGCATGCCCAATTGGCGGCCCGGATACGGAACGATCCCTCACAACACCGTGTTTGAAGGGTGGCATGGCCGATGCGTTGCGACGCTCGGGCGTTGACCACTTTTTCCGTTTGGAGTGATGAGAACATGACTGAACGTCTGACACTGCCCGTGCTGCCGTTGCGGGAGGTCGTCCTGTTTCCGGGTGTCACCACCGTCATCGGTGCCGGACGCCCGGGGACGCTGCGCGCCATCGAAGCCGCCACGAAGTCCGACGGGCGGTTGATCTTTGCAGTCTCACAACGCGAAAACGTCGATCAGGTCACCCCCGGTGTGCTGTACACCATGGGGACCATTGCGCGCGTCGGGCAGGTGCAGCGCGGCCTGAACGGCGTGCAGATCCTGCTGCACGGTGAGCGCCGGGCTACCGCGGTGCACTACACCGAGACGGAGGGCTATCTGCACGCGGTCGTGCGCGACGCTCCCGATCTGCCCCCGCTGAACGAGCGCGATGCGGCGTTCGTAGCGCTGTACCGCGAGGTGCGCGAGCGCGCCGCGGAGCTCGGTCAAAAGACGGGGCTGCCCGATGAGGTCGTGAAGCAGGTCCTGGAAGGCGTCACCGACGCCGGCCGTCTCGCCGACCTCGTGGCGGGGCACGTCGAGATGAAGCCGTCGGAACGGCAGGGGCTGCTCGAGACGCTGGCGGTCGAGGAGCGGTTGCGCCGCGTGCTGGTTGCGACGCAGCGCCAGATCGGCGTACTCGAGGCCCAGGAAGACATCAAGTCGCAGGTGCAGGAGGAGCTGGGCGAGCGCCAACGCGAGATGTTCCTGCGCGAGCAGCTGAAAGCGATCCGCAAGGAGCTGGGCGAAGAAGACGAGGCGAACGAGAGCGACGATCTCAAGACCCGGCTCGAAGCGCTCGACCTGCCGGAGGCCGCCCGCAAGGAAGTCGATCGCGAGCTGTCGCGCCTCGAGCGCACCAGCCGCGACTCGATGGAGGCGCAGGTCATCCGCACCTATCTCGAAACTGTCGCCGAGCTGCCGTGGAGCAAGCGCGCCGAGGAGTCGCTCGACCTGAAGCGCGCCGCGGCGATCCTCGAGGAAGACCATTACGGCCTCCCCGACGTCAAGGACCAGGTGCTCGAGTTTCTCGCCGTGCGCCAGCTGCGCCAGCGGCAGCAGCCCGGCCCGGAGAACAAGGAGACCAAGCCCGTCGACCCCGAGTCGAAAGGGTCGGTGCTGTTGTTCGTCGGCCCGCCCGGCGTCGGCAAGACGTCGATCGCCAAGTCGATCGCCCGCGCCATGGGGCGGCCGTACGTGCGCATTTCGCTCGGCGGCGCGCGCGACGAGGCCGATATCCGCGGTCATCGCCGCACCTACGTGGGCGCGATGCCGGGTCGCATCATCCAGGGGATGAAACAGGCCGGGGCGAAGAATCCCGTGTTCCTGCTCGACGAGGTCGACAAGCTGGGCGTCTCGTTCCAGGGCGACCCCGCGGCGGCGCTGCTCGAGGTGCTCGATCCCGCGCAGAACGACTCGTTCACGGATCACTACCTCGGCGTGCCGTTCGATCTGTCGGAGGTACTCTTCATCGCGACGGCCAACTTTCTCCAGAGCATCCCGACCCCGCTGCTCGACCGGCTGGAGACCGTGAACTTCGCGGGCTACACCGAGCGCGAGAAACTCGAGATCGCCAAGCGCTATCTCGTGCCGCGGCAGCTCGAGGAGAATGGCTTGAGCGCCGAGCAGCTCGATATCAAGGACGGCGGCCTCGAGGAAATCATCTCGAGCTACACCCGGGAAGCCGGCGTCCGCCAGCTGGAGCGCGAGATCGGCAAGCTGGGCCGCAAGGTGGCGCGTCGTGTCGCGGCCGGCGAATCGCAGACGATCGTCGTCGACCGGCCGGAGATCGACGATCTCCTCGGTCGGCCCAAGGTCCACCCCGAGCACAAGGCACGGGAGGATCAGGTCGGTGTGGCGACGGGGATGTACTACACCCCCGTCGGTGGCGACATCATGTTCGTCGAAGCGAGCCTGATGAAGGGCAAGGGCGAGCTGCTGCTCACCGGCCAGCTGGGCGATGTGATGAAGGAGTCGGCCCGGGCCGCTCTCACGTACGCCAAGTCGCACGCGGACCGCCTCGGCATTCCAGCCGAGATGCTGGCTCAGACGGACATCCACGTGCACGTCCCGGCTGGGGCAATCCCCAAGGATGGACCGTCGGCGGGCGTGACGATGGCGACGGCTCTCGTGTCGGCGCTGTCCGGGCGTCCGGCGCGTCACGACCTCGCCATGACCGGCGAGATCACGCTGCGGGGCCGCGTGCTCCCCATCGGAGGCGTCAAGGAAAAGGTGCTCGGCGCGGTCCGTGCAGGAATCCGCACCATCGTGCTGCCCCACGAGAACGAAGCCGATCTCGACGACCTGCCGGAGGACGTGCGCAAGTCGCTCGACGTGCACGTTGTCGAGGATCTCGGTGAGGTGCTGTCTCTCGCGCTGCGGGGCGCGAAGTTCGAAGCCGGCCATCTCGTTTTCGATGGCCCGGCCCCGGTCGAGCCGAAGATGGTCTCGAAGAACTGATGCGACACTAGCGTCATCGCTCCCGGCCGCCGATTATTGGCCGGGACGATGCGCACCAGACCGACGGTACGGGCCGCGAGTGGAGTGTGGTGGATCGCACTCACCGCGGCCCGTTTGTCTGGTCAGGCGCCGCTTGGGGTGAACGGGCTGCGCGTCGAGTACCAATCCAACCCGATTGGGATCGATGCCGCTCGTCCCCGTTTCAGCTGGCGTATCACGAGCGGCACCCGTAATACGCTGCAGACCGCATATCAACTGCAGGTAGGGCTCTCGACGGCAAACCTCGTCCGGGGCGGCGGCCTGTTCTGGGACTCGGGGCGGAACGCTTCCGATGCCTCGGTGTTCGTCGACTACGCCGGGCCGGCGCTCGCTTCTCACACCCGGTACTACTGGCGCGTTCGCGTCTGGGACTCGAAGGCCCGTGTTTCCGCGTGGAGTCCGATCACCTATTGGGAAACGGGACTCACCCAGCCCGGCGATTGGACGGCGCAGTGGGTCGGTCCTGCGTCGACACCCGCCGACAGTCTCCCATCGCCGTCGCCCCTGCTGCGTCGCGCGTTTCAGGTGAAAGGCCCTGTGCGCTCAGCGCGCGCGTACGTCACGAGTCTGGGGTTGTACGAGCTCCACCTCAACGGCACGCGCGTCGGCGATCAGCTGTTCACGCCCGGCTGGACGTCGTACACTCGGCGGCTGCAATACCAGACCTACGATGTGACCGCGCTGCTGCACCCCGGTGCCAATGCTATCGGGGCGATGCTGGGCGACGGGTGGTACCGCGGCTACCTGGGGTTCTTCGGGCAGCGCAACATCTATGGGCGGCGGCTCGGGCTGCGTCTGCAGCTCGACATTCAGTATCAAGACGGGTCGATCGATCGGATCACCACCGACGGCGCCTGGAAAACGGCATCGGGACCTGTGCTCTCATCGGACATCTACGGTGGTGAATCCTACGATGCGCGCAGCGAGCGTACCGGCTGGGCGGGCCCGGGGTTCGACGACCACGACTGGTCGCCCGTGTCAGTCCTCGAACAGCCGGCGACCACGCTCGTGGCCGCGATGTCGCCGCCGGTGCGCCGCGTGCGGACCCTGCGCCCGATAGAGATACGGCGGCTGCCGTCGGGGGAGACACTGTTCGACCTCGGCCAGAACTTCACCGGATGGGTCCGGCTCGTGGTGCGCGGCACGGCCGGCACGACGATCACGCTGCGCTACGCCGAGGTGCTCGATCGGACGGGCGGCCTGTATACCGCCAACCTGCGGCGTGCCGGGCAGACCGATCGCTACACCCTCAAGGGTGAGGGCGAAGAGCGCTACGAGCCGCACTTCACGTTTCACGGGTTCCGCTACGTTGCCGCAGCGGGGCTCCCCGGTCCGGCGGATTCCAGCACGATCACGGGAATCGCGGTGTCCTCCGACCTCGCGCAGACGGGGACGTTCGAGACGTCGGACTCGCTCTTGAACCGGCTGCAGCGAAACATCGTCTGGGGAGAGCGCAGCAATTTCCTCGACGTGCCGACCGATTGTCCCCAACGTGACGAGCGCCTCGGTTGGACCGGCGATGCCCAGGTGTTCTCGCGGACTGCCGCTTTCAACATGGACGTCGCAGGATTCTTCGCGAAGTGGCTCGCGGATCTCGCGGCCGACCAGGACACGAGCGGCATCGTCCCCTGGGTGATTCCCAATCTGTTCCGCGACTCCGTGCACTTCGGCGGTACGGCTGGATGGTCGGATGCCGCGGTGATCATTCCGTGGACGTTGTATCAGGTCTATGGGGACCGCCGGCTGCTGGAGCGCCAGTATCCGAGCATGCGCGCCTGGGTCGATTACATGCACCGTCGCGCCGGAACGGACCTGATCTGGCGACCGGGGTGGCAGTTCGGCGACTGGCTTGCCCTGCACAGCGACGATCCCTCCTATCCGGGTGCCACGACCAGCACCGACCTGATCGCGACGGCGTACCTCGCTCACTCCACCGATCTCGTGGCACACGCCGCTGCTGTGCTCGGGAAAGCCGACGAAGCCGCCCGATACCA
The DNA here is from genome assembly GCA_035262265.1 of Gemmatimonadales bacterium. Lineage (GTDB taxonomy): Bacteria > Gemmatimonadota > Gemmatimonadetes > Gemmatimonadales > GWC2-71-9 > DASTHG01. The sequence continues at coordinate 10,566 of DATFTG010000296.1, forward strand.
ATCACGCTTCCGCGCGATCCGCGACGCGTTCGATCGCGAGTTCGTGTCGGGAGCGGGCCGCGTCGGGGAGAACACGCAGACCGCTTATGCCCTGGCGATCGCGTTCGGTCTCCTCCCGGACTCGATCGTCGCTGCCGCAGGGAACCGGTTGGCGGACGACGTGCGCGCACGAGGTGTGCATCTCACGACGGGGTTCCTCGGTACGCCAGTCCTGCTCCACACCTTGAGCGGCACGGATCACCTTCCCCTCGCCTTCGCGCTGTTGACGCAGCGGTCCTATCCGTCGTGGTTGTATCCGATCACGCGCGGCGCGACGACGATGTGGGAGCGCTGGGACGGCATCCGCCCCGACAGCTCGTTCGAGGACCCGGGAATGAATTCATTCAACCACTACGCCTTCGGAGCCGTCGGCGATTGGATGTACCGCAACATCGGCGGCATCGATCTCGATTCCAGCGCTGCGGGATACAAGCGATCGCGCATTGCGCCGCGCGTTGGGGCCGGGCTGACGAGCGCACGGGCGTCGCTCGAAACACCCTACGGCACACTCGCGTCGGCGTGGAGCGCCGCCGGTGGGCAGTTTGTCCTCGACGTGACGATGCCGGTGAACACGAGCGCGACCGTTATCCTGTGGGGTACGCAGGTTGATCGCGTTCAGGAGAGTGGGCGCTCCTTGAACGGCGCCGCAGGGATTCGCGATGTCCAACAACGGGGGAACAACGTAGTCGTGGTCGTCGGATCGGGCCAGTATCACTTCTCGACCACGCGGGCTCCCGAGTAAGCCTCCGCAACACGGCCGCCGGGAGTGGGGGCGCCGGACCGTTGGACGCGGGGGCGCTCGACCCGAACCATCGTTTCGGATCTCATTGTCGGCTGGAAGAGACCATGTCAAGCCGCGCAGCCCCCGCGTCCCCGTGTCCTAGCCCCCACTCCCGGCGGCCAACGCGTTGGCTAGCCGGCGCGCACGCCGTTCACCACGAGGTCAACCGCCGCTCGCCGCCACCGCTCCCGTAACGCTGGTTCGTCCGCGCCGAGCGGCGGCGCACTGGCGGCGATGATCGGCTCGAGTCGCAGGTATCCCAGCATCAGGATGAGCGCCTGCGCCGCCGCCACATGCGGGTCGACATCGTCGCGCACCAGCCCGAGTCCCTGCCCCTCGGCGAGCAGCACGACGATGCGCCGGATCGGCGGAGCTAGGGGAGTGCCGTCGGGACGCTCGGCGTGAGCCAGCAGCCCGACGAGGTCGGGGTGCTGCTCGAGGAACTCGTACAAGGTCGTGAGGAGCTGGCGCAGCCGGTCGAGTGGTCGCCCCGAAAGCTGCGCCGAGGACCCGAGTGCAGTCTCGAGCTCAGACATGGCTCGGCGCACCGCTGCTTGAAACAATCCCCGCTTCGAATGGAAGTAGTAGAACAGCAGCTGCTTGTTGACCCCGGCGGTTCGGGCAATCCGCTCGACTCTGGCACCAGCGAAGCCGCGCTTGGCGAACTCCTGCTTCGCCGCGGCGGCAATGCGTATTGCCCTGTCGTTATTGAGTTTGCGAGCCATGACAGCTGCTCAACCGGATGGTTGAGAAAATACTATCGCTGGTGGTCGAGCGCCAGGTTTGCCGGGGCGGCCGGGAGTCCCGACTTCAAATAGCCGATCAAGACGCGATTGAACTCCTCGGGACTTTCCTCGGGGAGCGCGTGCCCGGCTGTCGGGAAGCGGGCCAGCGAGGAGTGGGGCAGCTGAGCCGCCATCACTTCGCCGATCTGCTGCGGAATCACGCGATCCCGGGTCCCCCACATGACGAGCGTCGGGGTCGCGATCGACCCCAGTCGCCCCTGGAGGTCTTCGAAGCTGAATTCGTGCAGGATGCCACGCAGTCCACGACCAAAATTGGGGAGGGCGACCGGCGCATAGTACTGATCGATCTGCTGCTCGGTGACGCGCGAGGGATCCCCGTAGATAGCGCGCAGAATATTCCCGGTCGCGCCGCGTCCCCTGAGGCGATCGAACAGCGGTCCGACGATCGGCCACTTGGCCACACGCAGCATGAACGGCAACCCGATGCCCAGCCCCGCCGCGTCGACCAGGACGAGGCCGCGCACACGCTCGGGCCGCGCCAGCGCCGCATCGGCGACAATCGCTCCACCCATCGAGTGGCCCACCAGGACGGCGTCCGCAACGCCCAGCGAATCGAGCAGGCCGAACAGCAGGTGGACGTAGGCGGCGTTCGAGTAGCCTGTGGCGGGCTTGTCGGAGTAACCGAACCCCCGGTTGTCATAGGCGACCACGCGATACCCGGCCGCAACGAGGGGGTCTATCGCGTAACGCCACGAATACATCGAGGCGGCGAGGCCGTGGACCAGGACGACCGCCGGCCCTCGCCCGACGTCCAGGACGCGCAACCTGCTACTGTCCACCACGACATTCTTCGGGACGAGCGCGGTCCCCGCCGGGAATGCCTGAGATTCCGGGATCGGAGCGGCACGACACGCTGCCAATACCACGAAACCCGAGACGGTGAGCGATCGCAGCTTCACCCCGTCCCTCCGAGATTCGTGCGGGCGAGCAGAACGATGAGCGGATGGCCGCTCCACACCGCCGTCATGGCGGCCCCGCTTCCCGTTGCCGCAAGCGTGAACTGGTTGTCAACGACCAGCGTCGTCGGGGCATCCGCCGCAACGCGGCCCGCCGCCAGCCCCTCGGGATCCGCTGCGTCGCCGCTGATGCGAACCTGGACCGTGGCATGGCGCGCCGCATGGCGCCATGCCGGCAGTGTAGGAGTCCATAGCTCGGCGGCCACGATTCCGTCCACAGCTTGAACAGCCCGCGCCACGAGTTGCTGGATGGCATTGGCGATCGCTCGCGAACCCTCCACAACGCGGGTTACGGGCTCCACCGGCTTATGGAGACCGGCCACAGCGCGAGCCAATCGCTCCAACCGCTCCCCCTGCTCTCCTGCGAGCTGAACGATGAGCGACTGTGGGTCGGTTGCACGATAGCGAGCCGGACGCCCGCTGCCGCGCTGGGCGGCGCCGCGCCGTAGCAGCCCCTCGAGCGCGGCATAGGCATTCGCCCTGGCGTACCCGGCGGCCCGCGCGAGGGCATATCCCGTGGAAGGACCGAGCTCGAGCAATGCGCGATACATGCTCGATTCGGTCGGAGTGAATCCGAACGGAGTGAGGTCTATCTCAGTAGTAGCAATAGCTACTACTAATCTACATCAACCGATTTCGACTGGAATCCCCATCAACCGCGCGATCAGCCCCAGCCGGAAGGTAATGTCCGTCTGGCGTTGCGCCGGGCTCTTCCCAGGTCCCTCGAGCGGGAACCAGTGCGCCACTACCGGGCTGTCGCTCTTCGGCAGCCCGCGCAGGTTTTTCGGAGTCCACACACCCTGGTCGTCACACTCGCTGAACAACCGGGCCAGGACCTTGGAGGCGCTGGGGATCTGGCGCACGACCCCCAACCGGGCCATGAGCTCGAGCCAGTATACGGCGAATGGCACATCGGGGACATGTCCCTGGGCGTCGGCCCGCAGCGGGTCGCCGAGCAGTTCGAATACCGGCTTGAAGAACTTGCGGCCCGCGAGGATGAAGAACGCGCGCTTCGGTGCGGGAGTCGAGAAGTAGGCCGCCAGCCGCTCGACGAATCCCGACCGCTCGCGCTGCACGGCAGGCATGTACGCCAGCACTTCAACGCCGAAGATCGTGGGCGGAGTCGCCGTGGGATCGAGAATCGTCTTCCCCGACTGCTTGCGGAACGGCTTCTGGAGCAGCTCGCTGCGCAGATAGTTCGAGATGTCGCTCGCGATCTTGTGGGCAGCCCCCCGCAGCCGGGGGTCCTCTACCCGGCCGGCGCGCGCCAGCGCGGCCGCGGCGCCCTCGCGGGACATGTTGCGGGCCCAGGCGCCCAAGCCCGGATCGCTCTTGGCGGGGCGCTGAAATTCAACCAGCAGCGCAGGATCCTCATCGCGCGACAGCAATCGAAACAGAAACCGGTCTGCCAGCTTGAAGGGGTGGGCGTCCGGGTCCCAGCCCAGCTCGATCAGTCGCCGGTACTGGAAGATCGTGCCCACCTCTTTCCACCCGTACACCTTGCTCGCGGCGTAGCCCAGCAGATTCCCGCCCCACAGCCCGTTGTCTTTCTGCTTGCGCGCGATCGCCGTCGCTCCCTTGTCCGCGAGCACGGCGGCCTTCAGCGCCGCCACGCGTTCCGGATCGCGCAGCGACACTGGAGCGACTTCTGTAAGCGCCCGGTACTGGATGGGAGTGCTGGCCGCCTCGTAGAGCCAGGCCAGCGGGAAACGATGCGCGCCGGGGAGTTCCAGTATGCGCTCCGGTCGAACGAGAGACGGAAAGGGCGAATTACGGCGAGTAAAAAGCGGCGCAAACTTATCGGGGGACTGCCCAACGGGCCAGTCCCCCGAGACGCACACTGCTTAATCTCCTGCAGTCAAATGGGTTACATCTAGCCGCCAGGTCTGCGCCTGAACTCGGCAGTCGGCAGCCAAGTTGGCAGGACTACGGAATTCGCCACCGCGATCGCGACGCGCATCATCACGCGCGCCTCCTGCACCATCCCTTCGTATGTGAAGTCGGGAGAGTACTCGTCTGAGGGCTGGTGATAACGCTCGCCGTTGTACTTCTCGTTTTGCTCGCGTCCCCAGCCGCGTGGTCGGCCCGTGAAATCGATTCCCGCCGAGAACGACAGACCCGGGACACCGGCCCGCGCCAGCGGAAAATGGTCGGACCGGAAGAATGACCCCTTGCTCGCGTCGGGGTCGCCCGTCGGCGTGAGGCCCTCCGCCGCGGCGGCGCGGCGAAACACCTCCCCTAGGGACGAGCGCTCGATCCCCAGCGCCGCGATGTCGCGCGTCCGCCCCCGCACATTCGCGCCATCGATGTTGAGGATCGCCGCCGTCTGTGCCAGCGGCACGAGGGGATGCTCGGCGTAGGTCTCGCTTCCCAGGAGTCCGCTCTCTTCCGCGGTGGTTGCAAGGAAGAGCAGCGACCGCCTGGGACGGGGCTGGATCTGCGTGAGTGCCTGCGCCGTCGCCAGCATCGCCGCGACGCCCGAGGCGTTGTCCTCGGCGCCGTTGTAGATCGAGTCTCCGTTCACCAGCGGTCCGATACCCTTGTGATCCCAATGGGCGCTCACCAGCACGACTTGCTGCGCTAGCGCGGGATCGGAGCCCGGCAGGCGCGCCACCACATTCACGCTCTCGATATGCCGCAGGGCGCTCTGGACGGCGATGTCGGCTTTGAGACCGGTGTCCAGCGGCCGGAAATCGCGACGCGCCGCGGCATGCACGAGCGAATCGAGGTTGAAGCCGGCGCCCGCGAGCATCGCGCGGGCAGCGCCCTCCGAGACCCAACCCGCAAGCGTCAGAGCGGGACTCTGTGGCTGGTCGAGCTTGAACTGCTCCACCGACCACGAGCCCTTCACCACCGACCATGGATATGTCGCGCTCTGCGTCGTGTGGATCAGGATGACGGCCGCTGCGCCCATGCGCGCGCCCTGCTCGAGCTTGTAGGTCCAGCGGCCGTAGTAGGTGAGCGCGCGGCCGTTGAAGATGGTCGAATCCTGGAGTCCGGGATCATTCACCAGCATCAGCAGCACTTTTCCTTTGGTGTCGATCCCCTTGTAGTCGTCCCACTGCCATTCCGGCGATTGAATGCCGTAGCCGACGAACACCACCGGCGCGGCACCGACGGCGACCGACGAATCCGGCGTCTCCGCCCAGGCGACGAAGTCGTCGCCGTAGGACAGCGGATGCGGTCCGGTCCCGGTCGCCCACGAGAAGGTCGGCCGCGGCTTCATCCCCACCAGTGCGACGGGCTGAAAGAAGCTCTTGTCGGGGCCGGCCGGCTCCAGACCCATCGCCTCGAACTGCGCCGCGATGTATTTCGCCGCGAGCATGCCGCCGCGCGTGCCGGGACCGCGGCCCTCGAGCAGATCGTCGGCGAGATAGCGGAGGTGCGCATCCATGGCGCGGGCATTCGGGTTCGGGAGCACCGTGGCGGGTCGTTGCGCCGCAGCGGCCGTCGTGAGGGCGGCGAGCAGGAGTGCGGTGGACCGGCGGATCATCGGCGTGGCTCCTGGATCAGTGCGCGCAGCGCACGGTGTGAAGAGTGCCGCGGCCGAAGAAGTCGGCCTCGCTGGTGAGCACGAAGGTGGAGTCGTCGAGAAAGTCGATCGCCTCTCCGATGCGCTCGAGGCCGGCGATCGGGCAGACGGGACCGATGGGGCTCAATCGCCCGCCGGGGCGCGGAATGAAGAAATAGATCTCCGTGTAAGTCCGCACGGCGACCAGCGCGCCGTCGCGCCGGATCGCTGCATCGGTGACGAGCCGCCCCGAGGATGCATCGGGGATGATCGGCAGCCGTTGCAGCACATCGGCGCGTACCGTGGTGCCCGCGCTCCACGCCGATCGGGGCAGGCGGTACAACCGCACCGGACCGTTCCGTCCTTTGGAAATGAGATACGTGGCGCTGTCGTGCGGCGACACGAACATCGCCTCGACATCGCGCGGGCCGTCCGGGTAGCGAAACCGCAGCGCGCGGGCGGGCGGAGTCGCCCGCAGGGTGTCAGCCGCACCGGTCGGAGGCTGAGGCTCCGGCACGGCGTAAATCGTGACGCTGCGGTGGTCCTGGAGGTTGTCCCCCGTATCGCCGATGTAGATGCACTCGCCGGGCGCGTCGGGGCATGGTCCGTGCGACAGGGCTTCCCAGTCGACGTTCTTCGCGCCTGTCACCCGCACCGCCCCGCGATCGGTGCCGTGCACGTCGGTGGCGTACAGGTACGGCCCATCTCCCGAGTCGTTATGGGTCCACAGGATCCCGACGTGGGCGCGGCTGACGACGACCCCTGAGCTCTCGGTGAGCCGGCGGTTGCGAAAAGTCCCCGTGAGGGTCGTTTCGGGGCTCGGGATAGCGGCTTGCAACAGGAACAGCGAGGCCAGCATGGCAGGAAGGAATGCGCTTGATCGCCCTCGGGCAAGGGGCGAGATTCCGCTCATGATCGCGGCGTTGAAGTCGCGGACGGTCCATCGCCTCCCCGATCGCGTACGGCTCCAGGGCAGGATCCTGTTTCTGACCGAGGATGCCGGTCTGGTGCGGCGGCAGCTGGCCGGGGAAGACCTCGCCTGGACGCCCGCCATGAAGCTGCGCGACAACATCTCTACCGACGAAATCACTCCCGCCTACATCTGCTACTACTACGACGACACCCTCGGCGACTTCCCCTACCTGGGGTTGAAGTGCGGGGAGGATTTTCCCATCACGCGCGGCGCGGTGCGGCAGGGGGGGTTCGTCGCCTCGGTGAGCGGTAAGCGGCGCGGCAAGGGCTCGTCCCGCGAGCAGTCGCCCTACGCCGAGATGTGCGCCGGGATCAAGCTGGTGATCGCCGAAAACATCGAGCGCATCTACCACGAGAATTGCCAGAATCTGGGTGTCCTCACGTCCACCGACTTCTCGCTCGTCGACAAGGTGCGGCACGGTGAAGAGATCCCGCTCGCCGTCTTCACGGCAGGCGAAGGGGAGATCACGCGCGGCATCATCGAATACGGCGGGTTGTTCAACTACAATCTCGCCCGGCTCCAGGGCCAGGTTCGCGTCACGGCGCCGGTCGGCGCGCGCCGTCCCATGACGCTGGGCGAGAAGATCCTGGCGCGCCATTGGGTAGTGGATCTCTCCTCGGGCCAGGTCGGGGTGTCCGCGGTGCAGCCGGGGGACGAAGGCTTCGTGACCACCGACATCCGGTTCAGCCACGAGTACGTCACGCCGATGGCGGCGATCTTTTTCGAGCAGCTGGTCGGCGCCGACGAGCGCATCAACGATCCCGACTCGGTGCTGTTGTTCCGCGACCATCTCACCTTCCTCTCCGAGGCGATGACGCCGGAGCGGGTCAAGGAGGGATTGCTCGACGTCGCGATGGAGCTGGAAAAGAAACAGCGCGCCTTCGCCGAAAAGCAGGGCATCAAGCTGTATGGCGAGCTGACGCGTCTCGGGCTGCACGGCTCGGAGGCAATCTGTCACTCCAAGATCCTCGAGTCGCACGCCCTGCCGGGCCAGGTCATCATCGGCTCGGACTCCCACACCCCGCACGCCGGCGCCGTCGGATGCCTCGCCTTCGGGGTCGGCACGACGGCGATTTTCAATTCCTGGATCACGAAAGACGTACGCGTCACCGTCCCCGAGACGGTGCGGGTGGTTGTCCGGGGGGCCAAGCCGGAGAACGTGACCGCGAAAGACTTCATGCTCGAGATCCTGCGCCACCCCTATGTGAAGGGCGGGCAGGCGATCGGGAAGCTGGTGGAGTACTGCGGGTCGGCGATCGAGGCGTTGTCGGTCGACGAGCGGGCGACGATGACGAACATGACGGCCGAAGTCGGAGGCTTCACCGGGTACGTCGCTCCCGACGACAAGACGGCCGACTATCTGATGGCGTATCGCGGCATGTCGCGCGCCGATGCCGAGCGCGCCTGCCGGGACCTGGCGAGCGATCCCGATGCCGCCTACTGCGAAGTGATCGAGATCGACGCCGCGCGCATCCGCCCGATGGTGGCGCTGCCGGGCGATCCCGGTAACGGGCGCTCCATCGAGGAGCTGCCGGGGCGCGTCAAAGTGGAAATCGCCTACGCCGGATCGTGCACCGCGGGAAAGAAAGAGGATATGGACATGTACGCCCGCGTGCTGCGCGAAGCGGCCGACCGCGGCGAGCGTGTCGCCCCGGGCGTGCGGTTCTTCATTCAGTCCGGCTCACAGGACGTGAAGCGGTATTGTGAAGAGCGCGGTTATCTCGAAGTCTTCCGGCGCGTCGGAGCGCAATTCCTGGAGCCGTCCTGCGGGGCCTGCATCAACGCGGGGCCGGGCGTCTCGCGCACCAAAGACGAAGTCACGATCAGCGCGATCAATCGCAACTTCCCCGGCCGCTCCGGGCCCGGCCAGCTGTATCTGGCCAATCCCTATACCGTCGCGGCGTCGGCGATCGCCGGCTACATCACCGAGTGGGAACCCGGTCTCGCCCTCGCGGAAACGCCTTCCTAGAACGTTCCGTTGATCTTGAGTTTGACCGCGTGAATGCCGGAGGCGTAGCTCTCGGCGTTCGACACGGTCGTGCTGGAGTCGGGAACCAGTTTCGCCGTGAGATGGTACTGCCCGCCCGTGGTCCCGCGGAACACCGTCAACGTCAGCGTTCCCGCGGCCGTCGTGGCGCCGGCGCCGTAACTCTGGCTCGCCAGCTGCAGCGCACCCGTTCGCGCCGTCCACGTCGTGATGACCGAATCGATGCCCTGATGGAAGACGAAGCCGGTGCCCGCGCCCGCGCTGTCGGGCGAGAACACTTCGCGCAGCGAATCGTTGACGGGGGCGGTCAACCCCGTGCCGATCACGAAGAACACCGAATCGACCGTCTTCGTGGCAGGGCGGAAGCCGCGCCAGGCGAGGACCGCGGTGAGCTGCGACGTCACGTGCGCCGTGTCCTGCGTCGCGTCGACATCGAGCTGGATCCCGACCAGCTTCGTCGTGTCGCTCCCCGACGGTTGCGGCGTTGCGCTGAGAATGAATGGAAAAACCAGGGCCGAGAGAATCGGGTACAGCGTATCGCCCGCGAGACCCTTGGTGAGCACTGCCTGGACTGCCGCCTTTTCGTCGGCGCCGATCGGATCGGCGAGCGGCGCGTTGCCGCTATCCGAGCAGGCGACCGCCATTACCGCGGCCAGCGCCACGGTCAGGTGCTTCATGCCATCCTCCGTTGATCATTCTTGTCCGGTACCGGGCTCTCGGCCCCTGCCGGTAGAAGGATACGGAGGAAGGGCTGCTCTTTGGTAGACGCTGCGCGGATTCCACAGTACCCACGACTCGAT
>DATFTG010000297.1:0-14365 GCA_035262265.1 Gemmatimonadales bacterium
CGAGCCCCGCCCCGCCGCTGAATCCCGGCGCACCGACGGCGCCGCCCGCCCCCACGACCCCCAGGATACTCGCGCCCACGCGCGGCTCGAGCGTGAAGACCGGCCCCACGCGCAGGTTCGCGGCGAGCGAAATATCGACGACACCCGCGAGCGCGTCGGCCGCGATGGCCTGGGGGTACATATCGATCGACACGTCGCCCCCGAAGCCGCCACGGGGGCTGAAGCGCGCTCCCAGCTCGAACAGGCTCGACTCCTGATCGATCGGGGTCGCACCGGCTTGAAAGCTGACGATCGGACCCTGCGCGGCTCCCCGCGAGGCGAACAGCAGTGCGGCGGCGAACGTCATGATGAGGCTGGTATGGGCGCGCATTCGGCGGCTCCGGTGAAGTGTGCGTCCCAACTTCACCGCGCCATTTCAAGTCGATTTCAAGCGGCGCAAGTCGTTGTCCCGTGCCGTCGTGGCGGCCGGGCCGGACGCGCGCGCCGTCCCCCCGCTCCCCGGTCGCTTCTGTGGGGTGTTATAGTTGGTCCGGTCCCGGGGCCGCAATTCGACCCCGCCTTAAAAGCCCTGCCCTCCGGAGGAGACCTAATGGCCAAGGCTGGAAAGACCCCGATGGCGGCCGACGAGGGGTACTGCGTGAAGTGCAAGACGAAGCGGAAGATTTCGAACGCGCAGGAAGTCAAGATGGCCAACGGCCGACCAGCTCTCAAAGGAGTCTGTCCGGTCTGCGGCACGGGGATGTTCAAGATCCTACCACCCAAGTGAAACCGAAGAAGGCCCGGGCGACCGGGCCTTCTTGTTTCTACTGCTCCGCCATGAAGGGGTAGGCGAAGTCGGTGGGCGGCGCGAAATTCTCCTTCACCACCCGCGGCGACACCCAGCGGATCAGGTTGAAGAGACTCCCCGCCTTGTCGTTGGTCCCGCTGGCGCGCGCGCCGCCGAACGGCTGTTGACCGACCACCGCGCCCGTGGGTTTGTCGTTGACATAGAAATTGCCCGCGGCGTAGCGCAACGCGGCATGCGCCTGCGCTACCGCGCTGCGGTCGCGGGCGAAGATCGCGCCCGTCAGTGCGTAGGGCGACGTCGTGTCGACCAGCGCCAGCGTCTCGGCCCAGCGCCGCTCGGGGTAGATGTGCAGCGTGAGCACCGGCCCGAAGATCTCCTCGCACATCGTGCGATAGGTCGGGTCGTCGGCCTCGAGCACCGTGGGTTGAATGAACCAGCCGTCTTTTCCGTCGACGCCGCCGCCGAACAGGATCTTCGCGCCAGTCGCTGACCGCGCGCCCTCGATGTAGCCCGAGATCTTGTCGAACGCTTTGCGGTCGATTACGGCCCCCATGAAATTGCGGAAGTCGGCGGGATCGCCCACCCGCACGCGCCCGAGCATCGCCCCCACCCGGTCGCGGACGGCGGGCCACAGCGTGTCGGGGAGATACGCGCGCGAGGCCGCCGAGCACTTCTGGCCCTGGTACTCGAACGCGCCGCGCACGATCGCCGCCGCGAGCGCCTCGGGATCGGCGCTCGCGTGCGCCACGATGAAGTCCTTGCCGCCGGTCTCCCCCACGAGGCGGGGGTAGTCGCGGTACGACCGCAGGTTCTGCGACACCGTCTCCCACAGCGACTGGAACACCTCGGTCGAGCCGGTGAAATGAATGCCCCCGAGGTGGCGGTCGGCGAGCAGCGCCGCGCTGATCGGAGCCGCGGGCCCGGGGAGGAAGTTGATCACGCCGGGCGGCAGGCCGGCCTCCTGCAGCAGCTTCATGATGAAATAGTTCGAGTAGACCGCCGTCGCAGCCGGCTTCCATACGACCGTCGTCCCCATGATCGCCGGGGAGGCGGAGAGATTGCCGCCGATCGACGTGAAATTGAACGGACTGATGGCGTAGACGAACCCCTCGAGGGGACGGTAGTCCATCAGGTTCCACGTCCCCGACGGCGAAAGCGGCTGCTCGGCGTGGATGCGCTCGGCGAAATGCGCGTTGAACCGGAAGAAGTCGATCAGCTCGCACGCCGCGTCAATCTCGGCCTGGTGCGACGTCTTGCTCTGTCCCAGCATCGTCGCGGCGTTGACCGTCGCGCGGTATTTCCCGGCCAGCAGATCGGCGGCCTTGAGGAACACTGCCGCCCGCTCCTCGAGCGAGGTCCGCGCCCAGTCGGGCCAGGCGGCGCGGGCGGCCGCCACCGCCGCGGCGATCTCCTTCGGGCCGGCCTGGTGCACTTTCGCGAGGACGTGCTGGTGACAATGGGGCATCACCGCATCGGCCGTCTGACCGGTGCGGACTTCATTGCCGCCGATGATGAGCGGAATCTCGATCGGGCGGGCACTCAGCTCGCGCAGCGTGCGCTTCAGGTCGTCGCGCTCCGGAGTTCCGGGCGCGAACGACTTCACCGGCTCGTTTTGGGGGATGGGGATCTTGGGCATTAGTCGCGGCTCCCCTTGACGCGCACCATCAAACTGTCGCTGATGCGCGTCGCCGTCATCGGCTGCACCGCCCGCTTCGTCCCCCGGGGAATCATGCCGTCGAGGTTGGCGAGCTCCACCGCGCTCACCGCCATGACCGTCGAGGCCTGCCGCAGGTCCGAGTCGATCGCCTTGTCCCAGGTGTCGGATTGGGAGTGATGGGTGTGGTTGTAGCCGCGGGTGATCTGGTTGAAGTTGAATCCCGGCACGCCGTACGGCAGGAACGACAAATGATCGGTGCCGCCCTTCATCGCGTCGGTGACGGTGTCGGCGTTCAGGTCATGGACCGGCCGCAGCAGCGCCCGCCACAGATAATAGAGATCGGGCCGGCCCTGCAGCGCCTGTCCCGTGATCGCCCCCGCACCGTTGTCGAGCACGATCACCGCCTGAATCGAATCGGCCTCCGCGGCGTGCGTCTCGGCGTATTTGCGCGAGCCGATCAGCCCCTGCTCCTCCCCGGTGAACAGGATGAACCGGATCGTGCGCTTCGGCTTCACCCCCGAGCGCGCGATGATGCGCGCCGCTTCGAGCGTCGCCATCGACCCGGTGCCGTTGTCGGTCGTGCCGCTGCCCAGGTCCCACGAGTCGAGATGCGCACCGACGATGACGACCTGCCCGGGGAAGGCGCTTCCCTTGATGTCCGCGACCGTGTTCCACTGCGGGACCGAGTCGGTGGTCATCGTGTTGCTGATACTGGCCTCGATCTGCGGGGTGGTGCCGCCGGCGAGCAGGCGATCGAGCATCGCATACTCCTCGTGCGCCACCACGATCCGGGGATAAGGGTAGATCCGGTTCGGCGAACCGCTCATGTTGAGCAGGTCCTGCTCCTTTCCGGCGTCCACGATCTCGCCCAGGGCGCCGGCGTTGCGCAGCAGGAATGGAAGGTCGTTACGGAACTGGGTGATGGCCGCCCGCTGGGCGGAATCGAGCCCCGGGGGAAGGCCGAACCGGCGGAATGCATCGCGCTGCCGGGCCGAGTCGGCGGCGCTCATCGCGGGCCCGTCGTTGTTCCAGACCATGTTCGGGGCGCCGAGCATGACCCACGCCCCCTTCACTCGCGCGCGATTGGCCACGAGGCTGTCCGCGTTGGAGACGTCGATCCGCACCACCGGCCCGCGCACCGGCTTGCCACCCGTGCCGGGACACCACGCCCAGCTCGCCGCGACGAGGTCGTGGCTGCGCGGGGCCACCAGCCGCGCCCACATCGGGCCGCGCGTCCACGTCCCGCCGAAATTCCATTGCTCGAGGTGGGCGCTCAGGCCGTAGTCCTGGAACCGCTTCAGCGCCCAGTCGTTGGCCGCGCGGGCCGCGGGTGACCCGGTGAGACGCGGTCCGATGACGTCGGACAAATAGGAGAGGTTTTTCATCACCTCGGAGCGGTTCATCCCTTCGTCTTGCAGGGCGCCGACGCCGGCGGTGTCGACCGTCAGCGGCTGCTGCCCGGCGAGCGGCCCCGCGAGACAGCACGCCAGAACCGGAAGGATTCGAGAACAGGACAATCGCATACGCCACCCTCGAGATGGGCGTTGAGCAGAAAACCACGGAAGATGACGGCGGGACTCCCTTACATCTTTAAGTATCGGTCGGCGGGGTCCGGGACGCTACGCCGCGCTGCGGGGGAATAGGGAGGGTGATGGTGAAGGTCGTGCCGATCCCCTCCGTCGACTTGAGGGACACCGTACCGCCGAACACGTCCTGCGCCACTTTGCGCACCACCGTCAGTCCTGCGCCGCCCACTCCCCCACCCTTGGTGGTGAACCCGGGCTCGAACACCCGGTCCACGAGGTAGGCGGGGATTCCCACGCCGCGGTCGGTGACCGACATCCGCAGCGTGTCGCCTTCGCGATCGAGCTTCAGCGTGATCGGTCCGCGGCGCTCCCGGGTCGCTTCCGCCGCGTTGCGGACCAGGTTGATCATGAGCTCGTACAACAGGTTGGGGTCGCCGTTCAGATGCACGGTGTCGAGCGCCGTAGACAGCTCGAGCTCGGTTCCCGCCTGACGCAGCACCCGGCCCTCGAGGGCAATGACCGAGCGTGCCACGCGGATCACGTCGAAGCGCTCGCGACCCGGCACCGTGCCGCGGGCGCGGTCCTGGACCGCCTGCAGGAAGTCGAGCGCCCGGTTCAACGCCTCCAGCACTTCTCCCAGCTCTTCCAGCAGCTCGAGCCGCCGTGGGACGGGGAGATCCTCCATGCGGCCCAGGGATTCCATCGTGAGCTGCAACCCGGCGCGCGCCCCGGTGAGGGGGTTCTTCGCCTCGTGGGCCACCACAGAAGGAAGGGCGAGGAGGTCTTTCAGGGGATCGGTGGAAATTGCCGGGGCACGTTCGACCCCGAACGTTTCGCGACGATCGGATAACCCGAGGCAGAGTCCCGCCAGCTCGAGCGTCAGGCGGGCCGAACTGCGCCGTTCCTTCCCTCCCGGCGGCCCCGCTGCGGGTCGCATACGCACGGGGGCGATCACCCACGGACCATCGGCCGGGACGCGCGCCCCCAGGTAGCGGCTGCCATTGCGGATCGGCACACCCCACTTCTTCAGGGTGTTGTCAAGATCGACGTGGTTGAGGGGGAGACGGGGTACTTCGTCGCTGGAGGCCCGGGGAATCAGGGTGGGACCGTCAGCGACCTCCCAAAGGGTCACCGGCCGGCCGTCGAGAGCTACGCTCGCTTGCCGGAGGATTTCTCCGGCATTTCCTCGAAAGGTCTCGATATCCTACCCCCGGTGTCCCGTGGGGAGAACCATTTTGGCTTGGAAGAGCGCACCTAAAGTAGCAACTATGCCGCGCAAAAGGTACAATCACCGTCTTCCTGAACTCCCGGAGGTCCTCCCATGCCGTCATTTCGTCGGTCCGCGTCGTGGACACTGGTGGGTTTGGCACTGAGTTGTGGCGGAGGCGGCGGCGGGACGCCCCCAGGTCCCACGCCCTCCGTGGTAGCGAAGACGGCAGGTGACAACCAAGTCGGCCCGGCAGGGGCCGCGTTGGCGACCGGGCTCGAGGTGACCGTGAAGGACGCCTCCGGCAATCCGATGGCCGGCATCAACGTTGCCTTCGCCGCGGCTACCGGCGGCGGCTCCGTCGCTCCTAACAGCGCAAGCACGGGAGCGGACGGGAAAGCGACCACTACCCGCACCCTCGGTCCCGGAGCCGGGACGCAGACGACCACGGCGACGGTGACCGGGGTTACCCCGGCGTCGTTCTCCAGTGTCGCCACAATTCAGGGCGCGGTGACGATCGCCGTGAGCGGCTCGGCCGCACGCAGCGACACCGTCAAGGCATCCGCACCGGCACTCACCGTCCTCGTGAAAGACCAGAATGGGGCCGCCGTCGCAGGAGTCATCGTGAACTGGTCGGTTTCCGGAAACGGACACCTCACCCAGACCGTCGACACGACGGATGTCGCCGGCTCCTCGAGCGTGACCTGGACCTTCGACTCCGTCGCCGGGGCCCAGACCGCTCAGGCAGCCGTCACCGGGCTCGTCGGCTCACCGATCGTCTTCACCGGAACGGTGGGAGCGGGGACTGGCGTGTCGATGGCATCGGCCGGCGGCAACAACCAGACCGGGAACACCGGGTCGGCGCTCACCAACCCTCTGCAGGTGAAGGTCTCGGATCAGTTCGGAAACGGGGTCCCTGGAGTGACGATCGCGTGGCTGTCGACGAGCGACTCCGCGTCGGTCGCTCCCACCAGCTCGATGACCAGCGCGAGCGGCATCGCGCAGACGGTGGTGACGCTCGGGGATACCGCAGGTCCTGTAACGCTCACGGCGACCAACGCGGCGCTGACGGGCTCCCCCGTGACGTTCCATGCGACCGCGCAGACGCCGCCACCGGTTCCTACCACGGCCGACGTGGACATCGGCGACGATTTCTTCAAGAGCGTCCTCAACATGAGCCAGAATCCCGCCGTCGATACGGTCGCGGTGGGAGGGAAGGTGACCTGGACGTGGCGGGGTGTGGCCAACCACAGCGTCCAGTCCACCGGCTCGCCAAGCTTCACGAGCAGCACGATCAAGGCGAGCGGGACGTACTCGTTCACATTCAATTCAGCGGGTACCTACCACTACGATTGCGCGGTTCACGGCGCCATCATGTCGGGCATCATTGTGGTGAAATAAGCCCGATCTCGACCTGCTGCGTTTCACGGGTGGCGACGGTGGCGAGGGAGTTCCTCGCCACCGTCCGTTTCGGGATAGATTTCTCCCGCCTTTTCCCAGCGAGGGTTCGCCGTGGCCCGTCCGACTGTCCTGGTGCTCGTTGCCGTTCTGGCCTCCCCTCTCCCCGCCCAACAGAACACCACGATTCACGGCTTCCCGAACGCGCTGCAGGACAGCGAGCGCCGCCGCGAGGCGGTGGTGCGCGCCGTCCCGAGCCGCGACACCCTGCGCGCCCTGGTGCGTCTCTACGCCGCCGTCCCGCACGAGGCCGGCACCGAGCGCTCGCGCCACGTCGCCGAGCTGATCCTGGCGCGCTATCGCGCCCTGGGGTTCGACGCGCGCATCGAGCAGTTCGAGGCGTTGATGCCGCGCCCGGTCGTGCGGCGCCTGGAGCTCGTCGCGCCGACTCGATACGTGTCGCTGCTGCGTGAGCCGGCACTCGCTCGGGATCCCACCTCGGGGCAGATCGACCAGCTGCCGACGTTCAACGCCTACGCGGCCGACGGCGACGTCACGGGCGAGCTGGTCTACGTGAATTACGGCCGTCCGGAGGACTACCATATCCTCGACAGCCTGGGGATCAGCGTGCGCGGCAAGATCGTGATCGCGCGCTACGGGCAGTCGTGGCGTGGGATCAAGCCGAAGGTCGCCGCCGAGCACGGCGCGATCGGCTGTATCATCTACTCGGATCCGAAGGACGACGGCTTCTGGGTCGACGACCCCTACCCCGCCGGACCGATGCGCCCGGCGACCGGCGTGCAGCGCGGCAGCGTGATGGACATGCCGCAGTATCCGGGGGATCCCGAGAGCCCCGGCTGGGCGTCAGTGCCGGGCGGCAGGCGCCTGACGCAGGCCGAGGCGACCACGCTCATGAAGATCCCGGTGTTGCCCATCGGCTACGGCGACGCACTGCCGCTGTTACGGTCGCTCAAGGGAGCGGTGGCGCCCGAGGCGTGGCGCGGCGCGCTGGCGATCACCTATCACATCGGCAGCGGTCCGGCGCGCGTGCACCTCGTCACCAGCTTCGACTGGAAAACCCGCCCGCTCTACGACGTCATCGCGACGGTGCGTGGCGCCACCTGGCCCGATCAGTGGGTGATCTACGGCAACCACCACGACGCCTGGGTGAACGGCGCCGAGGATCCGATCTCGGGACAGGCGGCGCTGAACGAAACGGCACGGGCGATCGCGGCGCTGATGAAAACCGGATGGCGGCCCGCGCGCACCATCGTGTTCGCGTCCTGGGACGGTGAGGAATGGGGTTTGCTCGGCTCCACCGAGTGGGCCGAGGCGCACGCCGACGAGCTGCGCTCCAAGGCCGTCGTCTACTACAACTCCGACACCAACGACGCGGGCTGGCTCGAGGTCAACGGGTCCCACGCCCTGGAGCGGTTCGTGATGGAAGTGGCGCGCGACGTTCCCGACGCCAAAGTCGCGAAGAGCGCGCTCGCGGCACGGCTCGATCACGAGCGGTCGCAGCGCACGGCGAACGACACGTCGAGCGACACGACGTTCACCATCGGCGCGCTCGGCTCGGGATCGGACTACACCGCGTTCATCGACCACCTCGGCGTGGCCGCGCTCGACATCCGGTATGGCGGCGCGGCGCACAGCGGCATTTACCATTCCATCTACGACAGCTACACCTTTTACGAGCGCTTCCTCGACACCGGGTACGTCTACGGCGTGACCGAGGCCCAGACGATGGCCACGGCGATCCTGCGCATGGCCGACGCGCCGCTCCTGCCATACGAGTTCCGTGCCGTGGCGCACACCTACCACAAGTACGCCGATGAGATCGCCAAGCTCGCCGGCGGCAACGACACCACGAAGGGACTCGACCTGTCCGCGGTGCGTGCGGCGCTCGGGCATCTCGACAGTGCCGCGGCCGTCTGGGAGCGGTCGAGCGCCGCGCTGGACGGGGCTGTGGGGGTGGATCGGCGCGCCGCCGCGCTCGCACAGGTCAACCACCAGCTCGCGCTCACGGAGCAGGCGCTCGCCGATTCGGCCGGACTGCCGCGGCGGCCCTGGTTCCGGCATCTCGTCTACGCGCCGGGCGCGTACACGGGATACGGCGTGAAGACGATGCCGGGGATCCGCGAAGCGGTGGAAGCGCGCCGCACCGCGGAAGCGCAAGACCAGGCGGCGCGGGTCGCCCAGGCGATCGACCGCTACGCCGCCGCGATCCGCGTCGCGGCGGAGGCGCTCGATCATGCGCTGCAGTAGTATTGACACCCCCGGAAGCCGCGGATACCGTGGGGCGACCACTACCCGACACCAGGCGAGCGTCCATGACTCCTCCCCCGCGCATGTCCATGCCCCGGTCGTCCTTCGCGATCGCCATGAAGGACTACACGCTGATCCGACCGGGCATCGCCGTGACGATCAGCGCGGCGACGCTGGTGGCGGCGCTGATCATCGGAGTGCTCCTGATCCAGTCGCTGGCGCACGCGTCCGCGACCGTCACCCGGGGCGCGCAGGCGAGCGAAATGCTGCACCGCTACAACGCCCGCTACGAGGTGTGGCGAAGCATGGCGACGAGCTCCGACCCTCTGTACAAGGGGACCGCGGTCGTCGCCCAGCGCGACAGCATCCGCAACGCGCTGCAAGGAGAGCTGTCCCGGTTCGGCGCGTCGCTGGCCAACGTGCAGGAAAAGGATCTCGTCCAGCAGGTGCTCGAAGGGCTGTCCTCGACCGACGCCGCGACGACGACGAAGGCCCGTCAGGCGATGATCGTGCTGCTGCACGACCAGGATACCGCGCTGTTCGACGCCGCCGAGGCGTCGCAACGCGGCGTCCTGCTCGCCGCGGTGCTGCTGGCACTCACGATTCTCGCGGCGGGCCTGTTGATCGTGCCGATGGCCTGGCTCTACGTCCGGTACAAGCGCGGCGCGGCCATCGAAGTGAAGGTCTGACGAGGTGGTGGAGGGACCCCGCGACCGCGAGCGTCTCCGTACCGTCGTCGTCACCGATGCCGACGAGCTGGCCACCCTGCTGGCCGACCGGATCGTCGCCACGATCCAGCGCGCCACCGCCGCGACCGGCCGCTGCGTGCTGGGACTGGCCACCGGCAGCACGCCGCTCGGCGTCTACCGCGAGCTGATCCGCCGCCACGCGGCGGGAGAAGTCGACTTTTCCCGCGTCGTCACGTTCAACCTCGACGAATACTACCCGATGTCGCCGGAAAGCCCGCACAGCTACCGGCGCTACATGTGGGAGAATTTCTTCGCCCATGTCGGGATGAAACCCGAGCAGGTGCATCTCCCGGCGGGCGACACGCCGATCGATCGTGTCCCGGAGGCGTGCGCCGCCTACGAGCGCGCCATCGCCGCCGCGGGCGGCATCGATTTCCAGCTGCTCGGCATCGGCCAGAGCGGCCACATCGGCTTCAACGAGCCCGGCTCGGCGGCCGATTCGCGCACGCGGATCGTGACCCTCGACAGCCTCACCCGCAAAGCAGCGGCCGCCGACTTCTTCGGCGAAGACAACGTCCCGCGCGAAGCGATCACGATGGGCGTGGCCACGATCCTCGAGGCGCGCGAGATCGCGCTGATCGCCACCGGCGAGCACAAGGCGGCGATCGTGCGTCGCGCCGTCGAAGGAGAGCCCTCCCCCGACGTCGCCGCGACATTCCTGCACGGCCATCCCGGCGTCACCGTGTACCTCGACCTCGCCGCCGCCGCGGACCTGACGCGCATCCACACGCCGTGGGTACTCGGGCCCGTCGATTGGACGCCGGCGCTGGTCGAGCGCGCCGTCGTGTGGCTCGCCGAGCGGACCGGAAAGGCGATCCTCAAGCTGACGTCGGCGGACTACACCGAGCACCATTTGAGCCCGCTGCTGGCGCGCGCCGGGTCTCCGGGTCCCCTCAACGGCCAGATCTTCAACCGGCTGCGCGACAAGATCCGCGGGCGGCGCAAACTGCCGGAAAAGCGCCGCGTCCTGGTGTTCTCCCCGCACCCCGACGACGACGTGATCTCGATGGGCGGCATTCTCCGCAAGCTGACCGAGAATCAGAACGACATCATCGTCGCCTACATGACGAGCGGCAACATCGCCGTGTTCGATCATGACGTGCGGCGGCAGCTCGATTTCACCGAGCGCGCCGCGCGGGCGCTCGGCGCCGATCCCAGGGAGGTCGGGCGCGTGCAGCAGGAGGTGCTGTCCAATTTCGCGGGCAAGAAGCCCGGTGACGTCGACCTCCCGGTCGTGCAGGACCTGAAGCGCTACATCCGGGAATCGGAAGCGATCTCGGCGCTCGAAGCCGTCGGGTTGACGGCCAAGTCGGCCCGATTCCTCAATCTGCCCTTCTATCGGACGGGTGAGGTTCGCAAGCTGCCCATCGGCGAAGCCGACGTGGCGATCGTCCAGCGGCTGTTCGAGGAGGTGCGACCCGACTACGCGTTCGTCGCCGGAGACCTCTCCGATCCGCACGGCACCCATCGCATGTGCAAGGCGGCGATCGATCAGGCGCTGGAGCGCCTCCCCGCCATCCGGCCCGAGGTCTGGCTGTACCGCGGCGCATGGCAGGAATGGCCGATCACCGAGGCCAACGTGCTGGTGCCGCTGTCGCAGGACGAGCTGCGGGCCAAGATTCTGGCGATCTTCAAGCACCAGTCCCAGAAGGACACGATGCCGTTTCCGGGGGGCCACGACGAGCGCGAATTCTGGCAGCGCGTCGAGGCGCGCAACGTGGAAACCGCCGCGCACGCCGACAAGCTCGGGCTGCCGGAGTACTTCGCGATGGAAGCCTACCGCGTGGAGCGGGCACCGGGAGCCTAGCGGAACAGCTTCACGGCCGTCTGCAGCGTCTTGTAGATCCCCCACCCGAGCGGAATGGCGACGAGCAGCCACGCGACGGCCACCGTCGC
Organism: Gemmatimonadales bacterium; assembly: GCA_035262265.1. Lineage (GTDB taxonomy): Bacteria > Gemmatimonadota > Gemmatimonadetes > Gemmatimonadales > GWC2-71-9 > DASTHG01. Next base: position 11,489 of record DATFTG010000297.1, read on the forward strand.
CCAGCTCGATGCGCCGGGTTTTTCCATCATTCCTCCGTTCCCGTCAGCGCCTGGCCGCGAGCTCCTGGGCCAGCTGCTCGTCGGTCATGTAGTACCGCTCCGCCACCGGCCGCACGCGGGCATTAGCGATGAAGCCGATGACCAGGAGGCCGGCGAGGATGTACATCGTCGTGTTATACGCCTGAGCCGCGGGCACGCCGCGGTCGATCTGGAATTCCCGGATGTAGTTCACGAGAATCGGACCGAGGATCCCGGCGGCGGACCACGCCGTCAACAGCCGGCCGTGGATGGCGCCCACGTGCACCGTGCCGAACATGTCGGCGAGATAGGCGGGGATCGTCGCGAAGCCGCCGCCGTACATCGTCAGGATGACGCAGAACACGGCGACGAACAGCGGCACCACCCCGGCCCGGCCGGCCGACGGCGCGGAGCAATACAGCACGAATCCCAGCGCGAAGAAGATGAAGTAGGTCCGCTTGCGCCCCAGGTAGTCCGACAATGACGCCCAGAAGATCCGCCCGGCGATGTTGAACAGACTGAGGAGCGCGGCGAAGCCCGCGCCGATCGTGGCGACCTGCGTCTTCTGATCTTCGCTGAGTTCGTGCAGTGCTCCGGCGACGCCGATCAGCCTGCCGCCGAACACCTCCTGCAGCATCGGGGAAGCCATGCCGATGACGCCGATGCCGGCGCTCACGTTCATCCACAATACGACCCACAGCAGCCAGAACTGCCGCGTCCGAACCGCCTGGTTCACGTGCACCTGGCGCGCGGTGATCATCCCCTGCTGCTGCGGCGCCGGCGGCGTCCACCCGGGCGGCTGCCACCCGGGCGCCGGCAGGCGGTAGCCGAACGCTCCCGCCAGCATCGCCACGAAATAGATCACGCCCATCGTGACGAAGGTTTCCTGGACGCCGACCGAGGCCGGGGTCTTGAAGTGATTCATCAGCAGGTTGGCGAGCGGCGAGCCGATCATCGCTCCCCCGCCGAAGCCCATGATCGCCATTCCCGTCGCCATGCCGCGCCGGTCGGGGAACCACTTGATCAGCGTCGACACCGGCGAGATGTATCCCAACCCCAGGCCACACCCGCCGATCACCCCCGAGCCGATCCACAGGAGCAGGATCTGATGGAGCTGCACGCCGAGTGCGGAGATCAGGAAGCCGCCGCCCCAGCAGAACGCCGCCGCGACGCCGGCTTTGCGCGGGCCTTCGCGCTCCACCCAGCGGCCGAACACCGCCGCCGAAGAGCCGAGGAAGACGAAGAAGAGCGTGTACATCCACCCCAGCGTGCTGATCTTCCAGTCGCCGGGCGCCGCCGCGGTGATCCCGATGGCGCGCGACAGCGGCAGCCAGAATACGCTGAAGCCGTAGGCCATGCCGATGGAGAGATGAATGGCGAGGGCCGCCGGGGGGACGAGCCAGCGGTTGAAACCCGGCCTCGCGATGATTCGTTCCTTGGACAACAGTCCGGATCTCACTCGGCTGCTCCCGTCGAGGCGGCCTAACGATGGCGTCACCTCATGTATCACGCTAGAGTCCTGCCATGACTGTGACGACTGCCGACGCCGTCCCCCGCGCGACGGCCGCAGCGCGGCCGTCGTTCCCGCCGCACCTCGCGGCGGTGCTGTTCGCCGCGACGAGCGTCGTCGTCGGCGTGATCTGGGACATTTCATGGCATCGCTCCGTCGGGCGCGACAGCTTCTGGACGCCGGCACACATGGCGATCTACCTCGGCGGCATCGTCGCCGGCGTCGCGTGCGGGTGGCTGGTGCTGCGAACCACCTTCGCCGGGACCGAAACGGAGCGCCGCGCGAGCGTGCGCTTCTGGGGATTCCGGGGACCGCTCGGGGCCTGGGTGTCGATCTGGGGGGCGATCGCGATGATCACCTCCGCGCCGTTCGACAACTGGTGGCATAACGCATACGGGCTCGACGTGAAGATTCTTTCGCCGCCCCACGTGCTCCTGGCCCTCGGCTTCACCGGTATTCAGGTCGGCGCCCTGCTGATGCTGGCGGCGCGGCAGAACGATGCCGCAGCGGACGACCCCAACCTGCGCGCGTACCGCTGGTGGTTCGTCTACGCCGCGGGATTGCTCGTCGCCAACTTGGGCGTCATGTGGATGGAGTCGATCGGATTCCCCAACCACGCGCACACGGCGGCGTATTACAAGATTTGCGCGGGTGCCTTTCCGATCCTGCTCGTCGCCACGGCGCGCACCTCGACGCTGCGCTGGCCCGCCACCACCGCCGCGGCCGTCTACATGGCGGTGAACATCGTCATGCTCTGGGTGCTGCCGCTGTTTCCTGCGACGCCGAAGCTGGCGCCGATCTACAACGCGGTGAGCCACTTCGTCCCGCCGCCGTTCCCGATCCTGCTCGTCGTCCCGGCGGTTGCCATCGACCTCGTGCTGCGCCGCGGCCCGGAGAACGACTGGGCGCGATCGGCCCTCATCGGCATCGGATTCGTGCTGCTGCTCCTGGCCGTGCAATGGTACTGGTCGATCTACCTCGTCAGTCCGGCGAGCGAGAACTTCGTGTTTGGCGCCCAGCGCTGGAACTACAACGTGCTGCTGCGCGGCTGGGAGCACGAGTTCTGGGACGCGCGCACCAACCCGCTGACGCTCCCGGGCGTCGTGACCGCCATCGCCATTGCCGTCGCCGGCTCCCGGCTGGGCTTGTGGTGGGGCGCCTGGATGGCGCGCGTACGGCGATGAGAGCGGGGACCGGCCGCTGGCCGGGCACGCTGCTCGCCGCCGCGGTGCTGCTCATGGCGAGCGCCCACGTCGGCAGCCCCGATACGTTCTTCGAAGGAATCGCCGGCCCGTACCGCATCCGCGTCATCGTGCGCCCGCCGGGGATCGTGCCCGGCCAGGCGGAGA
>DATFTG010000298.1:0-14157 GCA_035262265.1 Gemmatimonadales bacterium
TCCTGCTCACCGGGTGGCATCTCGCCGATCCGCTCATCTCGATCCTGATCGGCGTGCTGATCCTCAACGGCGCCTGGCGCCTGGTGCGCGAGAGCGCCGACGTCCTGCTCGAGGCGACGCCGTCCCACATCGCCCTCACGAGCGTGCACGACGTGCTCGCCGGACTGCCGGGCGTGAGCTCGGTGCACGATCTGCACGTCTGGACGCTCACGAGCGGCGTCGTCGCCATGAGCGGCCATCTTGTGGTACGGAATCCGGGGGACAACCAGCGCATCCTGGAGGACGCGCAACAGCGCCTCCGCGCCCTGGGGATCCATCACGTCACGGTGCAGATGGAGAAGGACTTGACCTGCGACTAGGGCCCTCCCTATACTGCCCGCTCACCACGCACCCCGTCTGGACGCAATCCCTTGCAGATTCGCAACATCGCCATCATCGCCCACGTCGATCACGGCAAAACGACGCTGGTCTCGCAGCTGCTGCAGCAGGCCAGAGCGCTGCGCCACGGCGCCACCGGCTTTCTCGATACTGGGATCGAGGCGGAGCGCGGGATCACGATTCTCGCCAAGAACACCGCGGTACGCTGGGGCGAGACGAAGATCAACATCGTCGATACGCCGGGACACGCGGACTTCGGGGGCGAGGTCGAGCGCATCCTGCGGATGGTCGACGGCTTTTTGCTGCTCGTCGACGCCGCTGAAGGGCCGATGCCGCAGACGCGCTTCGTCGCGGGGAAGGCGCTGGCGCTCGGCCTGAAGCCGATCGTCGTCATCAACAAGATCGACCGTCAGGACGCCGAGCCGCTCCGCGTCCACGACGAGGTGCTCGAGCTGTTCCTCGATCTCGAGGCGACCCCGGAGCAGTTCAACTGTCCCTTCCTCTACGCGTCGAGCCGCCGCGGGATCGCCACCCCCGATCTCGCGCAGCCCGGCACTGATCTCGTGCCGCTGTTCGAGACCATCCTCGCGACCGTCCCGCCGCCGGCGGGTGATCCCACGGGACCGTTCCAGATGCTGATCTCGACGCTCGACTACTCGTCCTATCTCGGACGGATCGGCATCGGGCGGATCGAGCGCGGGCGCGTGCGCGTGGGAGACAACGTGGCGCTGTTGCCGCTGGGCGAAGCCGGTCCGGTGGGCGACGGCACGTTCGAGCAGGCGCGCGTCGTGAAGCTGTTCGGCTTCGAGGGGCTGGAGCGCGTGGAGCTCGAGGAGGCGGCGGCAGGGGAGATCGTGGCGCTCGCGGGACTCGCCGGCGTGGAGATCGGCAAGACGGTCACCGCGCCCGACCACCTCGACCGGCTCGCGGGCATCGCCGTCGAGGAGCCGACGATCTCGGTCGATTTCCGCGTGAACGACTCCCCGTTCGCGGGCCGCGAAGGGAAGTTCGTCACCGGGCGGCAGCTGCGCGACCGGCTCTACAAGGAGCTGGAGCGCAACGTCGCGCTGCGGGTCGAGGACACCGACGACCCGCAGACGTTCACCGTCTCGGGCCGGGGCGAGCTGCATCTCGGCATTCTGATGGAGACGATGCGGCGCGAGGGCTACGAGTTCCAGGTGAGCCGGCCGCGCATCATCCCCCGTGAGGGGAAGGACGGCGAGCAGCTCGAGCCCTACGAAGAGCTGATGATCGACTGCCCCGAGGGGTACCTCGGTGTGGTGATGGAGAAGCTGGGGCCGCGCCGTGCCAACCTGGTCGACATGAAAAACGCCGGGGTGGGGACGATCCGGTTGCGGTTCCGCATCCCGGCGCGCGGCCTCCTCGGCTACCGCTCGGAGTTCTTGACGGACACCCGGGGGACGGGGACTATGCATCACCGGTTCTTCGACTACGGGCCGTGGGCCGGCCCGTTGACGGGACGGAGCCGGGGTGTGATGGTGGCGGACCGGGAGGGCGTGGCGGTCGCGTACGCGCTCTTCAATTTGCAGGAGCGGGGCACCATGTTTGTGAAGCCGAACGATCCCGTGTACGAAGGGATGATCGTCGGCGAGCATGTGCGGCCCGGCGATCTCGACGTGAACGCGTCGAAGGAAAAGAAGCTGACCAACATGCGCACGACGGCGTCGGATGAGATGGTGATTCTCGAGCCGCCGCGGCAGATCACGCTGGAATTGGCGCTGGAGTACATTGAGGACGACGAGTTGATCGAGGTGACACCGACCTCGGTGCGGCTGCGCAAGCGCGAGCTGGGAGCCACCGCGCGGCGCAAGCTGGCCCGCACCCTGCGGGCGCTCGACGAGTAGGTCGAGGCGAGACGCTCAAACGTGAACCTCAGCCGGGGGTGACAATGCTGGCCGCGGAAACGTCGATGGGGTGGTCGCTCAAGCGTCGCGGCGACGACATCGACGAGGAGTTTGAGGACTTCGAAGAAGACAAGGATCTCGACGAAGATTTCGACGACGAGCTGGACGAAGAAGATCTGGACGAGGAAGATCTCGAGGATCTCGACGACTACGACGACCTCGACGACGAATTCGACGATGAAGACGAGGACGGATTCCGCCCCCGCAAGGGACCGAAGCGGGAGTGGGACTGAAACAACCGGCAGGCTCCGACGCCGCCGTACTGGCCAGGGCCGGGAGACCCTGCCTACCGGAGCGTCGGCAGCCTGCCGATTTCTTCCTTCTTATACCCGCGCTGATTGAATGCTAGCTGGCCCCGGCTTACGGATGCCTGTCCGTGCCGGGGCGATGCTGCTCGTTACCCTGCTCCTCGGAGTCCCGGGGACGGTGTCCGCGCAATGTTCCGACGGGTCGGCTCCTCCCTGCGCACGCCACGACGCTCCGCAGCCACGTTCGGTCGCCGTGCTGTACTTCGAGAATCTCTCCCACGATACCACGGACGCGATGCTCGCCGAGGGCTTCAGCGAAGAGTTGATGGTCGAGCTCGGCAAGGTGGAGCCGTTGCGCGTCGCGACGCGCGGTCAGGTGCTCCGGCTGCGCGGCCGGACGCCCGACCCGGTCATCGTCGGTCGCGCGCTCTCGGTGGCGTACATCGTGAGCGGCACGATCCGCCGCAGCGGCCAGCGGCTGGTCGTGACGGCCGAGCTGGCGAGCACAAACGGCACGGGCCAGCGGGTGTGGGGGGAGGTATTCGATCGGTCGAGCGGTGATTTGCTCGATGTGCAATCGAGCGTCGCGCGCGCGGCGGCCACCGCGATCGCCGGGCGTCTCGGCCCCGCGGATCGAGCCATCCTCGCGCGGCGCTCCACGTCGAATGCGGTGGCGTGGGAGCACTACTTGCGCGGGACTGCGCTCCTTGCCCGTCGCACCATCGACGACAACCTGGCGCACGCGGTGTACGAGCTCGATGGCGCGGTACAGCTCGACCCGACATTCGCCTCCGCCTGGGCGCGGCTGGCCGAAGCGCTGCTGTTGGTCCCATCCTATCCGCGCGACAACGCGCAGCTGAATCCCGACAGCCTGCTGGCGCAGGGCGCGCGAGCGGCCGATCGCGCGTTGGCCCTGGATTCCGCCAGTGGCGCAGCGTGGATGGCCCATGGGATCGCGCTCGATCTGCGTGACCGGCAATGGTGGGACGCCCTGCGAGCGTACAGGCGCGCCGTGACCCTCGACTCGACCGACGCGGAGACCCAGTATCACTACGGTACTGCGCTGCGACATCGGACGACCAACCAGGTCGAAGCCGAGCGCCATCTGCGGCTCGCGCACACGCTGGACCCGACGCTCTTGAACGCGGTCGAATGGCTCGCCCGGCTGATGCGCGATCAGGGGCGCGTGTTCGAAGCGGGCGCGCTGCTCGACAGCATCGCCGCCGACTCTCAGGCTGCGGGCTGGGGCGGGGCCTGGCAGCACCACCTCGGCGCGGATATCGATTTGCGCCGCGGCGATACAGCGGCGGCTCGGCGCACGACCGCGAGAATCGTCTCCGAGGTGGCGGGTCGAGACAGCCTGCGCACGTTGGCGTATGCGGCCGAGCTGACGGCCCGGCTGGGCGATGTGACGGGCGCTCGGGCGCTGCTTGCACGGGCGACGACGGCCGATGGAAATCTTGATCGGCGAGTGGCGGTGGCGAGCGCGGAAGTGGCCCTGGGAGACTACGATCGCGCAATCGGTGACCTCGAAGCGGTGGCGAGTGAGGGCAGTGACCTGTGGGACAACATGCGACAGGCGACCTTCGATCCGCTGCGCGGCAATCCGCGATTTGCACGTCTCTTGGAGAAGGTGTGGCCGCGGGTTAGTTTGTGAAGCTTCGTGTGGGGCCTGTAGCTCAGGTGGTTAGAGCGCACGCCTGATAAGCGTGAGGTCGGTAGTTCAACTCTACCCAGGCCCATCGCCACAGATCGCGCGGATGCCGCACAGATCGGCACAGCAGAAAGCGCCCGGCGGGTTAACACCCGTCTGGGCGCTTGTTTCGTTCCGCAGCTCGAGTCGTAATGCACGTCGCAACCTTCCTCGCGTTTCGTCACGTCGGCGACCACGCTAGTTTCCCGGTTCCAGACCAACCACGGGAGTCCTTTCATGCGTCCCTGGTCGTTCGTTCTCGCCGCCGTCGTTGCTCCGTTCGGGATTGTGGCTGCGCAGGCCCATCCCTTCTCGCACGCCGATACGTTGCGCGGCTCCAACACGGCGGAGCGGTCCTGGTGGGACGTCTCGTTCTACGACCTGCACGTCGCCGTCGACCCCCGGGACAGCACCATTCGCGGCTGGAACGGCATCACCTACCAGGTGCTGCAGCCGTCCCGGGCGATCCAGATCGATCTGCAGGAGCCGCTGCTGGTCGACAGCATGGTGCAGGAAGGACGGCGCCTGGCGCTGCGGCGCGACGGGAACGCCTGGTTCGCGACACCGGCGCGGCAGCGCGCGGGGGAGCGGCACACCGTCACCGTCTACTATCACGGGAAGCCGGTGGTGGCGAAGCGGCCGCCCTGGGACGGCGGTCTCATCTGGGCGCGTGACAGCCTTGGCCAGCAATGGGTCGCGACCGCAAACGAGGGTACCGGCGCCTCCGTGTGGTGGCCCAACAAGGATTACCTCGCCGACGAGCCCGACAGCCAGCGCATCGCGATCACGACCCCGGATTCCCTATTCGACGTGTCGAATGGACGGCTGCGCGGCGTGACGCCGCACGCCGACGGCACGACGACGTACGAATGGTTCACGACCGGGCCGATCAACAACTACGATGTCGCGATCAGCGCCGCCCGCTACGCCCACTTCAGCATGATCTACGACGGCGAGGCGGGGCCGCTGACGCTCGACTTCTGGCCGCTCGCCTACCACCTCGATGTCGCTCGGCGCGAGTTCCTGCAGGTGCCGCCGATGCTCAAGTGCTTTGAATCCTGGTTCGGCCCGTATCCGTGGTATACCGATGGGTACAAGCTGATCGAGTCGCCGCATCTCGGGATGGAGCACCAGACCGCCGTGGCGTACGGCAACCACTACCAGAACGGGTATCTCGGGCGCGACCTCTCGCGGACCGGTCTGGGGCTGTTATGGGACTTCATCATCGTGCACGAGAGCGCGCACGAGTGGTTCGGCAACAACATCTCGATGCAGGATCAGGCCGACATGTGGGTGCACGAGAGCTTCGCCAACTACTCGGAGAATCTCTACACCGAGTGTCTTGCCGGGAAAGACGCCGGGGCGCAGTACGTGATCGGCACGCGCAGAAACGTCCGCAACGACCGCCCCATCGTCGCGCAGTACGGCGTGAACGACGAAGGCTCCGGCGACATGTACTACAAGGGCGGCAACATGCTGCACACGATCCGTCAGATCGTCGGCGACGATGCCAAATGGCGGGAGACGCTGCGCGGCTTGAATCACACCTTCTGGCACCAGACGGTGACCGGGAAACAGGTCCAGGATTACATCAGCCGTCAGACCGGCGTCGATCTCGCAAAGGTGTTTCAACAGTATCTCACGACCACCGACGTCCCGGTGTTCGAGTACACGCTCGTCGACTCGACGCTGACATTCCGCTGGACGAAGGTCGTACCCGGTTTCGACATGCCGCTGCGGGTCACGCTCACCGATTCGGGCTACAGCCCCATTCGCCCGACGGAGGCGTGGCAGCACGCCACGGTGCAGCTCAAGGATCCCGCGACATTCCGCGTCGATCCCAACTACTACGTCATCACCCAGCACGATCTCACCGCTCCCCGGGAGGCGCGGCAGTAGGTGGCGACCGCCCTGCTGATCGTCTGCCTCGTGGCGGGCCTCGTGCTCGTCCCCTTCGGACTGCCCGGCCTGTGGATGATGGTGCTCGGCGTGATCGGCTATGGATGGCTCACCGGCTTCCACGCCGTCGGAGCCTGGATCATCGCGCTCGTCGTCGGCCTCGCGTTCGTGGGGGAGATCGTCGAGTGGTGGCTCGGCTTCCGCTTCGCGACCAAGTACGGCGGCTCGCGGCGGGCGGGATGGGGAGCGCTGATCGGCGGGATCGTCGGCGCCATCGTGGGAGTGCCGGTGCCGGTGATCGGCAGCGTCATCGGAGCCTTTATCGGCTCGTTCGCCGGCGCGGCGCTGTTCGAGTACACGCGCGAGCGACACGCCGGGGTCGCGGTCCGGGCGGGGTGGGGGGCGATGCTCGGCCGGGCGGTGGCGGCGGGCGCGAAGATCGCGCTGGGGCTGGTCATCGCCGTCGTCGCAGTAGTCGTCGTGCTGCGCAGTTGATGCGGTACCTCGAGGTCACCGAGCGCGACGGGAAGTACCTCGTCCGGCTCGCAGAGCGCGAGACGCCGCGTCCCGCCGCGGGCGAGGTACTCGTGCGCGTCGCCGCTTCGGGACTGAACCGCGCCGATCTCTCCCAGATCGCCGGACGCTATCCGCCGCCTCCCGGAGAGCCGGACATTCTGGGACTCGAGCTGTCCGGGCACACCGTGGACACAGGAGCGCCGGTCTGCGCGCTCGTGGCGGGGGGCGGACACGCCGAGTACGCCGCGGTCCCCGAGGGCCAGCTGTTCCCCGCGCCGCCATCGCTCGAGCTCGTCACCGCGGGCGGGATCCCGGAGGCCTATCTCACCGCCTTCGTGAATCTCGTCGCCACCGCGGGACTCGAGCGCGGTCAACGGGTGCTGGTGCATGCCGGGGCCTCGGGCGTCGGCCTCGCCGCGATCGCACTGGCGCGCTTCCTCGGCGCCGAGGTTGCGGCGACGACCCGCAGCCCCGAGAAGGTGCCGGCGCTCGAGCGGGTGGGGGCCTCGCCCGCGCTCGTCTCGTCGCGCGATGACGTCCCCGCGGAGATCGAGAAGGTCTGGGGACGAGACGCGGTCCACGTCGTCCTCGACCCGGTCGGGGGCTCGCTGTTGGAGCAGAATCTCCAGGTCCTCGCCACCGGCGGCCGGATCGTGGTGATCGCGACGATGGGCGGTGCGCGGCCGGAGATCGATCTCTCGGTGTTGATGCGCAAGCGGGCCACGGTCCTCGGCTCGACGCTGCGCGCCCGCAGCCGGGCCGAGAAGGCGCGCCTGGTTGCCCGGTTCCGCACCGAAGTGCTGCCGGGATTCGACGACGGCCGGCTCGGCGTCGTCGTCGACGCGGTCTGTGCGCCGGCGCAGGCCGGCGCAGCATTCCAGCGCATGCGGGACAACCGCAGCACCGGGAAACTCCTGATCGGCTGGTCGTAACCCCCTTGCGAGGTCTCCGAAGGGCCCTATTCTGATGGTGCCGCTTCCATGCCCGCCACCCCGCAACGACTGCCGCCTCCCGACCTCCCCACGGCGCTGGGGGAGTCCGAGCCTACCCTGCGAGCGATCCTCGATGCGTCGCTCGATGCGTTTATTCTGATCGACGCCGCCGGCGTCATCCGCATGTGGAACAGCAGGGCGGAGACGATGTTCGGTTGGATGGAGGCCGAGGCCGTGGGGCAGCGGTTGTCGCAAACCATCGTCCCCGAGCGCGACCGGGCGCGGCACGAACAGGGACTCGCCCGCTACCGCGCGACGGGCGAGGGAAAGCTCATCAACCGACGGGTCGAGATAACAGCCCGGCGACGCGACGGTTGGGAGTTCCCGGTCGAGCTGACGATCACACCCATCGAGCAGAACGAGGAAACACTCTTCGGCGCCTTCGTCCGGGACATTACCGAACGGCGGAGCATCGAGGAAAGACTCACCTTTCAGTCGATCATCCTGAGCACTGTGCGGGATTCCGTTGTGGTGGCCGATCTCGAGGGGCGGGTGCAGTTCTGGAATCAGGGGGCGGAAGAACTGTTCGGCTACACGAAGGAAGAGATGCTGGGCCGGTCGGTGACGATCCTGTACGCGGACGCGGGAGATCACGCGGCGCAGCTTGCCGAGGACCGTAGTCATGTGCTGCGGGGCGAGGATGCCATCGGCGAATGGCAGCGGCGGCGCAAGGACGGATCGACGGTGTGGGTCCACTCGAAGCGGGTAGTGCTGCGAGACCCGGACGGCACGCCGATCGGCCTGCTCGGGGTCGCGCGCGACGTCAGCGAACGCAAGCGGACGGAGGAGGAGCTGCTGGCCTCGCACGAGCAGCTGCGCGAGCTGGCGCACCGGCTGCGCAGCGTTCGGGAGCAGGAGCGCGCCGTCATGGCGCGCCAGATTCACGACGAGCTGGGCCAGGCGCTGAGCGCGTTGCATCTCGACGTGGCCTGGCTGCGCGCCCGACTGAAGGACGAAGACGTGATGCTCGAGGAAAAGACCCGGTCGATGGCGGCCTTGATCGAGACCTCCATCGGACGGGTGCGCACCCTGGCGACGGAGCTGCGGCCCGCGGTGCTCGACAGCCTCGGCCTGCTCGCCGCGATCGAGTGGGAGACGCAACAATTCACGCGGCGCACGGGAATTCCCTGTACCCACGAGCTGCCGCCCGATCCCCCGGCGGTGGACGCCGATCGCTCGACCGATGTGTTCCGCATACTGCAGGAGGCGTTGACCAACGTGGCGCGGCACGCCGCGGCCCGCGAGGTCGTGGTCGCCCTCAGGTTCCGGCGCAACGAGCTGCAGCTGTTGATCAGTGACGACGGGCGCGGCATCACCGCCGCGGAAATCGCGAGCCCGCAGGCGCTCGGCCTCGTGGGCATACGCGAGCGTGCCCTGCTGTGGGATGGCGCGGTCGAGTGGCGGGCACGCGACAGCGGCGGCACCGTCGTAGATCTGCGCCTGCCGCTTGGCCCAGGGCGTCGGAGGGAGGGATGATCCGTGTCGTGATCGCCGACGATCATCCACTGGTGCGTGCCGGGCTGCGCCAGGTGCTGGCCGACGAGCCCGAGATCGAAGTCGTCGGCGAAGCCGCCGACGGCGACGAGACGGTGGCGGTGTTGCGGTCCACGGAGCCGGACGTCGTGCTGCTCGACATCACGATGCCGGGCGCGCCGTTCCCGGGTCTCTTGCGTCTGCTGCGCAGCGCGTTCCCGCGGGTCGAGGTGTTGATCGTCACGATGCACGGAGAGGACCAGTTCGCCGTGCGGGCGCTGAAAGAGGGGGCCGCCGGTTACCTCACGAAGCAACAGCCCCCGCATGAGGTCATCAACGCGATCAAGCAGATCGCGGGGGGCGGGCGCTACCTGACGGCGGCGGTCGCGGAGCGCGCTGCCGCCGCGCTCGATGGCAATGCGCCGCGCCTGCCACATGAACGCGTCTCGCGCCGCGAATACGAGGTGCTGTGCATGATCGGGCTCGGCAAGAGCGTGAAGCAGATCGCCACCGAGCTGGGCGTCTCACCCAAGACCGTGAGCACCCACCGGGCCCGCCTGCTGCGAAAAATGCGGCTCAAGACCAGCGCGGAATTGATCCGTTACGTGTTACAGTACGGCCTGACCGCCTGAAAGAAGGTGTCTTCAGGGGAATCCCGTCTGTAGGACAAATGCTGACAGAGTATCAGCACTCTTCCAATGGCCGAACACAACCCGATTATCAAATAGTTGGAGCCCTGCTCCAACCCACGTTCGCTGGACGATCGAACGGAACGGCCCGTTTTTGGTGCGTTCCGACTGGATGAGGTGCCGCATGGCCGGGGAATCGATCCTGGTAGTGGACGATAACGATCTGAACCTCGAGTTGATGCGGGACCTGCTCGAGGGCGAAGGGTACCGCGTACGGGTCGCGATGGACGCCAATGACGCCATCGCGGTGCTGCACGACTTCCGGCCCCGACTCATCTTCATGGACATCCAGCTCCCGGGGATGGACGGCCTGACGCTGACCCGCATGCTCAAGGCCAACCCTTCGATGCGCGATATCCGCATCGTCGGCCTCACGGGCTATGCGATGGCGGGGGACGAAGAGCGAATGCGCGCCGCCGGGTGTGACGGATATCTGGCGAAGCCCCTCGATACGCGCCGTCTCCCCGGCGTCGTTTCCTCAATGCTGCACCCCACCGCACGCACATGAGCGAGTCCCCGACGACCGTTCTGGTCGTCGAAGACAACCCCGTCACCCGCGATGTCATCCGCGCCGTGCTGAGCGCAGACGGTTGTCGCGTGCTGGAAGCTCCGGATGGCGCGACCGCGCTCGCCGTGATGCAGCGGGAGCGACCCACCGTGGTGTTGCAGGATCTATTTCTCGGTGATGTCAGCGGAATCGATCTGGTGGGTCGCTTGCGGGAAGTCCCGGGTGCGGATCGCGTGCCGATCGTCGCGTTGACGGGGTTTCTGCCGAGCGAGGAGGCCCGGGCGCTCACCGCCGGATTCGAAGCGTATCTCATCAAACCGGTCGAGCCGGTGCGGCTGCGCGAGATCGTGCGCGGGTTCGCAGAGCGTGGGCGCGACGGGCGACATGCGGAGGTCCCGCTCGGCCAGGCACAGCAAGCCGAGCTCCTGCAGCGGGCCACCGTGCAGGCGGCTGCGCTCGCCGTGCTCGGCGGCATGGCGGAAGCGCTGGCGCGACACGATTCGTTCGATGCGATCGTGCGCGACACGCTGCACCGCTGCATCGATGCGGCCGGGTTGTCGGTGGGCGTGTTCTATGTGGTCGCCGACGGCGCGATCCGCGTGCTCGCCGCCGCCGGCATCGGCGAGGAGTCCGGGAGTGGAGTCGTATCGGCGTTCGGCCATCCCGAGCTGTTCCGCCGGACCCTGGAAACCCGGGCGCCGCTGCTGATTCCGTCCGGGGACCTCCCCGCCGAGGTCGCGGCGTCGTTCCTGCGCGGGCTCGGTCTGCGGGCCTGTCTCCTGACTCCGGTGTTCCACCGCGAGGAGTCGCTCGGCGTGCTGCTGCTCGCCTCCCACTCGCGCGAGCTGAGCTCTGGGGAATGGGTCGGATTCGCCGGGGCCATCGGGGGCCAGATCGGCCAGGCGCTCGCCCTGAGCCGCGCCGTGGGCGAGGTGCGCGCCAGTCAGGAGCTGCTGCAGTCGGTCATCGAGGGGATGGGCGACCCGGTGTTCGTGAAAGGGACCGACAGCCGCTACCTGCTGATCAACCAGGCGACGGCCCATCTGTTTGGCGTGACGCCGCAGGAGGTGGTCGGACGCGGCGCAGAGGCGCTGTTCCCCGCCGATGTCGCGCGCTTCGTGCAGGAGAGCGATGTTCGGGTGTTGCACGAAGGGGTGTCGATGACGTTCGAGGAAACACTCCCGACTCAGCTCGGCTCCCGGTGCTTTCTCGTGTCCAAGGCGCCGCGCCGCGATGCCCAGGGCACGATCATCGGCCTCGTCGGCGTGGCTCGCGACATCACCGACCTGAAGCGGGCCGATGAAACGATCCGGCGGCTCTCCACCGCGGTCGGCCAGAGCCCCGCCGCCGTCATCATCACCGATCCAACGGGCAGCATCGTCTACGTGAATCGCAAGTTCACGGAAATCACCGGCTACTCCTCCGACGAGGCCGTCGGCAAGAATCCCCGGCTGTTGAAGTCGGGCCTGACATCGGTCGAGCAGTACCGGCAGTTGTGGAGCACCATTCAGTCCGGCGCGACCTGGCGCGGCGAATACCGGAACCGCCGCAAGAACGGCGAGCTCTACTGGGCGTCCGCGACGATCGCTCCGGTGAAGGATGAGAGCGGCACGATCACGAACTTCGTGGCGATTCAGGAAGATGTGACCGAAACGCGGTCGCTCGAAGCCCAGCTGCGGCAGGCGCAGAAAATGGAAGCCGTGGGGCGCCTCGCGGGCGGCGTGGCGCACGATTTCAACAACCTGCTCACCGTCATCACGAGCTACAGCCAGCTGCTGCTCGAGGAAATGGCGGCGGCCGATCCGCGCCGCGCCGACCTCGAGGAGATTCAGCGCGCCGCCACCGGGGCCGCGGGGCTCACGCGCCAGCTGCTGGCGTTCAGCCGCCAGCAGGTGCTCGAGCCGCGCGTGCTCAATCTCAATGACGTACTGTCGGCGGCGGGGAAGATGCTGCACCGGCTCATCGGCGAAGACGTCGCGCTGCAGCTGACGCTCGCCCCCGACCTCGGCAACGTGACAGCCGATCCCGGGCAGATCGAGCAGGTCATCATGAACCTCGCGGTGAATGCGCGTGACGCCATGCCCGACGGTGGGAAGCTGACGATCGAGACGGCCAACATCGACCTCGACGCCTCCTATGCCGCGCAGCACGCGGTGGTGGCGCCCGGGCCCTACGTCCTGGTCACCGTCACGGACACGGGCTGCGGCATGGACGAGCCGACCAAGGCCCGCCTGTTCGAGCCGTTTTTCACCACGAAGGAAATCGGAAAAGGGACCGGGCTCGGGCTCGCGACGGTGTACGGCATCGTGAAGCAAAGCAACGGATACATCTGGGTGTACAGCGAGCAGGGGCACGGGACCAGCTTCAAGGTCTACCTGCCGCGGGTCAGCGACGTCGCAGCGGCGAGCACGGAAGCCCGCCCCTTCTTCACCAATGGTGGGACGGAGACGATCCTCCTCGCCGAGGATGCCTCGGGGGTCCGCGCCGTCGCCCAGGAGATTCTCAGGCGGCTCGGCTACACCGTCCTGGTGGCGAGCGACGGCCACACGGCGCTGGAGCTGGCGGCGGCCAGCACGGACGCCATCCACCTGCTCGTCACCGACGTGATCATGCCCGAGATGAGCGGGCGCCAGCTCGCCGACCGGCTGAAGCAGCACCGCCCGGATCTCAAAGTGTTGTTCGTGTCGGGGTATACCGATGACGCGATCGTCCGGCACGGCATGCTGGAGCCGGGGATCGCCTTCCTGCAGAAGCCGTTCACGCCCCAGACACTGGCGCGCAAGGTCCGCGAAGTCCTGGGCTGATCCTCAGTTGGAGCTGGTGGCCTCGCCCCAGCCGGCGGGCCCGAGCATTTCAGCAATGTCCTTCTGGTAGTCGCCGTCGCCCGGATCGATGTTCGGCCAGCGGCGCGGATCGTCCGGGGCGAAAAGACCCACCATCAGCGCCATCATGCCGTGCAGCGTGTCGGCCGAGGCGTTCTCGTAGCGCGTCTCGAGTCGATACTCGTGATTCGCCTTCAAGTGGGGGCCCTGTCCGCGCAGCGCGAGCAGCTCGCGGGACATGCCGGTCACGTGGCCGGTCGAGTCGCTCCTGGCATTGACGGTGACGACGACGCGTCCCGTCGTCTTGTCTACCAGCCGGACCCACGTCCCGTGATCGTGCAGATGCCCGCTGACGGCGACGAGGTGGCCGTCGACGGGGAGTCGAAAATCGTAGTGGCGCGTGCAGCCGCCCGGCGGGACGTCGAAGACGTTGTGGCCGGCGACCACGAGATTGGCGTCGATGATGAACGGCATGACGGCGATCGGGTGCGGCTGCAGGTTCCCGGCCGCCCAGCTGAAGGTCAACCGTACCGTCACGTCGCGCAGCGTCTGGCCGGTCTCGTTGTCCCACATCACGAACACGCCGACGCGGTGCCCCGCCGTGATCGGCACGCCGATGCTGCGCGGCACCGAGACGTCTTCGGTTTCCTGGCCGAACCCCATCATGCGCTCCGCCAGCGGATAGACCAGCTGGCGGCGATCGAAGTTGACGAGGTTGAGATGGTGAATGAGACGGCGGGGGAGGGGGCGACCGGACGCGTCGAGAATCTCCATGCGCAGCCCCTGCAGCAGCGTCGTCATCGGCCAGTAGATGCGCTTTACCAGACTGTCCCCCCCCTCCATGTGCATCGCCATGTGGCTCATGACCGGCGGCGCAGGCGGCACGGCGAACGGGCCGATGGTGATCACCACGAGATGCCGCGCCGAATCCACGTGCACCCCGCGCTGGGCGTCCGGAAAGGCCGGGCGATGCGACGGGCTCCAGGCGAGGAGCGACCCCCCGAGCGCGACGGC
>DATFTG010000299.1:0-4233 GCA_035262265.1 Gemmatimonadales bacterium
GGCGACGACGAGCAGTCGATCTTCTCCTGGACGGGCGCCGACCCGCGGGTGCTCGATCACTTTCGGAACGACTTCGCCGTCGCCGATCCGATCGCGCTCGACGAGAATCACCGCTGCTCACGCGCCATCTTCGGCGTGGCGCGCCGCCTGGTCGAGCGCAACCAGGCGCTGTTCCCCAGGAAGCACATCGTCGCGGTGCGCGACGTCCCGGTCCCGGTCGTCGCCCGGGAGTTTCCGGAAGAACAGGCCGAGGCGGCGTGGATCGTGGAACAGGTGCTGGCGAGTCACGCCGCCGGGATGCGCTGGGGAGAGATCGGCGTCCTCTACCGAGTGCACGAAATCGGCAAGGAGCTGGAGCAGGCATTCGTGCGCGCGGGCATTCCGTGCCGGCTCGCGCGCGGCCATTCCCTCACCGACGACCCCGTAATCGCCCAGGTCCTCGCGTCGCTGCGCGTGATCCGCGAAGACGGCGATGTCCTCGCCGCCGAGGCGCTCGCGGTGCGGGTATTCCCCGAGCAGCTGCTGGAGCGCATTCGCGCCACGGGCGGCGGCGATTTTCTCGCGGCAGTGCGCGAGGTCGCCCGGCGGGCACCGCAAGGGGACCCCGATCGCCGCCTGGCGTGGCGCTTCATTTATCAAGTCGAAAATCTCCGTGCGCTGGCCCGCACGCACGAGACGCTGCCCGGGCTCATTCTCGAGATCCTCGGGTCCCGGATGGGCCAGTGGCGCAACACGCTCGAGGAGCATGCCGAGGACCTCACCGATCCGGCCACCGATCCGGACGTGGTCGCGCTCGCGGCGTCCCTCGACGACGCCGTCGCCAGGGAACAGACCGTCTGGATCCCGGAGCTCGGCGGGGCGGACATCGGCGTCCGCGCCCTCCTGGTGCGGTCCGAGCTGGTGCAGCGGGTCCGGTACCTGCTGCGTGGTGACGTACCGGAAGCCGGTGACGTCGTCCTCCACGCGTCCCCCCTCCAGACCTTCAAGGCGCTGCAGCTGGTGCAGACACGGGCGCTCACCGACCCGTTCCCCGAATTCGTCGCCTTCGATTTCGAGACGACGGACAAGGACAGCGCGAGCTGCGATGTGGTGGAGATCGGGGCGGTGCGGGTGGCCGGTGGGGCCGTGGTCGACGAATTCCACTCGCTCGTCCGGCCGGGGCGTCCCATCTCCGAAGGCGCGACTGAGGTGCATGGCTACACCGCGGCGGATCTCGTGGACGCGCCCGGCTTCGCGGCGGTATGGCCCGCGTTCCGGGGGTTCGTCGGCGACCACGTGCTGCTCGCGCATAACGCGCAACGGTTCGACGTTCCCGTGCTGCTGCGGCTGGCGCGCGGGCTCCCGGGAGTGGAATCCCTGCGGTTCTTCGATTCGCTGCCGGTCGCCCGCGCGCTCATCACCGACGGCAGCGCGAAGCTCGAGGCGCTCGCCGATCGCTTCGGCATCGACAAGGGCCGCGAGCACCACGCGCTCGACGACGCCCGCACCCTCGCCGCCGTCTACGACCGTCTCGCCCGGCTGCAGCAGGCGCGCGCTCGCAAGACGGCGCAGGTGCAGGTGCTCGACTGTCTCGGCCTGGCGCTCGCGGGACAGGCGCGCCCGGATGCGGCCGGAGAAGAGCAGATGTTCCGCGATCTGGTGCCGGCGTACACGCTGGGTCGCTACTCCGACGCGCTGGAGTTCTACGCGTCCGAGCGGGAGCGCGTCCCCGAGCTCGCAGCGCCGCCGGTGGAGGAAATCATCGACCGGCTCGGCGGCAAGGCGAAGATGGACCGGCTGCGGCGCACCCCCTCTCCAGGCGACCGCTACGCCGTGGCCCTGGCACGACTCGAAGCGCTCGTCGGCGCCAGCGCCGGCGACAGCGTGGCCGACAGCATCGGCAAGCTGCTGGAGCGCGTCGCGCTCTCCACGTCGCACGAAGCCGAAACCGATCCCGAGCGCGTCAATCTACTGACGCTGCATTCCACCAAGGGTCTCGAGTACTCGCAGGTGTACATCGTGGGCGTCGAGGACGAGCGGCTCCCCGGCGTGCGAGCCGCAGGGGAGGAAGGCGTTCTCGAGACCGAGGAGTCGCGGCGCCTGCTCTACGTCGGGATGACTCGCGCCAAGGACCGGCTCGTGTTGACTCGTGTGGTGGAGCGTTTCAAGAAACCGGCCGGTGGCAGTCAGTTCCTCGAAGAGATGGGACTCGAAGTCTAGCCGGCGCGCAGCTCGCGATGGCGGTAGCAGGTGACGATGTGGTCGTTCACCATCCCTACCGCCTGCATGAAGGCATAGACGATCGTCGGACCGACGAACCGGAATCCCTTTTCGATCAGCGCCTTGCTCATCGCCTCGGACTGTTTCGTCTTGGCGGGGATCTGGCGCAGCGACTTCCACGCGTTCTGTTTCGGCACGCCGTCGACGAATTGCCACAAGAACGAGCCGAAGCGCACGCCGGCGTCGCGCAGCTCGAGGTAAGCGCGGGCATTGCCGATGGCTGCGTCGATCTTTTGCCGGTTTCTGACAATTCCGGGATCGGCCAGCAGCTTCCGCCGCCGAGCCGCCGTATAGCGGGCCATCTTCTCGGGATCGAACCCGTCGAACGCCTTCAGGAAGGCGTCGCGCTTGCGCAGGATGATGGCCCAGGAGAGACCGGCCTGAAAGCCGTCGAGCATCAGCTTCGCGAACAGCGGCTTATCGCCGCGCAACGGGACGCCCCACTCCGTGTCGTGATACAACATCATTGCCGGATTGTCGCCGAGCCATGCACAGCGCGGCTTGCCGTCGAGTGCGCCGGTGACCATGGGGAGGGAATGTAGATTGTATCGATGCCGACCGCCTCCCTCGATCATCCCGTCGCCGCGCTGGTCGCGCTGTTCGGCGCGGGACTGCTGACCAGTCTCTCACCTTGCATCTTTCCGATGATCCCCATCACGGTCGGGATCGTCAGCGGCTCGAGTGCGAGTGGAGCGACGCCGCGCAGCCGGGTGGTGGGGCGCACCCTCACCTACGTTCTGGGATTGGCGCTGTTCTACGCCATCATGGGTCTTGCGGCGGGTCTCACCGGGACCCTGTTCGGCACGGTGGCGTCAAACCCCTACGTGCGCATCGGGATCGCCAACCTGCTCGTGCTGTTCGCGCTTGCTCTGCTCGACGTGTTTCCCGTCAACGTGCCGCAGCGACTCGCCAGCTGGGCCGCCGGGTTGTCGGGGGGCTCCTACCCGGCGGTGTTTCTGCTGGGGGCGACCTCGGGGATCGTCGCGGCACCCTGCGGAGCGCCGGCGTTCGCAGCGGTGCTCACCTGGGTTGCGGCGACGCGCAGCGGCGTGCTGGGCTTCGTGTATCTCTTTGTCTTCTCCCTGGGGATGACGGCGGTGCTTGCGGCCGCGGGACTCTTTTCGGGACTGCTCACCGTGCTGCCGAAGCCGGGACCCTGGATGGAGTGGATCAAACGGCTGTCCGCGGTGGTTCTTCTACTGGTGGCGGAGTACTACCTGATTCAAGTGGGAAAGACGCTGTGACGACAAACCGGTATTGGGTATGGAGTGTTGGCGTCGTTGTCCTGCTCGGGCTCATGCTGCCAGGCCGGGCGTTCGCTCAAGACGGCCAGGACCTGGGCATCGCGCTCGGCGCCAACCCGCCGCCCGTGACGATCCAGGACCTGGACGGCCGCCCGGTAAATCTCGGCGCCTTGATCGGCCAGAAGCCGCTGCTCATCGAGTTCTGGGCGACGTGGTGCCCGCTGTGCGCCGCGCTGATGCCGCAGCTCGACTCCGCTTACGCGCGGCATCAGGACAAGGTCACGTTCGTTTCCGTCGCCGTGGCGGTCAACGAGACCCCGGCGAGCGTGAAGCGTCACCTTGCCAAAGAGCCCCACTCGTTTCCGTTTCTGTGGGACGCGAACGGCAGCGCCGTGCGCGCATTCCAGGCGCCGTCCACGAGCTACATCGTCCTGCTCGATGCGAAGGGGAAGGTGGTGTATACGGGACTGGGAGAGGATCAGGACATCGAGGCCGCGCTTCGAAAGGTGGTAGGAGACGGTAGGGGGCGGTAGGAGACGGTAGGGGTGAAAGCAAGACGGCCGGGGCGTTGAATCGCTCCGGCCGTTTCCCCTACCGTCCCCTACCGTCTCCTACAACCCTTACCGTCCTTCTTGCGGCACCACCTTGTCAATCGCCGCACTTAACTCCGTGTACGCGGTCGGATCGATCTCGCGGAACGGCACCGCCCGCCAGGCGACCTTGCCGTCGG
>DATFTG010000300.1:0-10635 GCA_035262265.1 Gemmatimonadales bacterium
GAGCGCGACGGCCGGCTCTGGACGGTCACCCTTCCGCTGCCGCCGGGCCGGCACCGCTATGCGTTCCTCGTCAACGGGGCGCGCTGGCTGGCCGATCCTTCGGCGCCGCGGGCGCCGGATGATTTCGGGACGCCGAGCTCCGTCGTCACCGTGGGAGGCTGACGCATGACAACGGTGCACCGTGTGTCGACACTCGCGCTCGCCGCGACGTTGCTCGGGACCGGCGCCGCGCACGCCCAGGATCCGCGTCTCCTGCATCGACTCGACAGCACGACCCTCGCCGCCGTCGGCGCGGTGATGGATTCGGCGCGCACGGCGGGACTCCCCGTCGAGCCGTTGGTGCAGCGGGCGCTCGAGGGCGCGGCGAAGCACGCCGAGCCCGACCGAATCGTCGCAGCAGTGCGGCGGCTGACGGGGGAGCTCGGCCTGGCGCGCGCGGCGCTGGGACGTGAGTCCTCCCCCGCCGAGCTCGACGCCGGCGCCAGCGCATTGCGCGCCGGGGTCCGGGTCGAAGACCTGACGCTGCTGCGGCAGCGGCGCGCCCATACGCTCACTGTCGCGCTCGCCGCACTGACCGACCTCGTGGTCGGCGGTGTGCCTCCCGACTCCGCCGCTTCGGCGGTGCTGGCACTGGCCTCTCGCGCGCGCGACGATCAAATCGCCGATTTCCGCCGCGCGGTGGAGCGGGACATCGCCCTCGGCGCGACGCCCGCCGCCGCTGCGGCGGTCCGCGTCGATGCCACGCTGCGCGATGTCACGGGAGCGGCCGCCCAGAACCCGAACGCCCCGCGCAAACCGTGATCGTGTGATGATCCGCCCGTGAATTTCGGGCGCCCCGCGTGGGCGGTCACGGCCGTCGTGGCCTGCTCCTCCGCCGCCGCACCGAGGCTCGTCGCCCAAGTCAAAGCGGCCGTCGATCTCGGCGTTTCGAACGTTCATTACGACGGCTTTCTCCCCAGCACGGCCGCCGCCGTGTCGCCGTCCTTCCGGTGGGCCAGCCCGCGCACGCTGGTAGTGGCCAACGGCTCCTACCTCCGGTTCGCCAGCGGCAATCGCAGCCTGCAGGCCAACATGTCCGGTTCGCTCTTCAGCGCCCCGCTGGGCCGTTGGACAGGAGAGTTGTCCGCCCTCGCCGGCGCGAGCCAGTACCGGGACTTCACCGGGTTCTCGCATGCGCTCCTGACCGGCCGACTGCACCTGGACGGTGTAGCCAACGGAGCGTGGATCGGGGGCACCGGCGGCACCACGTCCTTCGTGAACGCGCAGCGTCCCGTCGCCGCGCTGCTCGCGGGCCTGTGGCGGAGACAGTTCACCGCTATCTGGATGGTCAACGCGAGCTATTCGAGGGTCGGGGACAGCGCCTATACGGATGTCGAAGGAGCGACGCGCGCAGCGCGCGGCCACTTCACCTTCGACGGGTCGCTCGGCGCGCGGGTGTGGAGCCGGGGCGGCGGCCATGGAGTGTATGGAGAGGCCAGCGGGAGCTACGCGGTGGCTCCGTGGATCGCCCTGGTTCTGGCCGGTGGACGGTACCCGACCGATCCGACGCGCGGCAGCGTCGCCGGACGGTACGTGACGCTGTCCCTGCGACTGACCACCCTACCGAGCCGCGCCTCAACACCGCCGCTCACGCTGCCGCGGCCGGTGGTCCATCATTCTGCTCCGGACTCCGAAGATCCACCTGCGGTGAGCGCCGAGCTGCGGGACGACGGCGGATTCGTGATCCATGCCGCGGCACGAACGGTGGAGATCGAAGGGGACTTTACCGACTGGCAGCCGCTCACGCTCTCGCAGCGCGACCTCGCGGCATGGACGCTACCGATGGCGCTCGCGGCAGGGACCTATCGCTTCAGCATCCGTATCGACGGCGGTGAATGGTTCGTCCCGGCCGGTGTCACGCGAGTGCCGGATGATTTCGGATCTGGTATGGTGGGCTTGCTGACGGTGCCCTAGCGCTTCCCGTTCGCCAACCGCTTCGCCTCCGGCTGGCGCCGCAACGCCTGCATCGCCACGACCCCGAGAATCGGTCCTGGAGCGAGTGCCGTCATGCTCCAGCGCCAGCCGATTCTGTCCGCCAGGAGCGGCAGCAGCGAAATCGTCACGGTCGTCAGGAGAAAGCCGAAGCTCGTCTGCAGCGTCAACGCGGTGCCGACGTACTCCTTCGGTGCCAACTCGCTGACGGCGGTCGAGAACTGCGCCGAGTCGGCGACGACGGAAATGCCCCACACGATCAGCAGCGGAACAAGCCCGGTGAGCGGCCCGCCGAAGAACCACCCTGCCACGAGACAGCACAGCGCCGAGACCGCCATGGCGAGGCTGGTGATCGTCGTGCGCCCGAAGCGATCGGCGTACTTCCCGCCGAGCCAGCACCCTACTGCTCCACTGCCGACGACACTGAAGGTGATGAGCGCGGCGCGCGTGCGGACGTCGGCGCTGCTTTGCATACCGGCGAACCGCGCCGTCTCGCTCGCGGTCACGAACGCCGCCATCCACGTCCACATCGCGTACAGCTCCCACATGTGCCCGAGGTAGCCGAGGTTCGTGAACAGCACGGCGCGGTCGCGCAGGATGCGCGGCGTCGCCGACCACGAGAACGGCGGCGACGGCGCGGCGTATGGTCCGTCGTTCGGGACGAGGCGCACGAGCATCGCGCCGGCGAACGCCGACGCCGCAGCGACGAGGAGAACGGCGCGCCAGTGACCCGGGGGTACGAGCCAGCGCACGAGGTGCGGGGCGGCCGACCCCAGCGTCAGCGCGCCGACCAGTACCCCGATCGCCCAGCCGCGGGCGTCCCGGAACCACCCCGCGGCGATCTTCATCCCGGGCGGGTAGACGCATGCCAGCGCGGCGCCCGTGATGAAGCGGAAGGTGATGCCGACGGCGCCGCTGGGAGAGAACGCCACCGCGATGGTCGCGAGCGCGGCCAGGATCGCCGATGCCGACACCAGCCGCCGCGCCGACCACATGTCCGACAGCGTCAGAATCGCGGACACGAGTGCGCCCGCGACGAAGCCGACCTGCACGGACACGGTGAGCCCGGCGGTACCCGCGGCGCCAAGCTGCCACTGCGCGGCGAGCGCGGGGGCGACGGCCGAGGCGCTGAACCAGGGCGCCATGGCGAGCAGCTCCGCCATGGCCAGCACCGCGAGCACGCCGCGGGCGGTCAGAGCCCGGTGGGGTGGTCGAGAAAGACCCAGGGGATCGCGAATGTCGCGCTCAGATGATCGGCCAGCGCACGCACTCCGAACGTCTCGGTCGCATAGTGACCGCCGTAAAAGACGTTGAGGCGCAGCTCTTCAGCGTCGAAGTAGGTGTGGTGATTGCCTTCACCGGTGATGTAGGTGTCGAGGCCAGAGGTCCTGGCCTCGGGCATCAAGGAAGCGGCAGCCCCGGTCACGATGCCGATCCGTTTGGACTTCTCGGGTCCGAACAACATGCGCTTGGGTGGCGCGCCGAGCACATCGGCGAGGCGATCACCCAGGTCATCGCGCGAGATGTCGAGCTCGCCGCGCACGCCGATCGGTTGCCCATGCCACATCCCGAACGGCTCCGTGTTGGCAATCCCCAACCGGCGACCCAGGACTGCCGCGTTCCCGAGCTCCGCATGACAATCGAGCGGAAGATGGACACTGTACAGCGCGACGCCGTGCCGCACGAGCTCGGAGAATCGCTCGAGGTAGGAATCGCCCGGCCCCTTCCGGCTCCAGGACAGTCCGTGATGCACGATCAGAAAATCGGCGGTCTCGGCGATGGCGTGCTTGACGGTCGCTGCGGTGAGATCGACGGCGGCGGCGATGCGGGAGACGCTCCCCGCGTTAGCGACCTGGAGTCCGTTCTGAGCCTCAGGGTAATCCTGAATGTCGCGCACGTTGAGGAGATCGTCGCAGTAGCGGACGATGTCGCCGAGCAGCATGGAGTTAGGTAGTGGAAGCAGTAATCGGACGTTGGACAGTATTAAAACAATATCATGACACCATAGACACATCACTAGTGCGCATAAGCTGACGAATGGAACCCCATCCATCGTCTCCCCAAGCACTTAGCAAATCCACATTCCGCGTAGACAAGCTGTGGACAAACTCTCGCTTCTTCACCTCGCGGCCGCGCCCTCGGTGACTCCCTCACTCATGCGCAATACGCCGTTGATCTCGCCTCCTTCCTGCACCAGGAGCCGGCGCGTGGAGATGTCGCCGTGCACCAGGCTGGTCGTCTGCAGCTCGACGCGCTCCGAGGCCTGAATGCTGCCCCGCACTTCGCCGCCGATGATCGCTTCGCGGGTGACGACGTCGCCTTCGACGAGCCCGCCCTTGGCCACGAGCACCTGGCGACCGGCCTGCACCGTCCCAACGACCGTTCCTTCGATCTTCACCACGCCTTCGGCGGAGATGTCCCCCACCACCCGCATCCCCGACCCGATGATCGACAGCCCTGCCTCGGCGGCGGAGAGTCCAGATTTCTCGGTGAACATCGCCATCTTCAGTTCCCCTGTTTGACGAGCGTGAGCGGGTCGAGCGACAGGCCCTGACGCCGGATTTCGAAATGCAGATGCGGCGCAGTGGAGCGTCCCGAGTTGCCGGTCAGGGCGATCACGACGCCCGCGCTGACGGTGTCATTCTCATGTACCAGAACGCGCGAAGCATGACCGTACATGGTTTCATATCCGTCGGGATGGCGCAAGAGGACGAACATCCCATAGTCGGCGTCGGCCCCGGCAGCAGCCACCGTTCCGCCGCCCGATGCCCGGATCGGCGTCCCGATCGGGGCCGCGATATCGATCCCCGGGTGGGCTTCGCCCTGCGCGTCCCCCTCCCCTACTCTGCCGCGGGTTACGAAGCCGTCGAGATCTCCCAGGGGCCAGTGCTTCGGCAGGGAAGGGCCGATCTCGTAGCGCTGGATTCCGGCTGGAGCGGCCCGCACCGGGACCGCGTGCATCAGCACCACCGCCGTCGCGCCGGCTCCGGTGTCGCGCGGCGCCCGGCCGCCGAGCAGCTGGCGCAGCGACTGATAGTTCGCCTCGGCGCGATTGAGTGCGGCGGCGAGCTGCTGCACGCGACCGTTCTCTTCCCGCAGCCGGGCGACCTCGCGATCGAGCTGGTGCGCGCGCGCCGCGGCCCGGAAGATCGGACCGGCGAAGGCGAAGAACCCCATGATCGCCAGTCCGGTTCCGAGTGCACCCCATTTCGCCACCGAGAATGCCCACATTGGCAACCGGTACTGTTTCGAGGCGAGGTCGCCGTCTTTGTGGACGACGATGGTGACGCCACGCGGCTTCGCCTTCATCCGTCGAACGGGCTCCCGAGAATCAACTCGAGGATCCGCGCCAGGTCGTCGTTCGAATAGAACGCGACGTGCAGCTGGCCCTTGCCCTTGGCGCGCAGCGTGACGCGCACGTCGGTGCCAAGCCGGCGGCGCAGCGCGTCTTCGACGCGACGTACCTCGGGCGCCGGGGCGAGTCCGCGCTTGAGGCGTGGCCGCCGCTCGGGCGCGCGCCCGCCGCGCACGCGGTCTTCCACGTCGCGCACCGACAGCCCCTGCGCCGTCGCCTCGCGCGCCAGCGCCGTCACGGTGCGCGGGTCGTCGAGCGCGAGCAGCGCGCGCGCATGGCCGACGCTCAGATGGCCGTCGTGCAGCATCTGCAGCACGGCGTCGGGGAGCTTGAGGAGCCGCAGGGCATTGGCCACCGTGGAGCGATCGCGACCCACGGCGATGGCGACGTCCTGCTGGGTCAGCTCGAATTCGGCAATGAGACGCTCGTAGCCGCGCGCCTCGTCCACCGGTGAGAGATCGTCCCTTTGCAGATTTTCGATCAGAGCGAGGGTCAGCACGGTGCGGTCGTCGACATCGCGCCGCACCGCGGGGATCTTCTCCCAACCGAGCGCCTGGCAGGCCCGCAGCCGGCGCTCGCCGGCGATCAGCTCGAAGCCCGATCCCCCCGGGGCGGGGCGCACCACCACCGGCTGCAGCAACCCGGCCTGCTGGATCGACGACTTCAGCTCCTCGAGCGCCGTGGGGTCCACCTCGCGGCGTGGCTGCAACGGGTTCGGGCGGACGTCTTTGACCGGTAGCTCGACGAGACTCCCTTCGCGCTCCGCTTCTTCGCGCGTGGGGCCGAGCAGGGCTTCGAGCCCGCGACCGAGACGGCGGCGACCAGCAGCGATCTCCGTCATGCGACCTCCGGTTGAGCGGTCGGTTCCCGCGTGACGCCGGGCGCGCCGCGCTCGACGCGGCGAATCAGCTCCTGGGCGATGGCGAGGTAGCTCTTGGCTCCGACCGATTGCACGTCGTACAGGAGAATCGGTTTTCCGAAGCTCGGCGCTTCCGCCAGGCGGACGTTGCGCGGAATCGTGACGGCGAACATCCCCGCGCCGAAGTACTCCTTCGCTTCATCGGCGACCTGGCGGGAGAGGTTGAGGCGGGCGTCGTACATCGTCAGCAGCACGCCGTCGATGGCGAGCGACGGATTGAAGTTGCGTTGCACCAGCTTGATCGTGTTCAAGAGCTGCGACAGCCCCTCGAGCGCGTAGTATTCGCACTGGATCGGAATCAGCACGCCGTCGGCGGCGGTGAGGACGTTGAGCGTGAGCAGGCCGAGCGACGGGGGGCAATCGATGACGATGTACTGGTAGTCGTTCTTGACGTCGGCGAGGGCGCGCCGCAACACCGTTTCCCGTCCCGAGCGATTGACCAGCTCCAGCTCGGCGCCGACCAGGTCCTGCGTGGCAGGAACGACGTCGAGAAAGGGAAAGTGCACCGCACTCACCCGCGTGCTCGAGAGCGGCTGACCGTCGAGCAACGCATCGTAGAGCGAGCGCTCGAGCGCCGTGCGATCGATTCCCACACCGCTCGTCGCGTTGCCCTGCGGATCGGCATCGATCAGCAGCGTCTTGCGCTCGGCGGTCGCGAGCGACGCCGCGAGGTTGACGGCCGTCGTCGTCTTGCCGACGCCGCCCTTCTGGTTCGCGACTGCGATAATACGAGATGGCATATAAGTTCTTATATCACAATAAGTTATACTGTTGGTGTCGTAAGGTGTTGTCGGATAATCTAATGGGGAATGGCGTACACGCAACGTAATGGTTGGAGTTTCACGTGAAACCGAGTTCCGGGAGACAGTTTCACGTGAAACGTGCTATGCGACCCGTCGTCTCCAGCGGATCGTTTCCATGACCAGGTTGTGCAGATCGCTCGGCGAGACACCCGGCACGCGCGCCGCCTGCGCGAGTGAAGTTGGCCGAATCCGCTCCAGCTTCTGCCGCGACTCCGTCGAGAGACTCACGAAATTCGAGTAGGGAAGGTCGAGCGGCAACGTAAACGAGGCGAGCTCTGCGAGCCGACTCGCCGCATCCCGCTCGCGCGCCAGGTATCCGTCGTACTTCAGCTCAATTTCCGCTGCGGCGGTGGCCTCAGTGTCGGCTCCGTCCTTCACTCCCGCCGATTCGAGCAACGCGGCGAGGGACACATGCGGCCGCCGAGCGACGGCAGCGATGCGCTCGGGAGCTGCGAGGGCGCTGCCGCTTGCCGCCAAGGCGGCCTGAGCCTGGTCGGGCGTGATCGTCGTCTCACGCGCGAGCGCGAGAACTCTTTCTTCTTTATCGAGTCGAGCAGTTGCCGTGCGTCGCTCTTCGTCGGTCAGAAGACCGAGCCGCTCGGCGAGCGGGAGCAGACGACGCAGCGCATTGTCCTGGCGCAGCAGCAAACGGAACTCGGCTCGCGAAGTGAACAGGCGGTAGGGCTCGTCGACGCCGCGGGTGACGAGGTCGTCGACCAGCACGCCGATGTAGGCATCGTCGCGGCCGAATACGACGGGCTCCTGCCCGCGCAGCCGTCGCACAGCGTTGATCCCGGCGACCACTCCCTGGCCGGCCGCCTCTTCGTATCCGGTCGTCCCGTTGATTTGACCCGCGAAGAACAGGCGCTCGACCGCCTTCGTCTCGAGCCACGGCGTCAGCTGGTCGGGGGGATAGTAGTCGTATTCGATCGCGTAGCCGGGTCGCGTCATCAGCGCGCGCTCGAGGCCGGGTACCGCATGCAGGAATTCGAGCTGGACGTGGACCGGCAGCGAGGTCGACAGCCCGTTCACATACAGCTCGTGTGTGTCGAGCCCCTCAGGCTCGAGGAAGATCTGATGGCGGGCGGCGTCGGGGAACTTGACGATTTTGTCCTCGACCGACGGGCAATAACGCGGGCCGCGGCCGGAGATGGCGCCGCCATACAGCGCCGACTCCTTGATATGCGCCTTGATGATCTCCTTCACCGGGGCACCCGCCCAGGTGATCCAGCACGGCACCTGCCGCGGCAGATCGGCGCGCTCGTAGAAGGAGAAACGGTAGCCGTCATTCTCCCCGTCTTGTCGCTCCACCTTGCTCCAATCGACGGAGCGTCCGTCCACGCGGGGCGGGGTCCCTGTCTTGAAGCGCGATACTGTAAGCCCAATATCCTCAATAGCTTGCGCCATTTCCATCGACGGCTGATCGCCCGCCCGGCCCGCCGCGATCTGCGTGTCGGTCCCGAGATGGATGCGGCCCCGGAGGAACGTGCCGGCGGTGATGATGACGGCGCTCGCCAGGTAACGGCGGCCGTCGGTCGTTTCGACGCCCTGAACGCGCGCGTGATCGACGAGGAGTCGCGCCGCCATTCCCTGGGTCAGCTCGAGCGACGGCAGGCGCTCGAGCAGGGCGCGGACGGCGCGGCGGTACAGGGTCCGGTCTGCCTGGGCGCGGGGCGCCCAGACGGCGGGACCCTTGGAGCGGTTCAGCATGCGGAACTGGATCGTGGCGCGATCGGCGGCGCGGCCGATGATACCGCCGAGGGCGTCCACCTCGCGCACGACGGTGCCCTTGGCGATCCCGCCGATGGCCGGATTGCAGCTCATCTGGCCGATGGTGTCGAGGTTCGAGGTCAGCAACAGCGTGCGCGCGCCGAGGCGGGCGGCGGCAGATGCAGACTCGGAACCGGCGTGGCCGGCGCCGACGACGATTACATCGTAGGGAACAGACATGAGGAAAAGCTAGTGAAGCAGGTAAGACAAAGGCTAGACGCAGCAGACGCACCGGGGAAAACAGCTAATGGGACTTGGGATCTCTCGTTGAGGCGTCGCTGATCTTTCTCAGCAATCCGAACAGGGTTTTGCTCGTTTCCACGGCCAGAGCTTCCAGCCGCCCATAGTCGGCAGGCTCCAAGTATCCGACGTCGCGAGCTATCTCGAGGGCTGTCTGAAGCTCCGCGAGCGATGCCCAGGCGGTGTCGAGGTAGCGGCGGTAATCCCGCGTCCCTCGGCGTGTGCTCCCCTCCGCAATGTTGAGTGGGATGCTATAGCAGGCGCGACGCACCTGATCCGCGAGGTTGCTCTGTTCGAAGTCGGGGAATGTGCGACACACTTTGACGCACTCGACTGCAAGTCGCTGCGAGTGTTGCCACGCCTTCAGTTTCTGGTGGAGCGGCATGCCAGAAGCTTAGGAGCAACTAGAAGGGGTACGTCATCCTAATCATGCGAGACGTACCCCATCACTGCGTTGATGAACTGCTGTTACTGAACCTGTTCTCCCCGGTGCGTCTGTGCGTCTAGTCTCATGGACCGCCAGTCTCGTCTACCGTCTGCGTCGCTCTGCCGCTATTCGCTACGCTGAGCCCCGCCCGCGTCACACCCTTGCCGTCAGCGAGGACGATACTCGAAGCGCCGGCAGGCGTCAGGCCGAACACGGCGCGGCTCTGCCCGCCCTGATCCGCAAAGACGAGATTGATCGTGCCGTCCGTCAGCAGGCCGAGCGCGGCGCGCGGATGGCCGGCGCCATCCACGAGCGCCAGACCCGTCGAGCCGTCCTGGAGCACGCTCATGCGTGCACGGGGATTCCCCTTGTCATCCTGCAAGGCCAGCTGCACGCCGCCGTCCTTCGTGACCCCCCAGGTCGCCCGGATTCTGCCTTGCTCGTCCTGAAGCACGAAGCTGCGCGCCTGCACGACGGAGCCGGGCGCGGGGAGTCGCTGCGTGGCGAACATCACCACGACGACAGCCGTGAAGCCCAGCACGACGATTGCCCCCAACATGACGGACCACGCGAAGCGCCGCAGGCGCTGGTTCGCGACTTCCATGTCGCGCAGGGTCGTCTCGGGACTCTCGTGACTCGGGACTTCGAGTATACGGTCGCTCATATGCTCCTCGGGCACTCCAGGCATGTCGATAAGGTGATCCCGCACGTCACAGGCGTGTGGACGCGTCGAGGAAGTACGAGTGACAGGCACGGTCCATGAGGTCGGCCGACAGCGTCGGCTCGACTTCGAGAAACCGCGCGAAGTCGCTCACGTGATCGATCAAATCCCGCGGGTGGCAGCCGCGCGGAGCGATACCCCGGGCGTCGTAGAAATCGCGGTACACCTGAGCGACTGCCTCAGGCCGGTACGCCATCCCGCGAGCCGTCGCGTAGCGCCGGAAAATCTCCTCGTACTGCGCCCGAGAGGGGCTGTTCACCCGCACCTTGTAATGAATGCGCCGGAGGAAGGCCTCTTCGACCAGGTCGCTCGGTTCGAGGTTTGTCGCAAAAATGAGCAGGCTTTCGAACGGCACCGGAAATTTCGCCCCGGTGTGCAACGTCAGAAAGTCGATCCGCTTCTCGAGCGGCAGGATCCAGCGGTTGAGCA
>DATFTG010000301.1:0-2683 GCA_035262265.1 Gemmatimonadales bacterium
CGGGGTCGCCTGCGCTCGCCGATCGCTCGATGTCCAGGGCCACTTCGGTTGCCGGGGCTTGCCGCGCCATCAGCGCGGCGGCCGCCCTCGCATGAGCGCCGAGCCGCCCGGCACGCGGCAGCTCGTCATAGACGACCCGGCGCACGATCGGGTGCCGGAACCGAAATCGGGCCGGCGCATCGGTCGGCCGCACCATATCGACGGCCAGCACCTCGTCAAACGCATCCAGCGTCGCCTGCTCGGGCCGTCCCGCAATGGCCGCGACCAGGTGCGGCTCGAACGACTCGCCGGCGATCGCGGCTGCGTCGACAACGGTGCGCGTTGCCGGCGACAGCGCCATCAGCTCTTCCCGGATCGACGCCGACACGGCCGCGGGCGGCCGCCAACCCCCAGCTACATCGACGGCACCCCGGTGGCGGCGACGGTCGTTGGGCACCCCTGCGCGAGACAACTGCTCGAGGTAGAAAGGGTTGCCGCCGCTTTGCCGATACAGCAGCGCGCGGCCCTCGATGTCAAGCGACGGGTCCATCAGGCGGTCGGCTTCGACCGGGGTCAACGGCGAGAGGTCGATCCGTTCGCCTTCGCCCGACCGCGCCATCGAGTCGAACACGCCACCGAGCCGGCCCGGGCGTATGCGGGTGGCGAATGCGCCGACGAGCGGGCCGCGGAAGCGATGAAGCAAACCCGCCGTCACCTCGACGGATGCTGCGTCGGCCCAGTGCACATCGTCCAATGCGAGAACGACCGGTTGCCGCGACGCGAGCAGCTCCAGCAACTCCCGGATTGCGCGCTGCGTGCGATACCGATCCGTGCCCGGCGGCGCGGCGGGCGGCTCGGCACCCTCGACGGCCCGGGCCAGGGACGGAAACACGTGCCACAGCTCCGCCCACGTCTCCGGACGCAGCGGCCGTAGGACGGCCGGCGACACGGAACCGAGGTGCTCGTCGCATGCGTCGCGCAGCATCGCGAACGGGAGGTCCTGCTCGAACTCCGCCGCCCGCCCGGACAGCACCAGGAAGCCGCGCGCGCTCGCCCGCCGCGCCAGTTCCTGCAGCAACCGTGATTTGCCGATCCCAGGTTCACCGACGATCTGGACGAACCAGGGCCGGCCGGCGGCGAGGCGATCGAGGGCCCCGTCAAGCTCCGCCAGCTCTGCTGATCTCCCGATCAGCGGCGACCTTCGCACGCCACCCGTCCCACGAGATGCCCCCTTCTCACCAGCCCGGATGCGCGGCGAAACCGGCGGCGCTACCAGCGTCGTCACGCCCAATAGCACGGGGGTCGCTCGGCTCCGGTTCAGGGTGTGCTTTGCAGTAAACACCCGATACCCGCAACTGCGAGGCGCTGCGACGGTCGACCACAGCGGCGGGCACCTGGCCCGCCCGACATATGGAGGACCAGATGCAAGACCATGAGACGGCGCACGAGGCCTCGCGGCGAAAGGTGCGGCGCGCCACCGTCGGCGCAGCCGCGCTCGGCGTCGTCGCGCTCGGCGCCATTGCCGCTGCCGTCACCGCCGGAGTCGCGTCGGCCGACACCAGCTACCACCACCGGCCGGACATCCGGCTCGTCGTGACCAACCCGCTGCCGCACGACATCGCCGGCCGAAACGGCGACTTCCTCGTCGATGTGACGGCGACGGCTCTCAACGGCCACGGAAACCAGCAGCTGTCGGCGGCGAACGGCTACCGGCCGGGCCTCAACCTCCCGCCGGCGCGGACCTTCGGACCGGGTATGCCGGACCCCGACGCGCCCGGCCTCGTCGTCACGATGTCGACGACCCCCGCGCGTGTGGTCCGAACGCCAACCTGGCGGGTGTGTTCCAGCTGAACACAGTGGAGCGCCACGACGGGCTCCGGCGCATCGTCAACGAATGGGAGGTCGGCTCGCCCGGCTTCTTCGGCAGGAACGTCCACGCCACGTTGACCGCGTTCCTCGTCAGTGGCCGGGCGCCCGGAATGGTGACCGGGCACGAGCGGCCAATCTCCAACGTCGTCCGCGAGACGTTCACGATCGGCGGTTGATTTCATCGGAGCGGCCGGCAGCCCGATGGCTGCCGGCCGCGTCACACCGCTAATCGACTCCGATCATGACCTCCGTGGATTTGACGACGGCGGTCACTCGTGCGCCGACGGTCAGCCCGAGGTCCTCGGCGGCGTCCTTGGTGATAGACGCGGTTATCTGCTGGCCGCCGTCGAGATCGACCTTGACGACGGTCATTACGGCACCGACGGCGATCGCGGCCACGGTTCCCGTCAGCTGGTTGCGGGCCGAAAGACGCATGGAGTTCCTCCACTTCTTGGGCGCAGATTCGGGGCGAACGGATCGAGTATGCCTCGGATGCCGGGTCATCGCTGGCGGCGTGCCGCATCTGCGGATAAGGTCCGCGGCCATGACGACATTCCGCATCCGGGAGGCGGCCGAGCTGCTCGGGGTCAGCGACGACACCGTCCGCCGCTGGGCGGACGCGGGACGCGTCCCCACCAGCACCGACGAGGTCCAGCGGCGGGTCATCGCCGGAGCAGACCTCGCCCGGTTCGCCGAGGAACTCGCGGCCAGCGCGGAGCGCCCCAAGCCGCGCACCGTGATCGGGGAGTCTGCGCGTAATCGCTTCACCGGGCTGGTGACGAATGTTGTGCGAGACACCGTGATGGCGCAGGTGGAGATGCAGGCCGGACCGCAT
>DATFTG010000302.1:0-40175 GCA_035262265.1 Gemmatimonadales bacterium
GTGCCCGCTGCCGAAGTACTCCGATGGCGACGGCGTTGTGGACACGATGGACAAGTGCCCCGGCACGCCCGTCGGGGAGAAGGTCGATTCGATCGGCTGCCCGCCGCTCTTCACCGGAGTCGCGCGCACGCTGGTCCTCGAGGGCGTGACCTTCGAGCCCAACAGCACGGCGCTCACCGCCGGCGCCCGCGGCGCGCTCGATCGTGTGGCGACTTCACTGGCGGTGCACACCGGGACGCGCGTAGAGGTCGCCGGGTACACCGACGACCGCGGCGGCATCGCGGCCAATCTCCGCCTGTCGAAAGCCCGGGCGGACGCGGTGCGCAGCTATCTCATCGAGCGGGGCGTGTCACCGGAGCAGATCACGTCGCGCGGCTACGGCGCGGACGATCCGATCGACACGAACGCGACGGCGGTTGGACGGTCGAAGAACCGGCGCGTTGAGCTGCACAAGACGAACTGAAGGAGGTCCTGAAGGTTGTGAAGGATGGTGGACGATACTGCTCCACCATCCTCCACAACCGGTTAGTGCCCGTTCTCTCCCGCCACGACGACGATCACCGCCTCGATTTTCGCCACCGCTCGCCCGCCTGCCGAGACGGTCACGTTCCCGAAGCACATGTTGCGGCGGCGTCGGACCTCACCGTTCAGCGTCACGGTGCGGTCGGTGGCGAAGACCGGACTCTCGAATTCAGCGCTCGCCCGAGCCATGCGCGGCCGTCCGCGCAGCCCCGCCTCCCACCCCCACAACGCCACGAGCTGGCCCGCAGCCTCGATCAGCAGGCACCCCGGGAAGATGGGATCGCCGGGAAAGTGCATCGAAAACACCCAATGCTCCGGGCTCAGATTCATCTCGGCGACGATAGTGTCGCCGTCGACCGCGTTCACGCGGTCGAGCTGCAGCATCTGCCCGATTGGGAGAAACGTCGTGCCCAGGTTGGCGCGCTCGTAGCGGACGGCGGTCACTCGCAGCTCCTGTGGTGGCCCGGATAGAGTACGCCTGCCGACGGCCGGCGGATGGACTGATCAGTTGGTGAAGCGGAAAAATGTAACCTAGTCGCCGAAGTGTGCGAGTCTCACTTCGAGGACATCGGCCACCTGCGCGATGCGGTGTCGCACCCCGTCCACAGGCGGCTGATCGACGGTGATCGCCGCCAGCGCCTGACCCTCCGGGCCGCCGTCCCGCGCCTGGTGCCAGCTGCCGATGTTGATGCCCGACTCGCCGAGCAGCGTTCCGACGCGGCCGATCACGCCGGGGACGTCGCGGTTCCTCACCACGAGCAACCATCCCTCTGGAACGACGTCGACGTGGTAGTCGTCGATGCGCACCACGCGGCCGTGGTTCGATCCCACGAGCGCGCCCGCGACCCGCAGGCGCTTCCCCGCTGCTTCCACCGAGACGCCGAGTGAGGTTTCGAAGCCGGGTTCCGCAGCGCCGGTGCGGCGCGTGAGCCGGATGCCGCGCTCCTCGGCCACGACGGTGGCGTTCACGAGACTCACCGGTCCCGCGCCCACGGCGGAGAGCAGGCCTTCCAGCGCGGCGATCAGCAGGGGACGCGTCGCTTCCTCGTCCTTCCCGCCGTAGGCGACCTCGAGCGCGGTCACGTCCGCGCCGCTCAAGCCTCCGGCCAGACGGCCGAGTCGACGCGCCAGCGCGAGCAGCGGCGCGGTGCGGCGCAGCACGTCGCCGCCGATCCCCGGCACGTTCACCGCGGTCGAGAGATCACCGCTGAGCAGAGCGTCGCGCACCGCCGCGGCGATCTCCTGCGATACCCGGTCCTGTGCTTCCGCCGTCGATGCGGCGAGGTGCGGCGTCAAGATCAACCGGTCCACGCCGCGCAGCGGCGATTCCTTGGGGAGCGGCTCCTGGGAGAAGACGTCGACCGCCGCGCCAGCGATCTGCTTCGCGTTCACCGCGGCGGCCAGCGCCGCTTCGTCAACCAGCTCGCCGCGCGCGGTGTTGATCAGCACGGCGGTCTTCTTCATGGTCGCGAGACGATTCGCGTTGATCAGGTGACGCGTCTGGTCGGTCAACGCGACGTGCAGCGTGACCACATCCGCGGTCGCGAGCAGCTGCTCGAGCGGGAGCACCTTCACCTGCAGCTCCGCGGCGCGCTGCGGCGGCAGGAAGGGATCGTGGGCCACGACCGTCATGCCGAACGCCCGTGCCAGCTGCGCGACGTGGCCGCCGATGCGGCCCAACCCGACGACGCCGAGCGTCTTGCCGCGCAGCTCGGTTCCCTCGTACTTCTTGCGGTCCCATTCGCCGCTTCGCATCGATTCGGCCGCTTCCGGAATGTGGCGCACCAGAGACAACAGCAGGCCCAGCGCATGCTCGGCGGCGCTGACGGTGTTCGCTCCGGGGGCATTCATGACGGCGATGCCGCGGCGCGTCGCCGCCGTGACGTCGATCGTGTCCACGCCGATGCCCGCGCGCGCGATCACGCGCAGCTCCGGGGCGCGCTTCAGGACGTCGACCGTGACCCGGGTCTCGCTGCGCACGATCAGCGCGTGGGCGTGCTCGAGCGCGCGGTGCAGCTCCTCGACCGGCTTGCCGGCGCAATTCACCACTTCGATCCCGGGCGTCTGCGCCAGCAGGTCGAGCCCACCCGCCGCGAGGCGGTCGGCGACCACCACGCGCAGCGTCATCGGATCGCCGCCTCCACGAGCGGCAGCAGCTCCTCGACGCCCGCCACCGAATGGTCCCCCATGTGGCCGATGCGGATCGTCGTGTCCTTCAACGACCCGTAACCCGATCCGATCGTCCACCCCTGCGCTTTGAGCTTCCCGGTGACGTCCTTCGCGCTCTTCCCGGCGGGCAGCTTGAGACACGAAACGGTCCAGCTGCGCCGTCCGGCGCGCGGCAGGTACTCGATGCCGCGCGCCTCGGCCCAGCGCTCCACCGCCTGCCGCATCGCCTCATGGCGGCGCCAGCGGGCTTCGATCCCGCCTTCCGCGGCGATGCGCTCGAGCTGGCGATCGAGGGCGTAGAACAGCGACAGCGCCGGCGTATTGGTCGGCTGGTACTTCGCCATCGCCGCCTCGAAGCTCACGAGATCGAAGTACAGTCCGCGGTCGGGCAGCGTCTTCGCCCGGGCGACCATGCGCTCGGAGGCGATTCCCAGCGCCAGCCCGGGCGGCAGGGCCAGCGCCTTCTGCGAGCCGGTGAAGGTGAAGTCGCAACCCCACTGATCGGTTTCGACGGGGCTGCCGGCCATCGAGGTCACGGCATCCACCAGGAACAGGACGTCGTCGAACTCACGGGTCACGGCGGCGAGCGCCGCGACGTCCTGCAACACTCCGGTCGAGGTCTCGGAGTGAGCGATCGTCACGGCGTCGACCGGCGTGCGGCGCAACGCGTCGCGCAGCATGTCGGGCTCCACCGACTGGCCCAGCGGCACGTCGAGCCGGATACACTCCTTCCCCGCCGCGGTGACGAGCTGCGCGAAGCGCTCGCTGAACGCCCCGTTCACGAGCGACAACGCGCGGTGACGCACGCCGTTGCGCACCGCCATCTCCATGAATCCGGTGGCGGACGTGGTGCCGATCAGCACGATGCGCGACGTCCGCGCCAGCGCCTGCAGCGGCGGTCCCATGCGCTGCAGCAGCTGATCCATCGCACCGGAGCGGTGCGCGATCATCGGCTTGAGCTGGGCGGCCAATACGTCTGGATGGACGTCGGTCGGCCCGGGGAGGAAGAATTTTCCGAACGTCGACGTGGCAGGGGCGGCGACCGACGTCATGCCCCCGCCCGGACGAGCTGCTCCACGAGACCTCCCATGACGACCTCGCTGGTCTTCACCAGACGCACCCCTTCTTCTCCCCACTCTTTCAGCATCTGCTCCGCCGCATCGCGATCGATCGGCTTCATCGCATCGGTCACGGCGAAGAGCCGGATGGTGGGGCGATGCTGCAGGAAGCCTTCGATGGCGTAGCGGTCGCACACGTCGAGCGCGACACCGTAGAGCACCACGTCTTCCGGAGCCAGGACATCGACCACGGGGAGGACGTTGGGGTTGGTGAACACGTCGAACTCGTGCTTGTGAAACAGAATGTCGCCGCGATGCGACCGCACGCGCTCGGCGAGCCGGCCCGGGTCTTCCCGCGCGGGCTCGATCACGAGCGGATCGCGCAGCGCCGTCTCGGGAATCTTCTTCTGACCGGGGGTGCCGTGCATGCAGTGCGGCGGAAACGTGTCCTTGAAGTTGGGTGACTGCGACAGCTCGCGATGCCCCGGGGCATGGTCGTCGGCGCTGGCGACGACGCGAATGCCGTGCCCGTGCGCGTAATCGGTGAGCCGCTTCAGATTGGGAATGATGTGCTCGGCGTCGGGCACGTACAGCTTGCCGTCCGCTCTCATGAAGTCGTATTGGGTGTCGACGTCCCAGAAGATGACCTGCGCCATACGCTGCTCCTCAGATGAGAAAAAGGCGGCGTCGGAATCTCCGTGGGGGAGACAGGCGATGTCAACCGGAACCGGTCACGGCGGCAGCCCGCGGCGGGTGCGGTAGGTGACGGCGAACTGAAATCGCTGTGCGAAATTGCTTTGCATCACCTGGCGCGCCGCCCGGGCGGTTTCGCTCAGGTCGCTCGGGATCGCTGCCTGCAGCAGCCGTTCGAGCGCGACGCGGCGCGCGCTGCTCGGGCCGAAGGTCATTTCAGGTGGGTCCAGCACCCAGCCATAGCCGATCGCCTCCACATAGGCGTGGCGCACCTGCAACGGCACGTCCTCGTTCTGCGCCCACGCAGCCAGCGAATCCGCGCTCGCCGGCGACGTCGCGGCCGCGTCGATCATCGCCATCACACCCAGCGCCAGCTGCTTCCGGATCTCGAGTGTCGCAAGGAGCGTGGCTGCGCGGGCTTCCGTCAGGCCGGTCAGCGACCGGAGAGCGGTGTCCCGGGAGACCATGCTCGCGGCGTCGCGCGCGAGCCTCGCTCCGGCGACGCTGCGGTCGAGGCGAGGATCGGACTCGAGGCCGCGCGTCTTCTCGACCACGGCGTCGAGCAACACGCACGCGCCGATGCGGTCGTGGATGGTGACGCGTACCCGCAGCGCCGCGAGCAGCTCGCGACCCGCCGGCAGCGAGTCGGCGGGGGTGGCGGCACCCGTTGCCGGCTCGAGGTCGACGGTGCCTCCGAGACCTTCCCAGATGCGGCGCGCGGTACTCCCCGGGGGGAACGTGTCGCCGAAGCCGATTGGTGGAGCGAGCGAATCGATGGCCGAGACGGGAGACACGCGCTCAGACCGCTTCGGGTCGCGGCAGCGCAGCTGCGCCGGCGCGCCGGCGGGTTCGAGCCAGCGGGAAAAATCGACACGGGAAAGCGAATCGACGGCGGCAATCGCCGTTGCCGGCGTCGCGTAGCGGGGCGGTGCGGGCGTCTCGAACCCCATGTGCCGCACGCTGATCATGCCGATGACCATGACGACGACCAGCATCGTGACACACCCGGCCGCACCGATCACGAGCTTTTTGTGGATCGACGAGCCGGGATCCGTCACGCTACTCGACACGCTCCAGCCGTGGGTTGGGACGGAAGGTGCGGCCGACTTTGGCGCACGGTTTCCCTTCGACCCGCACGATGTCGGCGGTGAAGTCGAAGCGCCCCTGGAAGAGGCTCGACCCCACGCCGTACATATCCACCGGAACGCCTTCATCTTCGAACTGTCGGATCTTCTCGACGCTGAAGCCGCCGGAGACGACGATCTTCACCCGCTGGAAGCCCTCGCGGTCGAGCGCCCGGCGCACGTTCCAGACGAGCTGCGGGTTGACGCCGGTGGGCTTGAAGAGACCCATCTGCGGCACGATGGAGCGGTCGACCAGCGTCTCCGAGGTGTCGAGCCGCACGCCGTAGAGGCGCTCCCCCAGCGCCCGCGCCACGGCGAGCGACGTTTCCACGCAGTCGTTTTCGAAATCGACGAGCGTGATGAGACGGATCTCCGGATCCATGAGCTCCGCGAACTTGAGCGACGCCTGGACGGTGTCGCCGTCGTAGGCGGCGATCAGGGCATGCGGCACCGTGCCGACCCCCTCCGAGCCCCACCACGACGCCTGGGCGTCGGTCGACACGCCGATCGCCCCGGCGATGTGGGCGGCGTAGCCGTCGCCGGTCTGCACCAGCCAGTGGTCGTGGCGGGCCGGGAAGAACATCACCTGTTTGGGCCGCGCCGCGTCCACCACACGTCGCGTGTTCGTTCCCACCCGGGTGCGGCGCGCCAGCACGCCGAGGTACAACGTCTCGAGGTTGGCGAAGGCGTCATACGGACCCTCGATCAGCAACACCGTCTCCCACGGCGCGATCTGGTCGCCGTCGTACAGTGCGTGCACCGCGAGCTCGCTCCACGACTCGGCGCACTGCTTGAGGATGGCGATCGCCTCGTCCGAGCCGCCGAGATAGGCGTGCGCCTTGCCGAACACCTGCATCGTCACGCGCGGGCGATGATGGTCTTTGAGCAGCACGTCGCGGGCGCGCACGAAGTACTTGTCCGAGTAGTAGCCCTCGCGCATCCGGGCCACGGGGAGGTTGAAGATCGCCGGATCGAGGCGGGGCTTCCGGGATATCGGACGACTCACGGCAGCTCTTCGCTGACGGAGTAGCGCAGGGCGCGGCGCTGCATCCAGCGCACCGCGAACGCATCGGCGAGCGAGCGGAAGACGCGGTTCCACATGCCGTACTTCGTGCGTCCGGAGCGGCGCGGCCGGTGGTGCACCGGCACCTCGGCGACGCTGCCGCCCCGCATTTTGACGAGTGTGGGGAGAAAGCGGTGCATGCCGTTGAACAGCGGCAGCGCCCGTAGCGCCGGCGCGCGGAACGCCTTGAGCGAGCAGCCGGTGTCGCGGATGGTCTCGCGGTTCAACCGGTTGCGGATCGCGTTGGCGATGCGACTCTGGACGAGCTTCCAGCGCGAATCGCGCCGGTCGACGCGGTACCCGGCGACGGCGGTGGCGCCGCTCGCCGCGAGGGCATCC
The DNA here is from genome assembly GCA_035262265.1 of Gemmatimonadales bacterium. Classification (GTDB taxonomy): domain Bacteria; phylum Gemmatimonadota; class Gemmatimonadetes; order Gemmatimonadales; family GWC2-71-9; genus DASTHG01. The sequence goes on from DATFTG010000302.1 coordinate 6,969, forward strand.
ACGAGGCCCGGGATATCGGCGGGATCGTTCTGGCCGTCGGCGTCGAGCGTTACGATTACGGGCGCACGCGCCGCCTGGAATCCCGCCGCGAACGCCGCGGTCTGCCCCGCGTTGGCGGCGAACGAGACGATGTGCAGCGCCGGGTGAGCGCGCTTCAGCGCCTTCAACATCTCCAGCGACCCGTCGGTCGAGCCGTCGTCGACGGCGACGATTTCGAAGCGGCGGCCGCGCAGGGCCTGCTCGATCTCGCCGACCAGCGGCGCCAGGTTGTCGCGCTCGTTGTACACGGGGATCACGAGCGACAGGTCAACCGCGTCCGGCATGCGACAGCTCGGGGGCGTTGGGGTAGGCGGCGCGCATGCGGGCGAGGAGGGCAGCGGCCTTCGCGTCGTCGTGCTGCAGCGTGCGATAGATCTCCGCGAGCCGAATGCTCAGCAGCACCGCCTGGTGGGGATCGAGCGCGCCCCCCGCGAGCATGCGCTCGTAGCGGGCCTGCTGATCGGCGATCGACTCCGGCGCCCCCAGCTGATCCGCATGGAAGAGCTCGGGCGCGTCGGGGTACTTGGCCCGCAGCCGGTCCAGCAGCGCGGCGGACTTCCCGGCGTCGAGCTGATGCGTGCGATAGATCTCGGCGAGGCGGATGCCGACGAGGATCTCGCGGTGCCGGTCGAGCGGCGCGGCCAGCATGCGCTCGAAGCGGCTGGTCTGCGCGTCGATCGTGTCCTGCGGGACCGGCAGCGCCACGTTGCCGGTGAACTGGTTTCCGATAAAGCGCCCCAGGTCGGTCACGGTGTCGACGATCGTCGTGAGGAAGCTGTACACCCCCCACATCACGCCGGCGAATCCGACGAGCGTCCAGTCAATCGAGCCACTCGATAACCAGGTCAGCCCGGCCAGGACCCACGCCACCACCGTGACCCCGCCGAGGATGCGGCGCAGGGCGACCCGTGGATCCTCCGGGCCCTGACGATTGACGCCGATCACGGCGGGAACGTAGGCCGGTGGTCTGCCTTTCACAAGTTGACAGTCCCGGAGGCGGGAGCTAGAAACAGGCGTGCCACCCGACATGTCGCGCCGCGAATTTCTGGCGTCCGCCGCCACCGGCCTGGCCGCCGCCCGCGCCCTCGGGATCGAGCACCCATTGCACCCGCTCCGGCCGCTGCCGCGACGCGCCTGGGCCGCCACGCCGGTCGTGATCTCGTCCGCCAATTCCCTGCGTCCCGTGCAACGGGCCTACGAGCTGCTGGTCGGCGGTGCCGATCCGCTCGACGCCATCGTCGAAGGCGTGAAGATCCAGGAGCTCGATCCCAGCGACACCTCCGTCGGCTACGGCGGGCTGCCCAATGCCGACGGCGTCGTCCAGCTCGACGCATCGTGCATGCACGGACCGATGAAGCGGGCGGGCGCGGTGGGGGCGCTCGAGGGCATCAAGACGGCGTCGGAAGTCGTCAAGCTCGTCCTCAAGTACACGCCGCATATCCTGCTCGTCGGCGCCGGGGCAAAGCGGTTCGCGCTGTCGTACGGCTTCAAGGAAGAGGACCTGCTCACCGACGCGTCGCGCCAGGCCTGGCTCGAGTGGCGCGCCAACCTGAGCCCGAACGACAACTATCTCGATGTGCCGGCGCACACGCCGATGGTCGTGCACCCGCCCACCGGCACGATCAATTGCGACGCGGTGACTCCGGGCGGCGACATCGCGTCGATCACGACCACCGCCGGCCTCGCGTTCAAGATTCCCGGCCGCGTGGGGGACAGCGCCATCGTCGGCGCCGGGCAGTACTGCGACAACGACGTCGGCGCCGCCGGCTCCACGGGGCTCGGCGAGGCCAATATCATGATCGCCGGCGGATTCCTGACCGTCGAAGCGATGCGCCGCGGCATGAAGCCGGCCGACGCCTGCCTCGAGACGTTGAAGCGTGCCGTGCACCTGACGCCGCCGCGGCTGTTGTCCCCGGAGGGGCGCCCCCGCTACCAGCTCGATTTCTACGCCGTCTCGAAGCGCGGCGAGTTCGGCGCCGCGGCGCTGTATCACAGTCGCTTCGCCGTCCACGACGGCACGACGGCCCGCTTCGTCGACACCGCCGCGCTCTACGACATGGAGCAGCCCGCCTGAGCGTGCGCCGCACCGCCGTCGTTCTCTTCCTCTCTCTCCTCGGGGCGGCGACCCTCCGGGCCCAGCAGCCCGAGCCGAAACCGTATTGGGACTACACCTACACCCCCTACGGCTATTACAGCTCGATCGACGGCTGGTGGATCGCCGGGTACGCCCGCGTCTACAGCCCGATCGGATTCCGCGTCCGCCCCGAGCCGAACCGCGCCGCCGTCACCCTCACCGGTGGCGCGAGCACGCAGGGGAGCTACCTGGTGGAGCTCGATGCGCAGGCCCCTGCCCTGTGGGAAGGTTGGCGCGCCGCCGTGACCCTCGACGTCCTGCGCGCCAACCGGCTCGGCTACTTCGGGATCGGCAACGACACGCGCTTTGACACGGACAGCAATACGCCGTTCACCCCCTACTTCTACCGGGTGAGCCGCTCCTCGGACCTCGCGCGGGTGACGCTGCAGCGGCGCCTCGCGGGGCCGGTGCGCCTGCTCGTCGGAGGCTCGCTCGAGCATACCGCGTTCCGCACCCTCCCCGGCGACGGGCTGTTCGCGCGCGACCGCGCCGCCGGCATCGCCGATTCGGCGCCGTGGAACGATGCCGCGCTGCGCGCCGGCCTCGTCGCCGACACCCGCGACAACGAGATCGACCCGCATACCGGGGTGCTCGCGGAAGCGCTCGTCGCCACGGCACAGCATTACAACCGCACCACGCTCGGCGTGCAGGCGTACGTGCATCCGACCGAGCGGATCATGCTGGCGGGACGGGTGCTGGGCGAACGGATGAGCGGGGCCCCCAGCATCTCGGTGATGCAGGTGATCGAATCGTCGGGACGGCCGTACGTCGGTGTAGGCGGGTACCGCAGCCTGCGGGGCTACTACGACTCGCGCTTCATCGGACCGGGCAAGCTGCTCGGCGGGGTCGAGCTGCGCTACGCGCTGCTCTACGCGCCGACGATCCTCGAGGTGAAGCTGGTCGGGTTCTACGACGTGGGACGCGTGTTCGACTCGGGCAGCGCGTTCCAGCTCACGACGCGCGACCTGCACTCGAGTGCCGGCGGCGAGTTGATGATCCGCTTCGGCCGCAACGGCGTCCTGGTGGCCGGCGCGGGATTCGGGTCAGACGGACATCAGTTCTTGTTTGGGAGTGCGTGGAGCTACTGAAGACTACGTCATGGGTAATGGGTTGTGGGTCAACCCGCCATGACCTGCAGTGACCCTTTACCCACGACCAACGACGCCTCTTTATTCAGAAGTTCCAACACCTCCCGCAACACCGACTCTCCCTTATCCCGCGCATACCAGCGGCGGATCTGCGGGTAAGGCGGCTTCATTCCCGTCGCGGCACGCTCGCGCTGCACCCACTCCTGCAACGCCCGGGGCCGCGGGCCCCAGTGGCCCAGCTCCGCGAAGCGCCGATTCAGGACGATGACGATGGGAATCGCGCGCGCGCCGTCGGTGAGGTAGCGGTCCATCACCACCGGGTGATCGTCGCGGCGCAGCACCCGCACCTCGAGGCTCCGGGTCAGCGTGGCGAGTTTGGCGAGATAGGGGATCGTGCTCGAGCCATCGCCACACCAGTCTTCGGCCAGGACGAGAAGATTGAATTTCCGACCGGTGGCGCGGACGGCCGCGATCGCCCACTCGGGAACGTTCGCGATGCGCGCCATCGCCTTCCACAGCTCCCGGCTGGTGCCCGCATCGCGGACGAACTCGTGGTAGGGGATCGCCTTAGACCAGAGGGCGCGGAAGTCGAGCGGCATGTGGGCAGTCTGGCTCACGGCGACACAAGGCTCCTGCAAGACACCCTGAAGAGATCTTCACAAAAGAGCACCGGTTGAGCCAATTGCCGATAGCCGACGGCGGCCTTAGAGCTCACGAATCTCCACCCCGCGCCGCCGCAACTCGGCGACGTACTCCGCACACGGCACCGCCTCATCGGGCGTCTGCACGCCGCGCGCCGTGAGACGGCCGTCCGCCTGCATCAAGCCGGTGATCGAGAGGGAATACCCGGTGGTGCGCATCATGGCGCTGATGCCCCGCGCTTCGTCGTAGTAGTCGAGCAGCTCCCACGACGCGCGCTTGCCGTTGCTGCCGGTGACGTCGACCCGCAGCGCGACGAGATCACGCCCCGAGGGCTTGGTGAGCCTGGGGGACACCGCCGCGATGAACGCATCGCGCGGCACGATCTCCTTCCCTTTCACCTTCAGCGGAGTGAGATCGAGCAGGCCGAGCTCCCGGATGGGCCGCATGATCGCCATGTGCCCGGGATAGCGCAGCGTCTTGTACTCCATGGTGCGCACCCGACCTTCGTAGGCCCACGGCAAGGTGGAGATGCCGCCGCCGGTGTGAAACGCCTCGAGCGTCCCGACGGGCGGGGGGAACCCCACCATCTCGAGCTCCGAAAGCGCGTCGACCCGGGCCGGCTTGCCGTCGCGCAGCACCCACGACGGCGTCGTGTAGTAGTCGAGCGCTCCTTCGAGCGAGTAGACGATCTGATAGTTGAGCGGCGGCTCGGGATGCTGTGGCAGCCCGCCGACGAAGATCTTCACGCTGTCCGCCGCGCCGACGCGGCGGATTCCTTCAGCCGCCAGAATGTTGACCATGCCCGGCGCGAGACCGCAGTCCGGGATCACCGACACGTTCCGCGCCCGGGCTTCCGCGTCGAGCTTCTTCTGATTGAAGACGATCTCGGTGTTGCCGCCGAGGTCGGCGTAGTGCAGTCCCCCCGCCACCGCCGCGCGCGTCACGTCGAGGTTGAAGTAGTAGGGCAGCGCGTTGAGTACCGCGACATGGCCGGCGAGCAGTGCGGCCAACGCCTGAGGATCCTGCACGTCGAGCTTCGCGAGGGTGAGCTTGTTCCCGACGAACGGCTTCACGAAACCGGCTGCGCGCTCGGGTTGGATGTCGGCCAGCGTGACGTGGCTGACTCCCTCCTGCTGCACCAGATCGAAGGCACACGCGGACCCCTGCAGGCCCGCGCCGAGCACCAGCATGCGCATACGGCGGAAATCTCCAGACGGAGGTTACAGAACCGGGACGAAGCGCGCGAAAGGTAATTAGATTCGCCCCCCTGTGAAGCAGGCCGATCTCACGCGGGAACGGCTGCTGCGTGCCGGCCTCGAGCTGTTCACCGCGCAGGGTTACCGCGCCACGACCACCAGCGACATCGCCCGCCACGCCGGCGTCGCCGAGGGAGCGTTGTACCGGCATTTCCCCGGGAAGCAGGCGTTGCTGAACGAGGTGTATTGCGGCGCGGCGGCGTGGGCGGCAGAGCGGGTGCGCGAGGCCGACGCGGCGGCGGAATCGCTGCCCCACAAGCTCGCCCATCTCGCGGCGGCGCTGGTGCGGGGTGCAGGGCGCGAGCCGGCGACGGTCCGCCTCTTCTTCTTTCAGGATCACACCACCTTGCTGGACGAGCGCGCGCGGGCCACGGCACGCGAGTTTCGCAGCGGGCTCGAGGGACTCGTGGCGCAGGGCAAGGCCGACGGCCTGGTCCGCAGCGGCGGCGTGGACGCCCTCGCCGCCGCCTGGCTCGGCGTGGTGCGAGTCGCCATGGAGCGCATCGTGACACGGGAGTGGGGGACGAACAGCGGCGGAGTGACGGTGTGCCGAGAAGCTGCCTGGGCCGCGATCGCGCAGCCGCCCTAGTGGACGCCCTGCGCGAGTTGTTTCAGACGCCGGGAGTGGGGGGCTAGGAGGCGGGGACGCGGGGGCCGCAGCCTGGACATCATCTCCCGTGACCAACGATTGATCCGGCGCCCCCCACGCCCGGCGTCTGGAAGGACTTCTCTACCTGTCATCCGCGACGCAGTTCGAGCAGCGCTAACTCCGGCGGCACGAACACGCGAATCGGCACTCCCACCACGCCGATCCCGCGGCTGACGTACAGCTGGCTCGCGCCCGACACGAAGTGCCCCTCGACGTACTTCGTGATCAGCTGGCCCGCCGACCACCCGATCAACGGGATCGCGATCTGCCCGCCGTGGATGTGGCCCGACAAGGTGAGCGGGACGCCGCGCAGGCGCGCGGTGTCGAACGCGCCGGGGCGGTGGGCCAGTAGAATAGTGAAGGCGCCGCTCGGAATACCCTCCAGCACGCGGTCGATGGCGAGCGTCTGCGGGTCGTCGTACACCCAGTTGTCCGGGTCGTCGATCCCGGCGACGGTGAGCGTCGACCCGTTGCGCTCGATAACGTGCGTGTTGCCGCGCACCACGATCTGGCCCGCGTCGAGCACGCCCGTGATCACTTTCGCCGCCCCCGTGTAGAGGTCGTGATTGCCGAGGCAGGTGACGACGCCGAGCGGAGCGTGGAGGTCGCGGAAGGCACGGACGTATTCCGGGATGTAGCGCGGCGAGAAGTCGATCATGTCGCCGGTCTGGAGGATGAGATCGGCGCGCTGGGCGTTGGCGCGCGCGACCACCTCCTGCATCTGGTCACGCTCCATGAACTGGCCGGCGTGGACATCGGAGACGTGCAGGATCGTGAGTCCGTCGAACGCCGGCGGCAGATCTGGAAAGGTGAGGACGCGCCGCGTTACGCCGGGGATGCGACGGGCGCTCGCGACTCCGTACCCGGTCAGCGTGAGACCGGTCGCGGCGTAGGCGTACGTGGCACGGGCGAGGAACCGGCGGCGGGAGAGCCGCGGCCCGGCCGCGCCGGGAGACTGCGTCCCGCGCAGTTTGCGCACTGTCCACACCACCGCCTTGCCGCCGATGTACACGCTCACCGCGGCGCCGAACAACCAGCCGAGCAGCTGCCAGGCGAGCCAGGGCGCCATCATCGGCACACCGCCGCCCGCCCACACGCTGCCGAACAGCACGCGACGCGCGACGAATATCCAGGGAAAGTCGAACACCGCGAAGACAAGCGACAATCCCAGCCGCACGAGCCGCGTGTGGGTGATCGACTGGGGATCGGGGAGCCGCACCCAGAGGTAGCGGAACAGCAGCACCTGAGGCGATACCAGAATGACCAAATAGATTACGGCCATGCCGTCACCCGTGCGCCTTTCGCTCCTGGGCCTCGCCTGCGGTGCGCCGCTCCTGGCGCAGCAGATCGCGCCGGTGGAACGCGCCCGCATCGCCGCCGCCGTCTGGGCGGAGGCGCGCTATAACGATCCCGCCTGGGACCGGATCCGGGCGGACTGGGACTCCGGATTCGCCGACCTGTTAGCCGCCGCCAACGGGCGCGAGCCGCCGCTCGCCTATTTCCGCCGCCTGCAACGCATGGTCGCCCTGCTCGACGACGGTCAGGCGATGATCATGCCCCCGCCGGCGATCGCCGGGCGCTGGGGACGACCCCCCGTCGTGTTGCGCAGCGTGGAACGGCGCCCGTTTCTCGTCGACTTCGCCGACAACGACGAGCTGCGCGTGGCGCGTCCGCAGCGCAACACCGAGATCATCGCGGTCCAGGGCATCCCGTCGGAGCGCTGGATCCGCGATTCGGTGCTCCCTCAGATCCCCGCCGCGACCGACGCCGCCCGGTGGGAGCTCGCCGTCGCGCGCATGCTCGACGGAGAGAAAGGTACCGCCCTGCACCTGCTGCTCCGCCTTCCCGGCGGCGAGCAGCGCGGCGCCAGCGTAACGCGCAGCGTGTCGCTGCTCGACCGCTGGCCGCTCTCCCCCGCACCGCTGCGGGTCGATACGCTCGCCGACTCCATCGTCTGGGTGCGGCTCGCTTCGTTCGCCGACGCCGATGTGGCGCGGGCGTTCGACCGTGCGTTCCCCGATTTCGCCGCGGTGCGCGGCCTGATCCTCGATCTCCGCGAGCACGACGGCACCGGCGGCGGCCGGGAAACGGGCTACCGCATCCTCGGCCGCCTGGTGCGGCGCCCGCTCGTCACGTCGCGCTGGCGCACACCACAGTACCGTCCCGCCTACCGCGGCCAGGACATGCCCGATTCCGCCGGGGCGTGGTTTGCGGCGCCCCCCGACACCTTCGCCCCCCGCTCCGACCTCCCGGTCTTCACGGGCCCGGTGGCCATGCTGTCGTCCTCCCGCACGGGGGGGAGCGCCGAGGACATGCTCGTCGCCTACCGCAACGCGGGACGGGGGCCGGTCATCGGCGAGCCGTCGGCGGGGAGCGCGGGTCAGGTGAGCGAGCTGCGCCTGCACCGAGACTGGCGTTTGCGGCTGACCGTCACGCGCGACGCCTTTCCCGACGGGACGGAAATCCAGGGCGTCGGGATCGCACCCGAGCTGCCGGTCGATGTGAAAGTATCCGACTTCCTCGCCGGGAAGGACGCGCCGCTGGAGCGCGCACGCGAGTACATCGCCAACCGCTCGACCCACGCGCCCTGACCCGCGCCCGCGCGCCTAGCGCACGTGCACCGGCCGCCGGCCGGTGACGGGCGGGTCGGCGACGATATCGCCGCGCAACGTGTAATCCCCCGACGCGAAGGATCCGTCGACGATCCAGACGACGTCACGCAGGTACGGCACCGACCCCACGTCGACCGAGACACCGGAATCGGGGCAGGTCGGTGTGGCGGGCAGGGTGTGGAGCATCGTGCCGCCGAGGATGGTGACGTTGACGGCACAGGGAGAGCGCACCAGCGCGATCGTGCTGCGCCCTGAGGTGTCTCGGACAGCGAGCCGCACCAGAGCGGTGTCGCCCCGCTGCACGGTGTCGACCGGACCGGCCGGCGATCCACATCCTCCCGAGCAGTGATAGGCGAGAACCGTCACGGCGAGGGACCCGCCCGGGGGCCGGAACGGTGTGGTGTCGGAGCAGCCGACCAGGGCGGCGACGAGCGCCGCGGCCCCGGTCAGCGGCCGAGCTGGGTGCGGAGAAACCGCTCGATCACGGCCCACGCCGTGTCCGCCACGTCGGGCTTTTCGCGCGTCTGCAGGAAAGCGTGGCCGACGCCGGGGTAGACGCGATACTGGTAGTCGAGTCGCAGCCGTTTCACCGCCGTGTCGAGGCCGGGCAGCCCGGCGCCGATGCGCGCATCGTTCTCGGCGTAGACGCCGAGCCCCTTCGCCTTGATCCGCGCCAGTGCGACGGTGTCCGGTGCCGACCCGTAACAGACCACGAACGCTTTGAGGTTCGGATTGTTGGTCGCGTAGCGGAAGCTCTGGCTGCCGCCCCAGCAGAATCCGATCACGCCGATCTGATCGCCGCGCACCGCCTTGATGGTGTGGAGGTAGGCGTAGGTCGCGTCGAGATCGCGCGTCACCGCGTCGGGATCGAGTCCAGAAATCAGCCGACGCGCCGAGTCGGAGCTCGCGGGCGTGCCGCCGCCGCGCGACAACAGGTCCGGCCCGATCGCCACGAATCCCCGCTGCGCCAGGAGCTCGACCGCCGGACGCAACCGGTCGCCCATGCCGTAGATGTCGTGAATCACGATCACCGCAGGCGCCGGGTCGCGGCGCTCCGGGTAGGCGAGGTAGGCGGTGAGGGTGTCTTTGCCGCTGGCGTACTTCACGTACTCTGAATGAACGTCGGATAGGCGGATCGGCGGATGGTCGGATGGCAAAGACCGCGCCCCTGTTAGAACCGCTATACCGACGATCACCAAGAGTGCCCATCCGCCCATCCGTCGATCCGACCTATTTCCCATACACCACCCGCCAAATCTTCCCGCCCATGTCGTCCGAAATCAGGACCGAGCCGTCGGGGAGCGCCAGCACCGCCACCGGCCGGCCCCAACGCGAGCCGTCGGGCAGCTGCCACCCGGTGACGAAGTCTTCGATCGAAACGGCTTTGCCGTTCTGTACTTTTACATGCACGACCTTCGCTCCGGTGGGGACCTTGCGATTCCACGAGCCGTGATAGGTGAGGAACGCATCGCCCTTGTAGCCCGGGAAGGCCGAACCGGTATAGAACGTGATTCCCAGCGGTGCCGAGTGCGCCTGGAACGTGATCGTCGGAGGCTCGACTGTGGAGCAGTCGGCGCTCGCGTACTCGGGGTTCGGTTTCCCCGGCAGGTAGCACTTCGGCCACCCGTAGAACTTGCCGTCTTTGATGATGTTGAGATGCTCCGGCGGCAGGTCGTCAGTCATCGTAGTGTTCGAGCCCCCGATGTTATCGCGGTCATTGTTGGTCGCCCACAGCTCACCGGTCGACGGATTGAAGGCGAGCCCCACCGAGTTGCGCAGCCCGGTGGCGAAGCGGTGCTCGCCCGAGCCGTCGGCGTTGAAGCGGGTCACGGCCGCCCGACGCGGGTTGGATTCGTCGCAAATGTTGCACGACGATCCCACCGCCACGTACATGAGGCCATCGGGCCCGAACACGACAGTCCGGGTGCTGTGTCCCTCTCCCCCGGGGAGATCGGGAACGACTACTTGTCCTGTCGTGCTCCCAGGGGTGAAGCGGGTGACCTGCGTCTCCTCACCCACGTACAGGGTGTCGCCGCGAAAAGCGATGCCGAACGGGCCACGCAAACCTGTGGCGGCGTCGGTGGTCGTCCCCGCCACGGTGTCACCGGCGGCATGGTCGATCCGGATCACGCGCCCGGGTCTCTGGAGCGCGGCGTACACCGATCCACCGGGGCCGAGCACGAGATTGCGCACGCCGTCGACGTTCGCGAACACGTTGATCCTGAAGCCGGGCCGCAGATACAGCGTGTGCCCGGCCACCTGTTGCGCCACCATCCCGTCCGGTGGCGTCTGGCCTCGCACGGTTGCGCTGCCGCCGCAGGCAAGGGCGAATACGGCGACGGACGCGAGTCGCTTGGACATGTCGGGTCTCCTCAGGGCAGTACGGTAGACTGCACCAGCAGGCGGTGGTCGGGATCGACGCGAACGGCCGTCGGCGCCGCATCGAGTTCGAGATACGCGATCGTCGTTCGGCCGTCGACCGCGTATACTCGCCGCGTCGCGGTCCCCGTGGCCGCAACGGCCTCGATCACGAGCCGGGGCAACCGGAACGTGCCCCATGCCTCGGGTTGCGTTTGCGTGATGTCGAGCCGCACGCGATGCTCCGCCGCCTCGTAGCGCCAGCGCACCTCGAGCTTCGGGGCCCCCGGCTGCCACAGCCACTGCCGGAAAAACGGGTCGAGACTGCGACCCGCGGCCTGCTCCATCATGCGTTGAAAATCACTCGACAGGGCGGTCGAGTCCCGGTACACCCGGTAGTACTCGCGGATCCCGCGAAAGAACGCCGAGTCGCCGACCGATCCCCGCAACATATGCAACACCCAGGCGCCCTTTTGATAGCTGTTTTCGTTGAGGAGTTTGTTCGGATCGTGTTCGGCGGTATCGACGAGCGGTCGATCCTGAACCTTCGAGTCGAAGTAGGCGCGAGCGTCCCGGGCGAGGCCTTCGGTCAGGACCGAATCCCCGTGCAGCGCCGCCCCGACTACGAGATCGAAATAGCTCGCGAATCCTTCGGACAGCCAGAGGTGGCCCCACTCGCGCTCGGTGACGGCGTCGCCGAACCACTGGTGCGACGTCTCGTGCCGCACGACGCCTTCCCGCATGGTGCGATCGACGTACGGCTTCTCGGCGTAGAAGATGGCGGTCGAGTTTTCCATGCCGCCGTAGCGCGTCGACGACTCGACGTGCGCCAGCTTCTCGTAGGGGAACGGGCCCACCAGCCGCTCCAGCGTCTCGACGATCTCCGTTGCGTGGCGAAATGGCCCCGAGTCGGCGAACGCCGAGTCCTCGGGGTAGGCCCAGACGGTGATCGGGATCGTATCGTTGTCATGCACGATGGGGCGATGTCGTGAGACGGTGAAGGGTGCGGCTCCCAGCACCATCGTGTAGGTGGGAATGGGACGGGTTTCAGTCCAGGCGCAAATGCGCTGGCAGGCGTCCGACGTTCCGTTGGCCACCACCCGCCACCCGGCCGGTGCCGTCACGCTGAAGCGCACCGTCGCCTTGTCGCGCGGGGCATCGACCGTCGGCAGCCAGGCGCGCGCTCGCTCGGGCCAGTTGTCGCCGAAGGCGGAGCGGCGGCCGCGCGCGTTGGTCTGGATAATCAACCCGTCCCGCGGCGCGCCGCGATAGAAGACGTCGACGGGACCGTCGGGACGCGGCCCATTCACCTGGATGGTCTTTCCATCATAGGTGAAGGGCACCGCGTGCTGTGCGACGCGCACCGAGTCGACAGTCAGGGCGACGAGATCGAGCCGCAGCGGGTCCGCCGGGTTGCCGCGGTAGCTGATCTCCGCAACTGCTGAAATGACGCTCCCGGTGTCCGGAATCCAAATCGAGAAGGTATAGCCGGTCACATCGACCGCCGGCTGCTGCGCGACCGCGGGCACGCTCGAGATCATCGCCAGCAGCGTCCCGACCGCTGCCGCCCGCGCCCGCCTGCTACCGCCCATTCGAATAGACCCCAACCAGCGCCGTCTCTCCCTCGGGCATGCGCTCCCTGCTGCCCAGCGCGTCCGCTTCCGCCCGCTCGATCTCACCCGTCACGTCCGCCTCGACCTGTTCGAGCTCTGCGGCGGACCACCCTGCTTCCTTCAGATACTCCTCGTACAAACCGATCGGGTCGCGCTTGCCCCACTCGGCGAACAGCTTCGCGGGGAACGTGTCGCGCGCCTCGCGCTCGTCGTGCGTGGCGTGCCCACCCATGCGGAACGTACTGGCGACGAGCAGCGCCGGTCCGCGGCCCGAGCGGCAGCGCTCCGCGGCGAGCCGCGTCGCCGCCCAGGCGTCGAGCACGTTGTTGCCGTCGCAGCTCGCCCCCCACACGCCGTACGATGCCGCCCATTCCGCGAACGTTCCCGGAAGGTGGTGCTGCTCGAGCCGCGTCCCCAGCGCCACCAGGTTGTTCTGCACGATGAAGATCGCCGGGAGCCGCAGTACCGCCGCGAAGTTCGTCCCCTCGTGCGCGGCGGCGCTTTTGGTCGAGCCGTCGCCGACCCACGTGAGGGCGACGCGCGGCTCGCCCTTCATCTTGAACGTCAGCGCGATGCCGGCGATCACCGGCACCATGTCGCCGACGTGCGAGATCGGCTGCAACACGCCCTGCTCCAGGTTGCCGACGTGCAAATCGCGGCCGTGCGAAGGCGAGTCGTCGGTGGCGAGGTAGGCGCGCAGCGCGTCGGCGATCGACATCCCCATCTCGATCACGGCGCCGGCGTTGCGGATCATCGGAGCGACGACGTCGGAGCCGCGCCGCAGCGCATGCACCGGACCGACGGTGGTCGCTTCCTCCCCGGTGCCCAGCCACGCTTTGGACAGCACGCCGGTGCGGACCCAGCGCTTCAGCGTGATGTCGTGCAGCCGCGTGCGCAGCAAGCCGGCGTAGAGGGCGCGGTGGTCGTCCCGCTGCAGCGTGGCGACGAGGGCGCTCCGCTCGGGGTCCCGCGCGATCGTGTCGCGGTAGGCGCGGACCAGGGTTGGATCGGGCTGCCAGTTGACGTATTCGGGTGGATCGAAAGCGGGAAAGCGCTTCACGTCACAATCACTTGAGCTTTTCCTTGAGCTTTCCGAACAGCCCGCCGCCGCTCCCGCCACCCCCACCGCCCCCCGAGCCGTCGCTCTCCGAGAGCGCGTCGGCAAACTCGAGGGTGGTGCTGAAGCGGCCGTCGGGGCTGGTCTCGAGCGACTTCGCGATCGCCTTCTCGAGGCCCGCGGGGAGATCGGGCCGGTAGGTACGCAGCGGCACCGGGCTGCCGCGCAGCCGGGCGATCATCATTTCCTGGGCGTTGCGTCCCTGGAACGGCAGTTTGCCGCTGAACATCTCGAACGCGACGATGCCGAGGGCGTAGACGTCGGAGCGGGCATCGAGCGGCTTGCCGCGAATCTGCTCGGGACTCATGAACTCGGGCGTGCCGAGGATGATGCCGGTGGCGGTGAGCTTGGCGATCGACGGGTCGGCGCGGCGCTCCTTGGCGAGCCCGAAGTCCATGACCACAGCCCGGTCGGAGCCGTCGGGGTTGGGCACGAGCATGATGTTCTCGGGCTTCAGGTCGCGATGCACGATCTGCAGCTCGTGCGCGTGATGCAGCCCGGCGCAGACCTGTCGCAGGATCGACAGCCCGACGGCGAGGTCCATCGGCCCGCCCCGCACCTCGCGGTCGGAAAGCAGCTCGCCGTGGAGGAACGGCATCACCAGATAGATGAGTCCGTCCTCGGATTCGCCGAGCCGCAGGATGCGGCAGACGTTGGGGTGGTCGAGCCGCATCGCCAGGCCCGCCTCGCGGCGCAGCCGCTCCACCGAGCTCTTGTCGCTCGCCAGCTTCGGCGAGAGCACCTTGATCGCCACTTCCTGGCCGCTCGAGATCTCCTTGGCGAGGTAGACATAGGACATGCCGCCCTCGCCCAGCTTCTTCATGACCTGGTAGCGGGCGTCGAGCAGCTGGTTGGACAGCGTAGAGGCGCGGTCCAGCGGCAGTGCCGGCTTGAGTGGCGGGGCGCGCACCGATGTGGCGGAGCCGCCGGCCGGTGTCTTGGGGGTCGCTGCCGGCGGCGGAGCGGTCTGCACGTCCACCAGCATCGAGCCGTCCTTGGGGCAGAACCGGGCGGTGTCGGGATAGACGGTCTTGCACTTCGGGCAACGGCGCTGGCTCATTCCCGTACCAGGTTGCGGCCCTCGTTCTTGGCGCGGTAGAGGGCCTGGTCGGCGAGCGCCAGAAAACTGTCGGCGCTGGTGACGCGCTCGTCGGGGAAGCCGGCGAGCCCGATGCTCACCGTCAACAGGAGCGGCTCCTCCCCGCTGGGGGCGAAGTTCCGCGCCTGGACCTTCCCACGCAGGCGCTCGGCAAATACCGCCGCGCCCCGCACGGTCGTCTCCGGCATCACCACGACGAATTCCTCTCCGCCGTAGCGCGCGATGAGATCCACCGACCGTGCCTCATGGCGCAGCAGGTCACCAACTTGCCGTAACACGCCGTCGCCCGCCAGATGCCCGCGGATGTCGTTGACCTGCTTGAACCGGTCGAGATCGGCGATCAGCACACTGAGATACAGGTTGTAGCGGCGCGCCCGGTCGAGCTCGGTGGCGAGCGCTTCGGCCAGCGCCCGCCGGTTCATCGTGCCGGTGAGGGCGTCGGTCGAGGCGAGCTGCTCGAAGCGGCGCTTGTCGACCATCGCCGACTCGAAGTCGTACGCCTTCGCGATCGCCGACACGGCGGTTTGAATCACCGATTCGGCGAACCGGCCGTCGGCGGGTTTCAGCGGATCGCCCTGGTCCGTGGTGCGCAGGAAGAAAACCCCGACCTGCCGGTCCTTCATCGAAAACGGGACCGCCACCGCCGATCGCGTCGACACGGTAATCCCCTCCGCCTGCCAGCGGCGCCGCTCGGCTTCGTACAGCGCATCGCTCGCGACGTCCGACACGAGCACCGGGGCACCCCCCGCGAGCGCCCGTTGGATCTCGGGGTAGCGGGACAGATCGACCTCGAGGTTGCGCAGCATCGGATTCTCGAACGAGGCCACCACCGTCCCGGTCTTGTCGCCGGGCTTCGCCAGCACGATCGAGCACTTGGAAATGTTGAGCACCCGGGCCACGCGGCGTACCAGAATGTTGTAGATCTCGTCGGGCTTGAGCGAGTCGGTGATTTCGTGCAGGATCTCGACGATCGCCGAGCGGTTCGACGCTTCCTTGCGCGACTCGGCCGCCGCCCGGCCCAGGCGCAGGTGCGCCTCGACCCGCGCCAACAGCTCGCGCTGCCGGATCGGCTTGGGGAGGAAGTCGGCGGCGCCGAGGCCGAGCGAGCGCACCGTCGCATCCTCGGGATCCATCGACGACATCATCAGGACGGGGAGGTCGCGGAAGCGCTCGTCCTCCTTGAGTCGCTCCAGCAGGGTGAGCCCGTCAACCTTCGGCATCATGATGTCGAGCAGCATGAGCTGCGGCTTTTCGGCGGCGATCAGAGCCAGCAGGTTCTCGCCCGTGGGGCTCACCACCACTTGATAGCCGCTCTTGAGAAGGATCGACGAGAGCGCCTGCGCCAGCGGCTCGTGGTCGTCCACGACGAGGATCTTCGGCCCCGGGCCCGTGCCGTCGGTCATACGGGCGCCGCTTCTTCCAGCAGCGCGGGATCGACGTTCCCCCCGCTGACCACGAGGACGAGCGGCGGGGTGCGGAACGGGTCGAGCGCGCCGGAGCGCAGCGCCGCGGTCGTCGCCGCACCCGAGGGCTCGACGGTCAGACCGGCGTCACGGTGCAGAAAGCGCACCGCATCGCGGATGCTGTCGTCTTCCACGGTGACGACACCCGCGAGCCGCGCCGCGTCCGCCTGCAGCACGGCGAAGGGCAGCTCCCCCACCGTGAGGGTGATCAGTCCGTCGGCGACGCTGGCCGTGCGCTCGAGGGTGATGGGGTGCCCCGCGGCGAGGGAGCGTGTCAGCTTGGGCGCACCCGCCGGCTCCACCCCCACGACGCGGGCGCGGCTCCCCGCCGCCGCGAGACCGCGCACCACCCCGGAAATCAGCCCCCCGCCTCCCACCGGCACGACCACCGTCGCGACGTCGGGCAGATCGGCGGCGATTTCGACGCCGACCGTCGCCTGTCCGGCAATGATGTCGGGGTGATCGAACGGCGGGATCACCGCCAGCCGCTCGCGTTGGGCGAGCTCGAGGGCGGCCACGCGGCGGTCCTCGGAGGTGCGGCCCGCCATCACCACCTCGCCCCCCCAGCGCTTCACGCCGTCGACTTTGACGCTGGGCGCAGTCTCGGGCATGACGACGACGGCGCGGACGCCGAAGCGCTGGGCCGCGTACGCCACCGCCTGACCGTGATTTCCCGAAGAGAAGGTGATGACGCCCCGGGCGCGGGTGTCGGGGGCGAGCTTGCGGATCGCGTTGAAGGCGCCGCGGATCTTGAACGCCCCCATCGGCTGGCGGCTCTCGAGCTTGAGCCAGGCGCCGAGCGACTCGACCCAGACGAGCGGGGTCCGCACCGCAACGCCGTGGAGGGCGCGCGCGGCGTCGGCGACGTCGGAGTCCGCGATCCCGGTCATTTCTTTTTCTTGCCTTTGCCCTTGGACGGCCCGGCCTTCGGGGCGCCTTTGGGAGCCGCCTTGGGCGCCGCGCCCTTCGGGGCCGGCGCCTCCTCGTCCTCATCTCCCGTCTCGTCGTCTTCCTTGACGATGCGCGCCACGTCGACCACGAGATCACCGGGGGTGAGGTTCATGACCTTCACGCCCTGGGTATTGCGGCCCGAGATCCGGATGCCCTCGACCGGGACGCGGATCACGATCCCCTTCTTGGTGATCATCATCAACTCGTCGTCGGGGAGCACTTCCTTCAAGGCGACCACGTCGCCGGTCTTGTCGTTGCGCTTCAGGGTGATGATGCCGCGGCCGCCGCGGTGCTGCACCCGGTATTCGTCGAGCTCGGAGCGCTTTCCCATGCCTTTTTCGGTGACGGTGAGCAGCGTCGAGGCGCGCCTGATGATGACGAGATCGATCACCTTGTCCTTCTTGTCGAGCGCGATGCCCCACACGCCGGTGGCCGTCCGACCCATGTCGCGCACGTCCTGCTCGTGGAAGCGGATGCTCATGCCCTGGCGGGTGGCGAGCACGACGTCGTTCTTTCCGTCGGTCACCTGCACGTCGATCAGCTCGTCGCCCTTCTCGATGTTGATCGCGCGGATGCCCACCGAGCGCGGATTGCCGAACTCGGACAGCCGCGTCTTCTTCACCACCCCTTCGCGGGTGATGAAGAAGAGGAACTGATCCTCGGAGAACTCCCGCACCGGCACCAGCGCGGCGACCCGCTCGTCGGGTTTGATCGCGATGCAGTTGAGCACCGGTTTGCCCCGCGCGGCGCGCGCCGCCTGCGGGATCTCGTGCACCTTGAGCCAGTAGCACTGCCCGTTCTGCGTGAAGAACATCACGTAGTCGTGGGTCGAGGCGATGAACAGGTGCTCGAGCCAGTCGTCTTCCTTGGTGTGGGCGGCCGTGACGCCCTTGCCGCCGCGGCGTTGGCGGCGGTAGGAGGTGACGGGGAGGCGCTTGATGTAGCCGCCGTGGGACACGGTGATCACCATGTCCTCTTCGGCGATCAGGTCCTCGATCGAGAACTCGCCCTGGTCGGCCACGATCTCGGTGCGGCGCTCGTCGCCGAAACCGTGCGCCAGCTCGCCCAGCTCTTCCTTCAGGATCTTCATGCGCCGCGGCTTCGACCCGAGAATCTCCTTGCATTCCTTGATGAACTTCCGGACTTCCTTCAGCTCGTCTTCGAGCTTGGTGATCTCGAGGGCGGTGAGCCGCGCCAGCCGCATGTTGAGGATTTCGGCCGACTGCCGCTCGGACAGCTTGAAGCGCTTGCGCAACGCGGCGTCGGCGGCGGGAACGTCCTTGGCTTTGCGGATGATGCGGACCACTTCGTCGATGTGATCGACGGCGATCTTCAACCCTTCGAGGATGTGCTCGCGCTCCTGCGCGCGCTTCAGGTCGAATTCGGTGCGGCGCGTGATGACGGTGTGGCGGTGCTCGATGAAGTTTTCGAGGATTTCCTTCAGGTTCAGCTCGCGCGGCACGCCGTCCACCAGCGCCAGCATGATCGCCCCGAACGTCACCTGCATCTGCGTGCGCTGGTACAGCTGATTCAGCACCACCATCGGCACCACGTCGCGCTTCAGCTCGATCAGGACCCGGATGCCGTCCTTGTCGGATTCATTGCGGAGGTCGGTGATCCCCTCGAGCTTCTTGTCGAGCACCAGGTCGCGGATCTGCTCGATCACCCGTTCGGGGGACACCTGGTACGGAAACTCGGTGACGACGATCTGCTGCTTCCCGGTCGACTCCTTCTCTTCGATCGTCGCCCGGGCCCGGATGACGATGCGCCCACGCCCCTTCTCGTAGCACTCCTTGATCCCGTCGCGGCCGTAGATAATCGCGCCCGTGGGAAAATCGGGCCCCTTGATGAACTTGCGCAGATCCTTGACGGTGGCCGCGGGGTGATCGACGAGGTGGTTGATCGCCTCGACCGTCTCGCCGAGGTTGTGGGGGGGGATGTTGGTCGCCATCCCTACCGCGATCCCCGCCGATCCGTTGACGAGCAGGTTCGGCAGGCGGGCCGGGAGGACCGTCGGCTCCTGCTTGGACTCATCGAAATTGGGGATGAAATCGACGGTGTTCTTGTCGATGTCTTCGAGCATCGTCATCGCGATGCGCGTCAGACGGGCTTCGGTGTAGCGGTACGCCGCCGCGGCATCGCCGTCGACCGAGCCGAAGTTCCCCTGCCCGTCGATCAGCGGATAGCGCAGCGAGAACTCCTGCACCATGCGGACCAGCGAGTCGTACACCGCGATGTCGCCGTGCGGGTGGTATTTGCCGAGCACGTCGCCGACGACGGTCGCGCTCTTCTTGTAGGGACGACCCGGGATCAGTCCCAGCTCGTTCATCGCGTAGAGGATGCGCCGGTGCACCGGCTTCAAGCCGTCGCGCACATCGGGCAGCGCGCGCTGCACGATGACGCTCATCGAATAGTCGAGGAACGACTCCTTCAGCTCGTCTTCGATGAGCCGGGGCAGGATGCGTTCGCGGGTCGGTGAGGTCATTTAGGAGCCGTCAGCCGTCAGCGAGAGCTGTCAGCTGGAGTCGTTGAAGTGGGGGTGTGGACTGCGTAAGTAACTGAATAATAATTACTTAGGGGTTGAAATGCAATCAGAAAGAGGCCGTCGGCGGCCGCGCTGTCGCTCACCAAGTAGTTACCCCGGAAGCAGTTCACCGCGGGACCTTCGACTCGTAGCTCAGGGTACCTCCGATGTCGCATCGCACGAACGAATTGAGAGTTGGTTGACGGCGCCAGCTCAGATTCTTCGGCGCGATGACCGGGCTCGGCACGGACGATCGTCCTGCTAGCGAAGCGAACATTGGTTGGCCCCCTTGGGCCGGTTGTTCGTGCCGATCTCCAAACCCCGCTTCAGCTCCCGATTTCGACCGCCACCTTGCCGATCTGATCGCCGCGCCGCAACCGTTCGAACGCCTCGCGCGCGCGCGACAGGGGGAACGTGACATCGACGATCGGGCGCAGCTCCCCCTGCCCCAGTCGCCGCACCACCTCGCGATACTCGGCGGCATTCCCCATGGTCGAGCCCAGGATCGTGAACTGATGCCAGAACAACGGCCGCACGTCGGTCACCAGCTTCGGCCCGGACGTGCCGCCGCAGGTCACGATCCTCCCGCCCTTGGCGAGACACCGCAGCGAATCCCCCCACGTCGCCTCCCCCACGTTCTCTACCACCACATCCACGCCGCGCTTCCCCGTGACCTCGCGCACGACCTGCGGCACCTGTTGCGTGCGGTGATTCACCGTGACATCGGCTCCAAGCTCCCGGGCGCGCGCCAGCTTCGCATCGCTCGACGACGTGGCGATCACGCGCGCGCCCAGGAGCCGGGCGATGCGGAGGGCGGTAAGCGATACCCCGCCGCCGATTCCCCACACGAGCACCCACTCACCCGCCTGCAGCCGAGCGCGGGTCACCACCATGCGCCACGCGGTGAGCGTCACGAGGGAGAACGCCGCCGCTTCTGCCCAGGTGATGGGGGGGGTGGGTTCCGGTACCGGCAGGATGTTGTGCACCGGCACCGTCGCGAGCTCCGCCATCGTCCCGGGGAGGTGCTCACCGAGAATGCCGTAGTGCACGCAGAGGCTGTGCTCTCCCTTGAGACAGAATTCGCAACTGTAGTCGGAGATGCCGGGATTGATGAGGACGCGCTCGCCCGGTCGGACGGCCGTGACACCGGCACCCACCGACTCCACGACGCCGGCGCCGTCCGACCCCAGAATGTGCGGCAACGACTTCGGCAGCCCGGGGAGCCCCTCAATGACGAAGAGATCGAGATGATTGAGGGCGGCGGCTTTGATGGCGACCCGCGCCTCGCCGGGACCCGGCGCGGGAGCGGGCGGGACATCGTCGAGGGCGGTGTGTTCGAGCCCTTCTCCTCCAGTTGCCCGGAGGACGAACGCCTTCACTACGGCAGGAACACGGGTGCCTGCATCTGCTCGGTCGGCCCGGCCGGTATCATCGTGGGGGCGCCGCCGCTGGTCGGCTGCAGGTAGATCCGATACATCGGGTTTTTGCGGTTGGACGGATCGGACGGCACGACCAGGGCGATGAGGTCGCCGGCCGGCGCCACGGCGAACGCCGCGATCTGGTAGTCGGTCCCTGTGATCGGCGTCGTCGCTCCCGTCGCGAGGTTGACCTTCATCACCTGGCGCACGGTCCGGTTCGTCGAGTCCTTGCGCTCCACCAGGTAGGCGAGCGAGCCGTCGCGCAGGAAGTGCGGCTCGCTTTCGGTCTGCTGCGGGGTCTTGGTGAAATTGCGCTGATTGCTGCCGTCCCGGCTCATCAGCCAGATGTCCGCGTTCTTGTTGCGGGTCGAGGCGAACGCGATCGTGGCGCCGTCGGGAGAGACGGTGGGCGTCTGATTGAGCGAATCGGTGGTGAGCGCCTTCAGCCCGCTGCCGTCGAGCCCGGCGCTGAAAATCTGAAGCAACGGCTTGTTGTTCACCATGCGTAGTGCCTGGAACACCAGCCCCGACCCGTCGGGAGTGAACGCGGGGCGGCCGTCGGGCTGTGGATCGTTGGTGACGCGCGTGAGATTGGTCCCGTCGGCGTCCATCACATAGATCTCCGGATTGCCGTCGCGCATGCTGACGAACGCCACGCGGGAGCCGTCGGGGGAGATCGCGGGGTCGGTTGCCAGCGCCGTGTCGGTGGCGGCGCGTCGCAGCACGCTCAGGTTCGCCCGGTCCACCCAATAGAGCTTGAGCGATCCGTTCCGGGTCCCCGCCAGGAGCAGCTCGCTCTCGACGAAGACATCGGCGGTCGCGGTCTTTCCTCCCGGCGCGGTCGCGCTGACCCGGGCGTGTCCCGGACCTGCTCCGGAAACGGTGCCGTCCTCCGACACAGTCGCAACGATGCTGGGATCGGCGCTCCAGGTGAGCCCGCCGGCGGGGCCGAGCACCGCCCCGGTGTCGTCGGTGAAGCTGGCCCGCAGCGACAGCCGAGCCCCCTGAGTAATGCCGATGCGCGTCGTGGCGAGCTTCACCGAGCCCGCGATGACGCTGATGTTCCAGCTGGTGCGCAGCGGCGTCGGTCCGGGCCCGCGCAGCTGGAGCTGGGTGCGGCCGATCTTGCGACCGGTGAGGATCCCGGTCGCCGGATCGAAGCCGGCGATCGCGGTGTCCGCGACTGCCCAGACGAGCCGTGCCTCCGGCACCGGCGTGCTGTCGGCCGCGAGCCCCTTCGCCTCGAAGCGCACCGTCGACGTGACCGGCACTTCGACGTCCGCCCGGGTCGACGGCCGGACGGCGAACAAATCCACCGCCCGGTGCACCAGCACCTCCACGCTCTTCTGCTGCAGGAACCCCGACACGCCGAGCGTGGCCTTGCCCGATCCCGACGCCCGCACGACCCCGGTGAGGCTCACCTGAGCGACGCTCTGGTCGCTCGAGGTCCAGGTGAGAGCGATGGGACTGATCAACCGGCTCTCCTGCGTCGGCACGACGACGTGCAGCGTGTCCGATTCCCCGGGCGCCAGGGTGAGCGAATTCCCTTCTTGAATCGCGAATTCCGCCTGTTGCACCACGACGGGGGCCGTGGCCGTGAGCCCGTTGGGCCCCGACATCTGAATCGTCCCCTGCCCCGGCGCCAGCGCCACCACTGTGCCGGCGCCGTCCACACTCGCGATGTCCTCGCGCAGCGACCTCCACGCTACCTGCACCGGCGCGGCGGGAGACCCGTCATCGCGCAGCGCGCGCGGGGTGACGCGGGTGTGCTCGGAAGGCACCAGGTAGACCGACGGCGGATCGATGCGCAGCACGGCGGCTGTTCCCGTGCCGGGGGGCTGCCCGGCGAACGGGTCGCCGCCGCCCGTGGCCGCGGTGGTCGTCGGATTGGTCGGCGGCGGTGGCGCCGCGGCGGCCGCCACCTGCACAGCTGCCTGGCCGCGCTTCTGGCCCGCGCGGGCCTCGACGATCGCGACGCCGGCCGACACGCCGGTGACGGTTCCCGTTCCATCGACGCGGGCGACGGCGGTGTTGTTCGAGACCCAAAGGATGCGAGCAGCGGGGAGCACATTGCCCACCCGGTCGTAGGCGGTCGCGATCAATCCGTAGTGCTCGCCCACCTTGATGCTGATCGACGGGGGCGCTACCTGGACCTCACTCACCGCCTGGGCCGCCAGCGGCGTGGCGGCGGCCAGGAGGAGCATTCTGGTGATGATCATTGATCGCCTAATGTAATGCCCCGGTGCGAGGCCGTAACCCTGATTGGGGTCACACGATAGGCGATGGGTCAGGTGTCGTTGGATTGCCGTGCCGCGGGCTCACCGGAGGCGTCTCGCGCTCACTTGCGTCGCGCAGTTAGCCGGATAAGCTATAGGCCCCCAGCGGGACACAACCAGCGGAGGACATAGAGATGGTCTCGAACACAGAGTTCACGGGAATGGGCGGCCCCGGCATGATGGAGCCGATGTTCCCGCCGGAGCCAGCGCCCGAGCCGGTGCCGGCACCGATGTACACTCCGTCGATGGATGAGGGGACGTCGCCGCCCAAGCCGAAGCGGGCGGCGGCGAAGAAAAAGAAGAAAGCGGCGAAGCCGAAGGCGAAGAAAGCGAAGAAAAAGAAGGCCGCGAAGAAGGGGAAGAAGAAGGCGAAGCGCGCCAAGGCGACGAAGAAGAAGGCGGGACGCAAGACGAAGCGCCGCCGTCGCTAAACGATTCGGACGATCGCTCGCGGGAGCGCTTCCGCGATGGCCGCGGCCATTCGCAGGAGGCGCTCCCGCGGTACGTTGGTGACCCTGGCATCCGCCGGCGGTCGGCTCAACGTCGTCAACTGGACCGCTTCGGGCTGCGCCAGGGCGAGGCGCGGGAGCCATGCGGCCAGCTCCGCGTCGCTCGAGCCGTCCCATTCGGGTCCCCGGACGACCATGGCCTGCACAATCACGGGTGCGAGCGCCTGGTAGGAACGGGCGACGCGCTCGATGTCGAGCGCCGCGCCGTTCACCCGCCCGGCCGGGCCGGGATCGAGCTTCATGATGCGGGCATCGAGCCGGCGCAACGCGTCGCGAACGGACGGCACAGCGGCAGCGATGCCGTTGGAAAGGATCGCGACGCGCACCGCCGGCGCGCGCGCGTCCCGCGCGGCGAGCACACGGTCGACCACCACGGCGAAGCGGGGGTGCAGAGTCGGCTCGCCGCGCCCCGACAAAGTGATCCAATCGGGCGCCGTGACCGCCCGTTCGAGCGCGCGTCGCAGCGCCTGGCCGACCTCATCGGGAGACGGCCAGCGGTCGCGCGGGGCGCGGGGGGTCGTGAACCCGCAATCGCAGTAGGGGCAGTCGAGCTCGCATACCTTCGAGCGCGGCGGCAGCAGATCGATCCCCAGACTCTGCCCCAGGCGGCGGGAGTGGACCGGTCCGTAGACGATGGCGCCCGCGAGCGGGGTTGCATCGGCCATCCGGCAAGGTACGTTGTGGCGGCCCGCCAACGAAGAGGTGCGACATGCGCAGCGTATGCGGTGTGGTGGTGCTCGTGGCTGCCTGCGCGGCACCCAAGGTGCCCACCGGAGATCCCGGACAGGAAATCACCGCCGCGCTCACCCGCTCGGCGAGCGACTGGAACCGGGGCGACCTCGACGGCTTCATGAGTGACTACGCGAAGGACTCGACGACGAGCTACGTCACGGGCGGCCACGTGCAGTACGGCTGGCAGCCCCTCTACGATCACTACAAAGCGACGTACTTCGCCCCCGGCAAATCCCGCGACTCGCTGTCCTTCGACGAAGTGCGGGTGCGAGCGCTCACCATGGATCTGGCGTTCGTCACCGCCCGGTTCGCGCTGCACCGCGGCGATTCCCTCACGGCCAGCGGGCCGTTCACGCTCATTCTGCAAAAGCGCGGCGCGCGCTGGCTGATCCTCCACGACCACACCTCGGCGGATTCCAAGCCGTGAGTCGCTGGAGGACCGCCGCGCAGCTCGGCGCCCTGGCGCTGGCTGCGGCGTGCACGTCCCCCGGGAAAGGGATGATCGCGCTGGAAGGCGCGACGCTGATAGACGGGTCGGGCGGCGCGCCCAGGACCGACGCGCTGATCCTCATTAAGGATGGGGCGATCAAGGCGGTCGCCCGGGTGAATGAGATCAAGGTGCCGCGGGGCGCCGAGCGCATCAATCTGTTGGGCAAGACGATCATCCCCGGTCTGATCGATGCCGACGCGCAGGTGGAGCGGTGGGCGCTGCCGCGCTACGTCGCGTGGGGCATCACGTCGGTGCGCGACGTGCATTCGGCTGCGGATTCAGGGTTTACGCTCAAGAAGGACGTCGATCTCGGATCCATCATCGGGCCGCGCGTGTACACGGCGGGGGCGGCGATCGACGGGCTCGGCCCCACGCTCCCCGGCGCCGACGCGGTTTCTGGGGACGAGGAAGCTCGACACGAGGTGGATCAACGCGCCGTCGCCGGAGCGGATTTCGTGATGGTGTATACGAAGATCACGCCGGAGTTGCTACACGCCATCATCGACGAAGCGTCGACGCTGCGGTTGCGCGTCGCGGCGCGCGTCGGCAAGCTCGACGCCCTCTCCGCCGCGCGCGCCGGCGTCGCGTCGCTGGAAGATCTGTCGGGCGTCGTCGCGTCGGCGATGGATCCCGCCCCCTTCGTTCGGGCTCACGATCTCTTCTTCCCCGGTCTCACGCTGGAGGAGACCAGCTGGGGAGGGCTCGACTCCGCGACGGTGGAGCGGACGGCCCGTGCCCTCGCCGCCACGCACGTCGCCATCGTGCCCGCGCTGGTCCTGCACGACACGTACGCCCGCTACGACGATCCCGCACTGGCGACGCGATTCGGCATGTCCGACGTCCCCGGCGACGTCGCGGCGGTGCGCGACCCCGCGGGGTGGCTGCAGCGCAGCGGCTGGCGCGCGCCGCAGTTCGCGGCCTTCCGCCGCGGCCGCGCCCGCCAGGATCAGTTCGTGCGGGATTTCAAGATCGCGGGCGGGCTCGTCGCGGCGGGCAGCGGTGCGGTGGGCCCATTGCTCGTTCCGGGGGCCTCGCTGCACCAGGAGCTCGCGCTGCTCGTCGCGTCGGGGTTCACCCCGATCGAGGCGCTCACCGCCGCGACCCGGCACGCGGCCCAGGTGCTCGACGCCGACTCCCTCGGGCTGCTGGCGCCGGGGAAGGCGGCCGATCTCGTCGTGCTCAACCGCAGTCCCGAAGATGACATCTCCGCCACCCGCGACATCGCCTGGGTGATGCTGCGCGGGCGGCCGATCAAACCGGATTCGTTGAGGGCGGAATGGAAAAAGTGATCTGCGCGGGGCTGGCGCTGCTCGCCGCCGCGGCCTGCCAGCGCCCCAAGCCGTCGAATACGACGGCGACGCCGCCGCCGTCGAACGCCTCGTACGACGTGCTGCTCACCGGCGGCTGGATCGTCGACGGCAGCGGCAACCCCCGCTGGCGCGGGGATCTCGGCGTGCGCGGCGATCGCATCGCCGCGATCGGACGGCTCACCGGAACGGCGAAGGAAACCCTCGACGTGAAGGGGCTCGTCGTCGCGCCGGGCTTCATCGACATGCTGGGACAGTCCGAGACGAACGTCCTGATCGACAACCGCGCCCTGTCCAAGGTGACGCAGGGAATCACGACCGAAGTGACGGGGGAAGGCGGCTCGGTCGCGCCGCTCACCGACCGGCTCGTGGCGCTCGATTCCGAGGTGATGAAGAAATACAAGTTCAGCGAGGACTGGCGCGACCTCGACGGTTATTTCGCGCGCCTCGAGCACACCGGCTCCACGATCAACATCGCGACGTTCGTCGGCGCCACCCAGGTGCGGACGGCGGTGATCGGCTTCGCCAATCGCCCGGCCACCGGCCCCGAGCAGGCGCACATGGAAGCGCTGGTGGACAGCATGATGGAGCAGGGCGCGCTCGGCGTGTCGACGGCGCTGCTCTACGCGCCGGCGATCTACGCGCCGACCGAAGAGCTGATCGGGCTGGCGCGCGCGGCGCGCCGCCACGGCGGGATCTACGCCTCGCACATCCGCAACGAGGCGGGACACGAAGACGAGGCGCTCGACGAAGTGTTCCGCATCGCCCAGGCGGCCGATATCCCCGCCGAGATCTGGCACTTCAAGGCGGCGGGACAGCCACAATGGGGCCGCATGCCGCACCTGATCCAGCGTATCGACTCCGCCCGCTCGGCGGGGCTCGACATCACCGCCGATCAGTACCCCTACATCGCCGCCGCGACGTCGCTCGACGCGGCGATCCCGCAGTGGGCTCACGCCGGCGGGACGGACTCACTGCTCGCCCGACTGCGCGACCGGCCCACCCGGGTCAAGCTGCGCCAGGAGATGCTCACGGGTGGCGGAGACGAGAACCCCTACATCAATTCCGGCGGCGCCGACGGCGTGATGATCGCCGGCCCGTTCCAGGACTCGCTCCACTACCTCGACGGGCGGCGGCTCGGGGAGATCGCCCGCGATCGCAAGAAGGACCCGATCGAAACGCTGTTCGATATCGTGCTCGCCGACCACGCCCGCACCGGCGCGATCTATTTCGAGATGAACGAAACCGACGTGCAGGCGGCGCTGAAGACGTGGTGGGTCGCGGTCGATTGCGATGCGTCCGGTGTCGCGCCCGATGGACCGCTCGGCAAGGATTACACGCATCCCCGGGCGTACGGGTCATTCCCTCGCATCCTCGGTCTCTACGTGCGGCAGCAGCACCTCATGCCGCTCGAGTTCGCGGTGCGGAAAATGACGTCGCTCGCCGCCCAGCGCGTCGGCCTCGCCGACCGCGGCCTGCTGCGCCCCGGGATGGCCGCCGACATTACGGTGTTCGATCCCGAGACCGTGAACGACCGCGCCACCTTCGAGAAGCCGCACCAGCCCTCCGTCGGCATCACGTACGTGCTGGTCAACGGCCAGATCGTATTGCGCCGCGGGGAGATTACCTCCGCCCGCCCCGGACGCGGACTGCGCGGGCCGGGCTACGTGCCGTCCGACGCCCGTGGCCGCAGAGGCGCCACGAGCGGATGACGCTCGGGCGGCTGCTGCTCGCCTGGGTTCCTGTCGCGATGTGGTTCGCCGCCGCCGGATGGACCGCGCATCGCGTGACGGGCGTCACCATAAGTCCGGCTCCGACGGCGGGCGCATTCGTGGCCGTCGCGTTCGAAGCGCTCGTCGTCACCCTGTTCGCATCGCTCTGGTTCGACAGCCTCGGGCACGGGGCCTGGTGGTTGCTGTTCGGGCTGGTCGGACTGCTCGCCTCCGCGCTCTCGACCCGTCCCGCATTCGCGGCGGTGGCGTTCTCGGTGCTGCGCTATTGTGGTGCAGGCGCCATTCTCGCCTGGCGGCTCGGATGAGTATCGCCCGCGGGAACCTTTCTTTCGCTCGAGGACTATCAGCAAGACTGTAGAGATCACACGGCCGCCCAGAGCCCGTCGCCGTGGATTTCGCAATCGCGCCAGCCGCAACACCGATTCACCTCCAGACCCCACGGAGGCCTCATGACGACCTCGCTGGAGCAGGCGATCAGACGCCTGGAGAGTTTCTTTTCGGTCCTCGACACGCGCCAGGGAGTGCTGGGTCGCCGTCTACTCGGGATTGCCCGCCCCGAAGACGAGCAGCTCACGCAGGCCCTCGTCAGCGAGCGCCGCGCCAGGACCAAGATGGATGGCTCGATCGGCGGGTCATTAGTCACCACGGCCTGGGCCGCGTGGGAGATGATGGACCTGGGACTCGACGCACTGCAGGGCACCCTCGGCCGGCTGGTGGCCTGGGTGCTGACGTTCCTGGAAATGCCGCCCGCGCTGTCGGCGCCGTCGCCGCTCGCGCTGCCCAACGGCACGGTACTCACGAGCGCGGAAGGCGCGACGTTCGCCGCAGAGTGTCTCGGCCTGCGCGTGCTGCTGCGGGCGCGACAGGATGCCCGGCCGCGCGTGCTGCGCCGCCTCGAACGGGTGCTGAGCCTCTGGCCCAGCGTGCACAACGAGCTCGCCGCCAGCGCCCTCGGCGTGGTGGCGGTGGCGCCGGTGCCCTACCACGACCGTCTCTCCGCGTGCGTCGAGCGACTCGGTGAGAGCCAGCGCCCCGACGGGACGTGGGGCGACGCGAATCTGTTCCACATGCTCGAGTCCCTGCTGCTCGCTGGAATCCGGCCGGCGCGAGACCTGATCACCAAGTCGGTGCCGGCGCTGTTGGCGATGCAGCGGGAAGACGGCAGCTTCGACGAGTCCGCCAACGAAGAGCGGGCGCTGATTGGACTCAAATCGCTGCTGGTAGCTCAGGAAGCCTGACGGTAGGAGACGGTAGAGGACGGTAAAGGGACGGTAGGGGTTCTCACTCTTACCGTCCCTTACCGTCTCCTACCATCTCCTACCGTCTCCCTCATATTTCCCGGTCCATGACCGCCACCTCGGTCCGCCTCACTGCCTTCTCCCACGGGGCCGGCTGTGCCTGCAAGCTCGGGTTTTCCGAGCTGAGCGAGGTGCTGCGCCACATCCCCGTCCCGCACGATGCACGGATTCTCGTCGATGCCTCGAGCCGCGACGATGCGGCGGTGTTCCAGCTGTCGCCGGAGCGCGCCCTCGTCGCCACCGTGGACTTCTTCACACCGATCGTCGACGACGCCTACGACTTCGGGCGCATCGCCGCGACCAACGCCTTTTCCGACGTCTACGCGATGGGCGGCTCGCCGCTGTTCGCGCTCAACCTGGTGGGGTGGCCGCGGGACCGGCTCCCCTTCGAGCTGCTGGGCGAGGTGCTCCGGGGGGGCAGCGATGTCGCGCAGGCGGCCGGTGCCTTCGTGCTGGGAGGCCACTCGGTGGACGATCCCGAGCCGAAGTTCGGGATGGTGGTGATCGGCGAGGTCCATCCCGACCGCATCGTGACCAACGCCGGGGCACAGCCGGGCGACGCCCTGGTGCTCACCAAGCCGATCGGCACCGGCATCATCACGACGGCCCTGAAGCGCGACCTCGCCGACGCAGCGGCGCTCGCGGGGGCGGTGACGGCGATGACGACCCTCAACGCGGCAGCGTCGCGGGCGATGCTGGCCGTCGGGGTGCATGCCGCGACCGACGTCACCGGCTTCGGGCTGCTCGGGCATCTGCATTCGCTGCTGCGCGCCAGCGCGGTCAGCGCCGTGCTCGAAGCGGCGAACGTCCCGGTGCTCGACGGCGCGCGCGAGCTGCTGGCACGGGGCGCGGTTCCGGGAGGGACGAAGCGCAACCTCGAGAGCGTGCGTGCGGCTGTGGCATTCGCGGCGACGATCCCCGAAGGGGAGCGCCTGCTGTTCGCGGACGCGCAGACATCGGGCGGTTTGTTGATCGCGCTGCCCGCGGAGCGCGTGGAGCGGTTGCAGCAGGCCCTGGCGCGCGAAGGCCTGGCGGCCGCGCTGGTGATCGGCGCCGTGGCGGCCGGGGCAGCAGGAACGATCGACGTCCGTTAAATCTCAGGGGTCAATGAGCGCCATCCCGGAGTACCGGTCGCTCTCCCCCGAAGCGCTCGATGCGCTCGAGCGCGCGGTGCGGGAGCGGCGCCGTGTCGCGTTGTCGCGTCGCGGCACCGAATACGTGGTGGTGGCGGAGCAGCTGCACATCGACGGGCGCGATGAAGCGCTCGATGCCCGGTTGCCGATGACCGGCGAGGTGCTGCGCTTCCCGCTGCGCGAGCTCGACCGCTTCTCCGTCCTGCCGTGAGCGCGCGCTGATGTTCACCCGCCTCCTCGTCGGTCTCGATGGGAGCCCGCATGCCGACGCCGCGCTGGAGCAGGCGGTGGTGCTGGCGCGGCGGTTTCATTCCTTGATCATCGTGGCGGCGGTAGAGGAAACCGATAAGGGCGGCGCCGAAGCCGCGGCGGCCCTGGTGGACCGGGGCCGGTTTCGCGTCGCGGCGGCGGGACTCGAGGTCGACGCGCGGCAGCAGCAGGGGGACCCGGACGTCGCCCTCGCCCAATTGGCGAAGGAGGTGGATGCGGTCCTGGTGGGCCGTCGCGGGGTCGAGACGGAGCACGCGGGCCCTACGGCGCTGGGACACACCGCGGCGTCGTTGATCCGGCTCTCCGAGCGTACCGTGATCGTGTGCGGCGGCGGCCCGTCGCCGATGCAGATCTGCGCCGTGGCGTTCGACGGGCGCAACCGGCGGGCGCTCGAGCTCGCGGCGCGCTTCGCCAGCGTTGCCGGCAGCACCGTGCACGTGATTCATGCCTGCGTCGACCGCACCGAGGGCATGCGCATTCTGGGACAGGCCGAGGCCGAGCTCTCGCTGCTCGGTGTGCCGTTCCAGACGCATCTGGAGGAAGGCTCCGCGGGCGACGTGGTGGGGCGCGTCGTGCGGGCGATCCGTGCCGATGCGTTGTTCGCCGGGGCGCACGTGCCGCGCGGGCCGATGGAGCGCCGCGCCAGCGTCGCCTCGCACACCGAAGACATCCTGCTGCACACCGATCTGCCAGTCGCCATCCAACCCTGATGCCCGCCCGCGCCGTCACGTCCGTGCTCGTGCACGCCGATGAAAGCTGCCTCGGCAACCGCCGCGACGAGCCCAGTCCCGGCGGTAACGGCGCGTTGATCGAGGCACCGGCGGGCGACAGCATCGCGCGCTGGGATTTCTACGAGTTCGCCCCGGCCACCACCAACAACCGCATGGCGCTGGCGGGAGCGATCGCGACGCTCGAGTGGGTGCACCGGCAGTGGCAGCACGCCGGCATCCGGTATGTCTCGGATTCCAAGTATCTCATTGATGGCATGACGGACTGGCTCCCCGCCTGGAAGGCGGCGGGTTGGAAGCGAAAGGGGGGCCCGATCGAAAACTTGCCGTTGTGGCAGAAACTGGATCAGGCGATGCAGGGGCTGACGGTTCAGTGGGAGTGGGTGCGCGGCCACAACGAAGCGGCCAAGAACGAGTATGCCGATTTCCTCGCCACGCGGGCCGCCGAACAGCAGGAGCGCTCCAACGGCCTCGTGCCGTCGGGATTCGATACCTGGCTCGCGCAGCAGCGCGCCCGCGGCAAGTATCAGGCGTACGACCCCGATGGAGAGGTGCATGAGCGTTCCTAAGGACGGCGTCGCTGCCAACACGCACCGTCTCAACCTCCTCGCCGACGGCACGCCCACGCCTCCGGTGGAGCGCATCCCGCTGTACGAGGTGTACATGCGGATGGCGGAGGAGCTGTCCAAGCGGTCCACCTGCGTGCGGTTGCAGGTCGGGACGGTGGTGACGGACCAGCTGCTCGAGAACGTCCTGGCGATCGGCTACAACGGCAACGCCAAAGGACTCGCCAACCGCTGCGACAGCGCCGTGCCGGGGAGCTGCGGCTGCATTCACTCCGAAATGAATGCCCTCGTGAAGGCGCCCGGCAACGTGCGCGACAAGGTGTTGTTCGTCAGTGCGAGCCCGTGCGTGATGTGCGCCAAGCTCATCATCAACTCGGGCGTGACCCACGTGTTCTATCGCAAGGCGTACCGCGATCCCTCCGGCATCGAAGTGCTCGGCGGGGGAGGCGTCACCACCGTGCAGTACGATCGCTGGGTGAACGAGTGGCGCTAATGACAAGGAGATTTCGCATGCGCATGGTTACTGCATTCGCCGTGCTCACCGCGGCCGCGTCCGCGCTCGATGCGCAGTCGCTGCTGTTCCGATCCCCCAACCTCGCGGGGACGTGGGTGCCCGAGCCGGGCGTCGTGCAATTCAACTTCCTGCATCGCTTCTACGTCTCTCCCGGGCCGGCGCATGCGGTCTCGAACTTCCCCACGTTCACGCTGGCCGTCGGCCTCCCGTCCCACCTCGCCCTCGGGATGCGCTACGCGACGCACTCCGATGCGCTGGTGGGCAGCGGGGCCAACGAAACCGAGGTGTATGCGCGGTGGCAGCACCAGCTCGGCGGCTCGCGGCCGCTCACTCTCGCGGTGACACCGGCCTACAACACCGCGGCCAAGAGCTTCGACGGAGAGGTGGGACTCGACTGGACGTCGGGCCCCGTGACGCTGCAGGGCGCGGTCCGCGGGATGAGCAAGGCATATGGAGTGGACACCGCACGGCTGGCAATCGCCGGCGGGGCCGTGCTCCGGTTCAATTCCTATGTCGGGCTCAGCGGCGACGTCGCGTCACTGCTGTCGACACGACCGGGCGAGAGCGTCGCGTGGAGCGTGGGACTGGTGTTCGCGATTCCCAGCTCGCCGCATACCTTCTCGCTGCAGGCCAGCAACGTGGATGTGAATACGATCGAAGGCAGCTCGCGGAAGGGCCCGATCGCGAC
>DATFTG010000303.1:0-2814 GCA_035262265.1 Gemmatimonadales bacterium
AACTGGCACAGTGAGCTACCGATGCTGACAGCGCGTCTTGTCACGCTTCGTGAGCCGACCGCGGCCGATTTGCGTCCGCTCATCGACCTGCGATCGATCTCCGACGCCACGGCGTTCGGCATCGAGGACCTTTCGCCGGAGCTGGCAACGCAGCAGTTGATCGATCGCGCGGCCCACGATCGAGCGGCCGGCACCGCCTTCACCTACGTGGTCACCATCAGCTCCACGCGCGCCGTCGTCGGCCTCGTGCAGGTCCGCCAGATCGATCTCACGTGGGAAAGCGCCGAGTGGGAATGCACGATCGTGCCGTCGTGGCGGGGTACCGGTGTTTTTCTGGAGACCGCAAGACTCGTCGGCTCGTTCGCATTCGGCACCGTCGGCGTGCACCGGCTCGAATCACGTGTGGCACTCCGGAACGGCCGCGCCAACGGCGCCCTCCGCAAGCTCGGAGCGGTGCAGGAAGGCGTGCTGCGTCAATCGGTGCGACGCGGAGGGGAGTACGTGGATCAGGTGCTGTGGTCGCTGTTGAGGGAAGACTGGGGCGATCTGTGGATGTCCACAGCTCCGCGAGTTCACTAGACGCCTTATGAAACTGTCTGTTGCAGCGGGCCGCGTCTACACGGCTTCCGTGATCGTCATGGCGGCGGTGGTGGTGGCCGTCCGTCCGCCGATTGGCGACGCGCCCCAGCAGGCAGTGCTGTTTGCCGCCATGATCGCGCTCGCGGCGTTCACGGCAGCGTTGCGGGTGACGCTGCCGTTGGGCACGGACGATTCGTCTTTGCCGGTGTCGTGCGCGATTGACGTGGCCTCGCTCGTGCTCCTTGGTCCTCGGGAGACGATGGTCGTGGCGGCGACCAGCGTCATTTGCCGGCGACATGTAAACGCGGGTGAACGCAGCCCTATCTCGGCCACACTCTTCGACATCGGGGTCGCGGTGCTTGCCGTGCAGGGCGCTGGCGTCGTGCTGTCGTGGATGTCCCGTCCCGGTGCACTCGGCATTCCGGCGCTCGGCCGGCCCCTCGTCGCGGCCGTGGCGACTTACTTCCTGCTCTCGACCTGTTTCGCCGCGCTGGCCATCGCATTCTCGAAAGGCCAATCGATCCTCTCGACGTGGCAGCAGGAATTCCTGCCGGCCGCGCCAAGTTACTTCGTGGGCGCGGGAACCGCCTCGCTGGCGGCGATGCTCCTCAAGCGCACCGACTATTGGTTCGCACCATTGGCGTTCGCGCCGATCTACCTGACCTACCGCACGTACAAGGTGTATCTGGGCCGGATCGAAGGCGAGCAGCGGCACGTTCAGCAGACGTCCGATCTCCACCTCGCCACGATTGAGGCGCTCGCGCGCGCGATCGATGCCAAAGACCAGAACACTCAGATGCACATCCGCCGCGTGCAGCTGTATGCGGCCGGCATGGCGAAGGCCGTCGGCCTGTCGCCTTCCGCGATTCAGGGTGTGAAAACGGCGGCGCTGCTTCACGACATCGGCAAGCTGGCTGTGCCGGAACACATCCTGTCGAAACCCGGCCCGCTGACACAGGAAGAATTCCAGAAGATTCGCATCCATCCCGAGGTGGGCGCCGAAATCATCGCGGCCGTTCCGTTCCCGTATCCGGTCGCGCCGATCATCCTCAGCCATCACGAGAGGTGGGACGGAAAGGGTTACCCGAAGGGCCTGGTGGGCGAGGAGATTCCAATCGGGGCCCGCATTCTCACCGTTGTCGACTACTTCGATGCGGTCACGACCGAGCGCCCGTATCACAAGGCGCTCTCACACGAGAGCGCAATCGGCCTCCTCAAGCACGAGGCGGGTCGCGCTCTCGATCCAATGCTCGTCGATATGTTCGTGCAGATGCTGCCCGCGCTCATCGCAGAGGCGAGCCTCGAACAGTCGGCCGCTGAAGCCGTCGTCGCGCCAAGAGTCGAAGGGACCGGCGCACACCCCGCCGGCCTGGTGCCGAAGAGAGTCCTGCCCAACGCGTTCGAGAACATCGCGCACGCGCATCGGGAAATCTACGCCCTCTACGAGATCGCCCAGTCGATGGGCACGAGCCTGGGCGTCGCCGACACGATGGCGCTCATCTCGTCGAAGCTGACGAAGATGATTCCGTGGTCGGGTTGTGCGCTGTTCCTCGCGCAGGACGAGGGCGACGCGCTGAAGTGCCGGTTTGCCGCGGGCGTCGACGCGCCGCAGCTGCTGAACCGCACCCTCAAGCCCGGCCAGGGACTGTCCGGCTTGGTGGCGCGCAACAAGCGCACGGTGATCAACGGGAACCCTGCCTCCACGTTCGAGGCCCTGGGTCTCCAGGCGCCACGGCTCCGGTCGGCGATCGTTGCTCCGCTGCATTTCAACGACGCCTTCATCGGCTGCCTGGCCCTCTACCACGTCGACGCGAACCGGTACACCGAAGATCACAGCCGGCTGATGGAACGCATCGGCGAGCAGGCCACTGCGGTCATTCACAATTCGATCGTGTTCGAGCAGACGCAGGAAGATTCGTTGACGGATCCGTTGACCGGCCTCCCGAATCGACGGTCGATGTTCGTGCATCTTTCGCGCGAGCTGGCCCGCGCCGAGCGCCTCAAGAACCAGGTGGCGCTCATCGTCATGGATATAGACGGGTTCAAGGCCATCAACGACACCTACGGTCATCACGTAGGGGATCGGGCACTCCGCGAAGTGTCGTTCGCGCTGCAGGACGCGCTCAGGCCGTACGACTTGTGCGTCCGCTACGCCGGCGACGAGTTCATCGTGGTGCTGACCGACTGCTCGCGCGAAACCGCGGACATCAAGTGCCAGGAACTCCAGGACGCGGT
>DATFTG010000304.1:0-4768 GCA_035262265.1 Gemmatimonadales bacterium
GGTTGCTCGAGCGACGCACTGCGCAGCTCGTCGACCACGCCGATCACCGTCACCGGACGGGGGGTTTCGCGCGGCCCGCTGAACGGAAACTGCTTCCCGATCGGATCCTGGTTGGGCCACAGCTCGCTCGCGAAATCGGCGCTGACGACCGCGACGGCGGGCGCACCGGCGCGGTCCTCGGGTCCGAATCCACGCCCGCGGCGGATCGGGATGCGCATCGTGCTGAAGTACTCCGGCGCGACGACGTTCTCGAGCGCCGCGAAAAACGGCTCGGGATAGTCGGGCCGGACGGGACGCGGGTCGAACGCGACGACCCGGATGCCTCCGGACAAGGGCATCGTCTCCGAGAGCGCCACCCCTGCGACGTCGCTGCGCCCGGCCAGAGCACTCTGGACCGTCTCGAAGAACGTCTTCTGCTGTGGCGGTGTCGGGTAGCGCGCCGGCGTCAACCGGATCCGTCCCGCCAGCACGTCGCGCGTGTCGAATCCCGGGCTCACGGCGTTGAGCGCGGCGAAGCTGCGCGCCAGGAGTCCGGCGCCGACGAGCAGGACGAGCGCCAGCGCCATCTCGACCACGACGAGGGTGTGCTGGACTCGTTGACGATGGCCCCCGGTACTTCCGGCGCTGTCCTGTCGCAGTCCCTCTTCGATGCGTGTGGCGGTGGCCCGCAGCGCCGGCGCCAGACCGAAAGCGATCCCGGTCACGATCGCCAGCACGGCGGTGAACGCCAGCACGCCGACGTGCAGGCCGACCTCCTGGCTGCGGGGCAGGGCGCGCGGCCAGAGCGCGAGCAGCGCGTCGAGTCCCCACTTCGAGACGACGAGTCCCAGCACCGCGCCGCAGAGCGCGAGCACGACACTTTCGGTCAGCAGCTGCCGGATCAGCCGGCCTCGGCCCGCACCCAGCGCCCGCCGGATGGCCATCTCCCGCCCCCGCGTCGCTGCGCGCGCCAGCAGCAGATTCGCGGCGTTGGCGCACGCGATCAGCAGCACGAGGCCGACGGCGCCGAGCAGCACCCAGAGCCGGCCGCTCACATCGCCGATCGCGGCGTCGCGCAGCAGCAGCGCACTGAACTGGATCTGGTCAAACCCTCGAGCGTTGATCCGTGGACCGCCGCCACCTCCACGTGGGCCGGGTCCCGGTCCGGGGCCGATCGCAATGATGCGTTGGGGATTGGTGTCGTTCGCCTGCTCGGCCTGCAAACGCTTGGAGAGGACATCAAGGTCGCCCTGCACGCGCGTTCGCGTGATGCCGGCAGCCATCCGAGCGACACCGTTCAGAGCCTTCAAGTCGCGCATCGTCAGCGCCTGCGGTGCCGTCGCGCGGATCCCGCCGATCGGCGTCCACACATCTACGCCGTCCGTGGGAAAGTGAAATCCCGCCGGCATCACGCCGATGATGGTGTAGCTCTTGCCGTCGAGCGCGATCGCCTTGCCCAAAATCGCAGGATCGCGGCCGAAGCTCTGCGCCCAGAGTCCATAGCTCAGCAATGCGACAGGGTCGTTCTCCTGCTGCTCGATGAAGGCCTGCCCGACGACGGGATGCACCCCGAGCACATTGAACAGATTGGCGGTCGCATAGGCCGCCTGGATTTCCCGCGGGTCCCCCGCGCCGGTCAGGTTGTAGCGCTGCGAGCTGTAGGCTGCGACGCCCGTGAAATCCTGCGTCATCGCGCGCATATCGAGCAGGTCGAGATAGGAAATAGCGAAGCGGACAGGCTCTGAGTTCGACGCCGCCAGATCCACCAGCCGGTCCGATTGCGGGTAGGGCAGGGGCCGGAGCAGCACGGCGTCCACCGCGCTGAAGATCGCGGTATTCGCTCCGATCCCGAGCGCCAGTGTCAGTACCGCGATGGCGGTGAAGCCAGGGCTCTTGGCGAGCTGGCGGACGGCGAGGCGGAGATCTTGTAGCAGAGCTTCCATTAGTCCTCCGTGATGCGTCATGGGTTATGAGTCGTGGGTAAACGGCGTTGCTCATTACTCACGACCCATAACGCTTCTATTCAGTCCGCAACGCTTCCACCGGATCCACCCGCGTCGCCCGGGCCGCCGGGAGATAACTCGCGAGCAGAGCGACACTGACCAGAAGCACAGCCACGGCCGCGAAGGTCAGTGGGTCGGTCGGTCCGACTCCGTATAAGAGATGCCCAAGGGCCCGCGCAGCGATGCTCGCCCCAACGACACCGAAGGCGGCGCCGATGAGCGTCAGACGCACGCCGTCCCGCAGTACGAGGCCCAGCACCTTGGTGCGGTCGGCGCCGAGCGCCATGCGCACCCCGAACTCGCGCGTGCGCCGCGACACGACATACGAGAGGAGCCCATACAGCCCGACCGCAGCCAGGAGGACGGCGAGTACCGCGAATCCCGACAGGAGCAGCATCGGGTAACGCCGGTCGGACATCGACCGGGCGAGCCGCGTCGTCATCGAGGCGACGTCGGTGAGCGGCACGTCGCGATCGAGATCGCGCACCGCCGCACGTACCGAGGCGACGAGCGGGCCCGGGTCGCCGGCGTGGCGGATCGCCAGCGTCATCGACGCCGTCGGCTCCTGGGCCTCGACGTAGTAGATCATCGGGCGCAGGTCGGCGTCGAGCGCGCTGGTGCGCACGTCGCCCACGACACCGATGATCTCCGGCGCCCAGTCGGGATGGGTCCAGCTCACCTTCATGCGCGATCCGACGGCCGCGCCGTCGGTCCAGTACTGCCGCGCCATCTTCTGGTTGACGACGATCACGGGCGGGGCATCGGCGCGGTCCGCCGTCGTGAACGTACGGCCGGCGATCGTGGGGATGCGCATCGCCGCGAAGTACCCGGGATCGACGATGCGAATGTCGGCGCTGGTCCATTCGCCGGGGCGTTGCGGCGGGCGTCCTACGATGCTGAAACGCGTGGCCGCCCCCTGGGGGACCAGTGGAATGAGGCTGATGGCGCCGACGTCCGACACCCCCGCGAACCCGCGCAAACGATCGGCGAGCTGGGCGTAGAACGCGCTCTGGCGGGAGCCATCGGCATACGTCGGCTGCGGCAGATCGATCGCCATGGTCGTCACATGCGAGAGATCGAATCCCGGCGAGACTCCCGAGAGCCGTTGCAGCGAGCGCACTAGGAGCCCCGCGCCGCCCAGCAGCACGAGCGCCAGCGACACCTGGGCGACCACGAGCCCGTCGCGCCAGCGCCGCGCCGTGCGGCTCGCCGTCGTGCGGCCCACGCCGTGCAGTCCGCCGGCGATGTTGCGCGCGGCGTTCAGGGCGGCGGGGAGCCCGGCACCGACCCCCACCACGACCGACAGCGCGGCGGCCACGAGCAGCACGCGCGTATCCACCGTGATCTCGGCGAGCCTGGGGATGTAGGGCGGCGCCACTGCGACGAGCAGCTCGACACCCCAGGCGGCGAGCAGCACGCCCGCTCCTCCTCCGGCGAGCGACACCAGCACGCTCTCGACCAGCCATTGTTGCACGAGACGCAGCCGCGACGCCCCGAGCGCCGTGCGTACGGCCAGCTCGCGCTGCCGCGCCTCGGCGCGTACCAGCACCAGATTGCCGACGTTCGCCCCGGCGATCAACAGCACGAGAACCACGGCGCCGAGCACGAGCACGAGGGCCTGCCGCGCCGATCCGACGACCTGATCGGTGAGGGACACGACGTTGGCGTTCCACCCGGTATCGAAATCGGGATACGCCTGCTGCAGGCCGCGCGTAATCACGTCCATCTCCGCCTGCGCGCGCGCCGTGGTCACGCCGGGCTTGAGACGCCCCAGCACCATCAGCCAGCGTCCGGTATGGACGACGCGGTTGCTCTCGGTCAGCCGCAGCGGCTCCCAGTACTCATCGTGTCCCCACGGCATCGAGCGCATGTCCGGCGGCATCACGCCGAGCACGGTGGCGCTCCCGCCGGAGACCGGGACCGCGCGCCCTACTATCCCAGAGTCGCCGCCGAAGCGGCGCTGCCACAACCCGTAGCTCAGTACGATGACATCGGGCCCGCCGGAGTCGGATTCCGCAGCGGTGAACACGCGTCCGACGAGCGGCGACAGGCCCGCGGTACGGAAGAAATTCGGCGTGACCGACCGGCCCTGTACGAGCTCGGGGACGTCTCCGGTGAACGTGCGACTCGTCCAGCCGATCGCGGCGAGATCCGCGAACCCTGTGGCCCGGTCGCGCCAGTCGAGATAATTCGCCGGGTTCACGACGTTGGTGTTCTGGTTGCGGCCGGCGAACCGTTCCCACACGATGACGAGTCGGTCGGGGTCGGTGAACGTCAGCGGCTTGATCAGCACCGCGTTCACGATGCTGAAGATCGCCGTCGTCGCCCCGATCCCGAGCGCCAGCGTCACCACCGCGGCGAGCGTGAAGCCGGGACTCTGGGCGAGGCGCCGGAGGGCGTGGCGGATGTCTTGGAGCAGGGTTTCCATTTGCACTCCATGAAGCGTCATGGGTCATGAGTCCTGGGTAACGGCGCCAGCTCATTACCCACGACTCCAAACGCGTCTATTCAGTCCGCAACGCCACCAACGGATCCACCTGCGTCGCCCGGCGTGCGGGTACGAGACACGCCACCGCCGTCACGATCACGAGCAGCACCGTCACCACGACGTAGGTCAAGGGATCGGCGGCCGAGATGCCGTACAGCATGCC
Source organism: Gemmatimonadales bacterium (assembly GCA_035262265.1). Lineage (GTDB taxonomy): Bacteria > Gemmatimonadota > Gemmatimonadetes > Gemmatimonadales > GWC2-71-9 > DASTHG01. The sequence continues at coordinate 4,634 of DATFTG010000304.1, forward strand.
GCTCAGCAGGCGAGTCGCGCCGAAGGCGAGCACCACTCCCAGCGCGAGGCCGATCGCCGCGAGCCGCATCCCGCTTTTCAGGACCATCCCGACGACCGCCGCGGTGCCGGCCCCCAGCGCCATGCGGATCCCGAT
>DATFTG010000305.1:0-4118 GCA_035262265.1 Gemmatimonadales bacterium
AACTTCAAGAAGCTGGCGCACCCGACCCGGCAGGCCGAGGGCGCCAACCCGCTGTGCGGCGACCAGATCTCCCTCGAGGTCGAGCTGGCGGGCGACCGGATCGCCGATATCGGATTCCAGGGATCGGGGTGCGCGATTTCCCAGGCCTCGGCGTCGCTCCTGACCGGCGCCGTGCAGGGGAAGTCCACGGCGGACGCGCAGGAGTTGTTTCGCCGGGTTCACGCGATGCTGACATCCGCTCCCGGGACCACGGTGGATACCGCGAAACTCGGCAAGCTCGCGGCGCTCGCCGGGGTGCGCCAATTCCCGGTGCGGGTGAAATGCGCCAGCCTCCCGTGGCACACCCTGCGCGCCGCGCTCGAATCCGCTGCGGAGCCGGTCTCGACCGAGTAGTTTTTTCCCGCCGAAACTCGATGCCGTCCGTTCCGTTTGCTCCTGCGGGGTCTATGGCTGCATCCATTCTCGTCGTCGACCGCGTCACGAAGCGGTTTTCCGGCCATACCGCCGTCGACGGTCTTTCACTCGACGTCCCGCCCGGCGTGATTTTCGGCCTCCTGGGGCCGAACGGCGCCGGCAAGACGACGACGATCCGCATGATCATGAACATCACGATCCCCGACGAGGGGAGCGTGCGGTTGTTCAACGGCACGGGAACCGCGCGCGACCATGCGGATCGCATCGGGTTCCTCCCCGAGGAACGGGGCCTGTATCCCAAGATGCGGGTGCTCGACGTCCTGCTGTTTCTGGCTGAAATGCGCGGGATGGATCGACGCACCGCGCGCTCCCGCGCGCTCGAATGGCTGGACCGCCTGGGTCTCTCGGATTGGCGGTCGCGCAGGGTGTCGGAGCTCTCCAAGGGCATGCAGCAGAAAGTGCAATTCGCCTCGTCGCTGTTGCACGATCCGGACCTCGTGATCTTCGATGAGCCGTTCTCGGGACTCGATCCGGTCAATGCCGAGGTGATGCGCGAGACGGTGCTCGACCTGCGGCGTCGCGGGAAAACCATCCTGTTCTCGACGCAAATCATGGAGCACGCCGAGAAGCTGTGCGATCATATCTGCATCATCGCGCGGGGGAAGAAGCTCGTGGACGATTCGTTGACCCAGGTCAAGGAGTCCTACAGCGGCCGCCACCTCATCGTCGCCTTCGACGGCAGTCAGGGAGGCGCCGCCGCGGTGTTCGCCGACCGCCGGCTGGTCGCAGGGCTGCAGGACTTCGGGGCCTACGCGGAAGTCGAGCTGGCGCAGGGCGCGGATGCCCAGGATGTCCTGAAATCGCTGGTGAGCTCGGGGGCCCGGCTGTCCCGCTTCGAGCTCGCCGCGCCCTCGCTGCACACGATCTTCGTCGGCCTCGTCGGTCCCGATGCCGCCAGGCCAGGCGCGGTGACCCATGCGTAAGATCCTGGCGGTCGTGCGACGGGAATTCGTCGAGCGGGTGAGGACCAAATGGTTCTGGATCGGGACGGTGCTGGGTCCGTTGTTCTTCGGCGGGATGATCCTGGTGCGGCTCCTCAATGGGGAGCACTCCGGGGTGGAGCGACGCGTGGCCGTCATCGATCAAACGACGGGCGGAACCGGCGCCCGCCTGGTTGACGGCCTCAGCGCCAGTCTGGAGCGCTTTCACTTCGTCAGAGTTCCAACCTCCCCCCGGGCGGTGGATTCTCTGACGAACGTCGTCATCGCGAAGGATCTCGACGGCTTCCTGCTGGTCTCGGACAGCACGCTCGACGATGGGTCCGTCGAGTACCGCGGCTCGAACGTCTCGTCGCTCGCCGACATGGAAGAGCTGCGTTCAACGCTCGGCCGCCAGGTCTTCGCCGTCCGGCTGGAGCGTCACGGCATCGATCCGGCGGTGGTGCGAGACGCGGAGCTGACCGTTGCGATGGCGACGCACAAGATCCGCGGCACCAAAGTGACCGGGGAAAGCGGAGAGCAGGCGTTCACGCTGTCGTTCGCCATGGCCATCATCCTGTTCCTAGCGATCGTGCTGTACGGGGTCAACGTGATGAGCTCGGTGCTGGAAGAAAAGACGACGCGGATCGTCGAGGTGCTCGTCAGCTCGCTGCGGCCCTTTGAACTCATGCTGGGCAAAGTCCTCGGGGCTGGAGCCGTCGGCATCGTCCAGCTGACCGTGTGGCTGCTCTCGGTCAAGGTCCTCGCCGGACAGCAGGAGCGCCTCGCGGCCTGGGTGGGCGTCGACCACACCGGTGCTCAGGCGCCGGCATTGGTGCTGCCGCAGGTGCCCGCCGCGACCATGGCCGTGTTCGTCGTCTACTTCCTGCTGGGCTATTTCCTCTACGCGGCGGTTTTCGCCGCCGTCGGTGCCATCTCCGGAACCGAGCAGGAGGCGCGGCAGGCGCAGACGCCGGTGACGCTGTTGCTGATGGTCCCGTACCTGTCGGTGTTCGCGATCCTCAACGACCCCAACAGCATATCGGCGCGGTGGTTCACCTTCGTCCCCTTCTGGTCTCCGGTGGCCGCACCGGTTCGCTGGTCGGCAGCCCCGATCCCCCCGGCCGAGCTCGCCACCTCGATCCTGATCTTGCTGCTGTCAGTCCTGCTCGTGACCTGGGTCGCGGCTCGGATCTACCGGGTCGGCATCCTGATGACGGGGAAGCGTCCCAGCGTGCGGGAAATCATCCGCTGGGTCCGCGCGGGCTAGCGTATCGGCGACGCGGGCCTTCGGACGCGGAACGAGTCCGCCACGGCGCTGTCCCCCCGCGCGAGCGCCGCTCGCTCTTCGAACTCGTAATAGAACGGACACCGGTCGCAGATCCGCTCGAGGGCTGCTAACAGGGAGTCGGCCAGTCGCGGCTGGTGCAGCGCAAACGCCACATCCGCTCCGAGGGTGAGCAGCTTCGGCGCCCCCATCGTTCTGCCCGCCGCGATCCGAAAGTCGTTGAGGGCGTCCGCCGCCTGGTGCCGCGCGAGCGCGGTGCTGGCGGTCCACATCGGTCCGACGTACGAGCGTGGCGAGTCTTCCTGAACGCTTTTCAGGACCGTGAGGGAGTTTCTCCATACGGGGACGCGTGTCGCGGTGCGCACGCCACCGGCAATGAGGATCACTGCCACGACCGCAACGAGTCGCCGGCCGCGTAGTACCGAGAGCGCATCGCCGAGCGCGATCGCCAAGCCCGCCGAAGGGAGGTAGAGCGTTCGCTCCGCCACGAGGACCCCAGTGGCAAAAAGCAGATTGGCGACCGGGAGGAGGGCGATCGCCATCCAGCACAGGCCGAAGGTGATCAGCCGCCGGCCGCGCCGCCACGACAGGAACAGGAGCCCTCCCCAGAGCAGGAGACACAGGACACCGAGGAGGAAACGGGGGTCAGCGGGTGTCGCCACCAGAGTGCGCTCAGCGGGGGAATAGTCCGCTCGAAGAGTCACGGGGAACAGCAGCAGCCGCGTGAAGTCGGCGAAGGAGGCGATCGCCGTCATGCGGGCGTCCGGAAAGCCTGCTCCCACGAAGACCGGCGCCACGAGCACCTGATCGGAGTATCGGTGCAACAGCGTCCACCGCACGACGCCGTACGCGATCGCGAGGCATGCCCAGCCGGCGACGTAAGCACTCGCACGCCGTCCAGTTGGTCGTATGCCGACACCCATCAGCCATCCCGCGCCGATCAATGCCGGAGTGACCGCAGCGGATTCCTTACACAGCAGTCCCAGCGCGCATGCGATCAGGCTCCACTCCAGCCTGTCGTGTTGCAGCGCCACATACACGGACACCATTGCGAACGTCGCCGCCATCAATTCGGCGCGACCGACGAGATTGGCCACTGCTTCTACATGAACGGGGTGCACCGCGAACACCCCTCCGGCCAGCAGCGCCGCGGCGTGCGACCCCGACCACCGTTTCGTGAGCAACGCGACGGCGACACTGGCCGCTGCGTGCCAGAGTACGTTGACCAGGTGCAGCCAGATCAGCTGGCCGGTTTGCCAATCGAGAGCGAATGAGGCCAGGACGAGCGGCCGGTACATCGCGGCCCCGCTCGCTGGCGGCCAATAGGGCGCACGAAAGGCGGTGAGGATTCCCGACCAGTGATGCACGACCGGGTTCGTGGCAATGATGGGTACGTCGTCGAGAGCGAACCCGTGGCCGAGCGCCCCGAGGTAGGCCAG
>DATFTG010000306.1:0-30473 GCA_035262265.1 Gemmatimonadales bacterium
TTGCCGGTCGAGAGGTCGGGCGCCGTGCCGCCAGTGAAGTGGCATCCCGTGCAGTTCCCGGTGTAGATCGGCTGCACGTCGCCCGACAAGATGTAAATCGCGGATGCAGCGAAAGACGTCGATCCGGCGCCCGAGGCGGAAGCGCCGAGAGAATTCGCCATCGTGCCGTTCGCGGCGTCGGCGCTGGAGCTTCCCATCGTCCAGCCGCCCAGCGTCGCAATTCCGCTGGCGTTGGTCGAGGGAGCGGTGGGGGCAGTCAGGCTGCCTCCGCCACCCGTGATGCTGAACGTCACGGTGGCGCCGGGCACCGCGTTATTGAACGCGTCGCGCACCAGCACCGAGGGAGCCGTCGTCACCGCAATGCCGACGCGGGCGGTCTGATTGTTCCCGGCGTTTACGACGATCGATGCAGCCCCAGCGGCATTGACGGTCACTGACGCCGTCTGGGTGATCGTCCCAAAGCTGGTCACTGTCGCCTGAATCGTCTTGGCCTGGGCCAGGGTCGAGTTGAAGGTCGACGTGAAGACGCCGCTCCCGTTCGTCGTTCCGCTCGTTGGACTGAAGGTGCAGCTGGTGCCAACCGAGCAGGACGGCGTGACCGTCGCGCCCCCGATGCCGTTGCCGAACTGATCGGTCACCGTCGCCGTCAGGAGCGACGCCGTACCGCCGCCGGTGGTGCACGAGGCGCTGCACGCGGTGATCGGGCTGTTGCTGGCCGTGAACGTCGACGCACTGAGGCTGACGCTGCTCGGGCTCACCGTGACCGCCGCGGTCTGGGTCAGCGTACCGGACCCCGTCACCGCCGCGCTGATCGTCTTTCCCTGGGCCGCGGTCGACGAGAACGTGGCGGAGAAGACGCCGCTGCCATTCGTGGTTCCGGATGGGGACGGTGTGAACGTGTTCGCCGATCCCGTCGAGGACAACGTCACCGTCTTGCCGCTGATCACGTTGCCGAACTGATCCTTGATCGTGGCGGTGATCGTCGACGCCGTGCCACCCCCCGTGGAGCAGGAAGTACTGCACGCGGTGATCGAGCCGCTGCTCGCCGCCAGCGTCGACACCGTCAGATCCACCGATCCGGGCGACGAGGTGGCGACGAATCGCACCGGGCTCCCCGTCAATCCGGCCGATGTGGCGAGCACTGTGTCATTGCCGACGGTCTGATCAAGCGTCCAGGACGTCACCGTGGCGACTCCCGTGCCGCTCGTCGACTGCGATCCTCCCGTCACGGTGCCGCTCGTCACCGAGGTGGCAGCGAACGTGACGGAGACGCCCGACACAGCGTTGCCGCCGCGGTCGGTGACCTTCACCGACGGGGCGGGGGAGACCGCGGTGTTCACGGTCCCGCTAAGCAGCGTCGCGCTGTTCGCGGCGATCGTCGTCGCGTGTCCAGGGTTCGCGGTGGCGGTGAACGTCACCGGTGACCCGGACGGCACGGTGGCGCTCGCCTGTACGGTCGGCGAGCCGGCAATACTACCCAGCGTGCGCGTGACGCTCGCGTGCCCGGCGCCATCGGTCGGCTTGATCACGGGGCCTGCGCCGCCGTCGATCGCGCCCCCGCCCGCGGTGATCGTGAATGTCACATTCACGCCGCTCACCGCGTTCCCGAATTGATCCGTTACCAACACGGTGTACGGCGTCGGGAGCGTCGCCCCGATGGTGTCCGTCTGGCCGCCGCCGCCGGCGGATGCCAGCGTCTGCGCCGCCGCGGCAGTTCCGGTCGCCGTAAACGACACCGGTGCGACGGCGCCGACCGTGGCGCTCATCGTGTTCGACCCGACGGTGGTACCGAGTGTCCACGTGACGGACGCGTGTCCTGCCGCATCGGTTCCTACCGGGGTGGACGCGCCACCGTTCACCTGGCCGCCGCCCGAGGTCACCGCGAAGGTCACCGTCGCGGACGGCACCGGGTTACCGAACTGATCGGTCACGAGTACCTGTGGGTTGGTCGAGACCGCCGAGCCGACGGTCGCCGACTGGCCGTCGCCGGCGCTCTTTGCGATGGCGGCCGCGGTCCCGGCCGTCCCGCTCGCGCTGAAGCTCACGGGCGTGAGCGCGCCTGAGGAGGCGCTCAGCGTGTTCGCCCCGGCGGCCGTGCCGAGCCTCCAGCTGGTGAGCGCGGCGGTCCCGCCTGCGCTCGTTGCGATGATCACCGGACCCGCGCCCCCATTGATGGCGCCCCCGCCCCCCGTGATCGTGAACGTCACATTGATGCCGCTCTCGGCGTTCCCGTAAGCGTCCTTCACGCTCACGGTAGGCGCCACGGCGACCGTCGTGTTCACGGTGGCGCTTTGGCCATCACCGGCCTGCTTCGCCAGCTGGGCCGGGTTCCCGGGGTTCGCCGTCGCGCTGAAGGTGACGGGCGATCCGGTGAGGCCGCCCACGGCAGCCGTCGCCGTCTGGGTGCCCGCTGTGTCCCCGAGCACGCGAGTGGCGCGTGCGATGCCGCCGGCGTCTGTCTGCGATGTTGCGGTGATCGAGCCGCCGCCCTTCGTTATCGTCCAGGAGACCGTCACGCCCTGAACCGGATTGCTGCTGCCGTCCGTCACGAGCACGGCGTACTGCGTCCCGAGCGTCGCTCGTACGGTGTCGGTCTGGTTGTTGCCGGCCGAGAGCGCCATCGTGGTCGCCGATCCCGAGATTCCGGTCGCAAGGAACCGGACGGGGCTTCCCGTGAGCGCCGGTGACGATGTCGCAGCCAGCGTATCTGGCCCGGCTGTGGCTCCGAGTGTCCAACTGCCCACGGCGGCGAGTCCCGACGCGTTGGTCGTGGCGAGCGGACCGGTGATGGTGCCGCTGCGGGCGCTCGTCGCGAACGTGACCGACACGCCCGCGACGGGATTGCCGAACTGGTCGGTGACGATGACGCGGGGCGGAATCGGGACCGCCGTACCGACGGTGGCCGACTGATTGTTGCCGGCGCTGACCGCGATCGTGGTCGGCTTGTCGTTCGTCGCGGTGGCGCTGAATGTCACTGGGGAGCCGGTCAGACCTGCCGCCGTGGCGGTAGCGCCCTGCGGTCCGGCTGTGGTGCCGAGCGTTCGCATGACACTCGTGATGCCGTTGGCGCCGGTCGTCGTGGGCGTGACACTGATGGAGCCGCCGCCAGTAGCAGCCCACGCTACCGAGACGTTCTGCACGGGGTTCGCCGCACGGTCCGTGGCGAGCACGGCATACGCCACGGCGAGGGTATGGCCGACCGTATCGGTTTGATTGTTCCCCGCGGAGAGAGCGAGCGTCGTGGCGTGCCCGCTCGTCGTCGTTACCGCGAAGAGCACCGGAGAACCCGTGAGTCCGGCCGCCTTGGCGGTGTCCGTCGCTGTGCCGGGGGTCGTGCCGAGCACCCGGCTCGCGGTCGCGATGCCGTTCGCGTCGGTCGTTGCAGCTCCGGGCGTCAGCGTTCCCGAGCCTCCGATCGCCCATGTGATGGGGACACCCGCGACGGCGTTCCCCAAACCGTCGGTCACCTTCACGGTGTCGGCGAACGATCCCCCGATCGAATCGCCGTGGGCGCCTGCGCTGATCCGGGTGAGCGCGGTGGCGCTTCCCGCGGTAGCCGTTGCGGTGAACAGGACGGAGGGGAGTCCCGTTGCACTTGCGGTCAGCGTATCGACCTTCGCGGTCGAACCGAGGGTCCAGCTTCCCACGGCGGCAGTTCCCGCCGCGCCGGTCGTGGTCACCGATCCGGAGAGCGACCCGTTCCCGGCCATCACGCTGAACGTCACTTGCACACCAGGCACCGGATTGGCGAAGGCGTCCTTCACCACGACTGTCGGGGCAGTCGCGACGGCTGTGCCCGCAGCCGCCGTTTGGCCATCGCCCGCGCTCTTGGCGAGTGACGTGGCCGGGCCCGCGGTCCCCGTTGCGGTGAACGTCACCGGGCTGCCGGAGAGGCTGCCCGCGCTGGCGTGGAGTGAATTGCTCCCAGCGGCCGTGCCGAGCGTCCAACTTCCTACGGCGGCGAGCCCCGCGGCGTCGGACGTCGCGACGGGTCCGGTGATGCTGCCGCCGCCGGTCACGACCGTGAAGGTCACCGCAACTCCCGATACCGGATTGCCGAACTGATCGGTCACCTTCACGCGCGGCGGCGTCGCGACGGCGGTGTTGACGGTGGCCGTTTGTCCGTTCCCGGCGCTGGCCTGGACTTGCGACGCCGCGTCGGCCGTCGCCGTCGCAGTGAAGCGCGCGCTCACCGAGCCGGCTGTGGCGATGAGGGTGTCGATCCGGGCCACCGTCCCGAGCGTCCAGCTGCCCACCGCCGCGTCGCCGGTCGCATTGGCGATCGCGACTCCACCCGTGACACTGCCGCTCCCCGCTGTGGGAGCGAAGCTCACGCTGGTGCCGGGCACCGGGTTGCCGAACTGGTCCTCGACTCGCACCGCCGGCGCCGTGGCGACCGCGGAGTTGACGGTAGCGCTCTGCGCGTCGCCGCTGGTCTTCACCAGCTGGCTCGGGGGACCAGCCGTGGCCGTTGCGGTGAAGGTCACCGGAGATCCCGGAAGCGGCGCCGCCGTGGCGGTGAGCGAGTCGACGCCGATCGCCGTTCCCAGACGCCACGTGGTGACCCGCGCGCGCCCGTTCGTGTCCGTCGTGTCGACTGCCCCGGTAACGCTCCCCTTTGCGGACACGACGGCGAACGTAACCGGGACACCGGGTACCGGATTGCCGTATTGATCGCGCACGATCACCGTGGGCGCCACGGCGACGGTGGTGTTCACCGCAGCCGACTGACCAAGCCCGGAATCTGCCACGACCTGGGTCGGCGCGCCGGTGCCAAGGACCAGCCGGGCGACGACGGTGTGTGGACTGTTGCTCGCGCGCGGGGCGCGCAGCAGCACGCGGCCGAGATAGGTGCCCGGGGCGAAGCCCGTACTCGCGTCTGTAACATCGATGGTATCGGGAGCGGACGTCGAGCGGTGCGTCACGAGAAGCCAACCGGTGGCGCCGGGGTCGTACCTGATGGTGTCGCTGAGGCTGTCGAGCGTGCCGCCGCTGCCATTGGTGACGATCACAGTTTGCGGCGCGGGCATCGGGCCGTTGGCGATGGCTGAGAATGAGACGGTGTCGGCGCTGGTCACGATCAGGGGAGGTGGCGTCACAGTCACTTGGGCTGTGGCCGTCATTCCTCCCGCCCGCGCGCTGACCGCCGTGGCCCCGGGCGCTTTCCCCGCCACCTCGCCCGAGGATGACACAGAGGCGATCGAGGAATCGGCCGTCGTCCAATCGGTGGCAACACCGATGAACTGGATGCCCGAGGGATCGGTGGCCACCGATATCAGCCGCACCCGCTGGCCAACCGAGATCGTGGTCGCTGCGGGAGTCACCACCAGCGAGACGATCCGCTGGGGACCGACCGCCGTATCGGTGGTGCAGGCGAGGACGATCGCCGTGGCGACCACGATGCATAGCCGTCTCGACGTCATCCCGGGACTCCTCGGGCTATTGAATGGCCGTGATCACCCACGCCCCGCCCGCGCGCGTGAGGCGCGCGCGGAAGGTCGTGGGGTTTCGTTCCTGGCGACGTGTATTGGTATTCTGGTATGACAGCGTGCCGCTCACCGCGACGTCGGCTTGATCGCCGTTGACGTCTATCTGGCTCGGTCGCAGGTCGGCGTGAATGTCCCGCGCGTTATCGAAGAGATCCTGCCACGCCTGAGCCTGGGTAGCGGTGATCTGTGGATAGAGCCGCCGCAATGCGCTCACGTCCCGGCTTTCGAGCGCTCGGCCGTATGCGGCGATCGTTTCGCGGATTTGTGGCGTCGGGTCAACGGGGGGCGGCGCGGGAGCCGGGGTCCGTGACGCCGAGTCGACCGCCGCGGGCCGGTGCTGCGCGGTGACGCGATTCGCCGTCGCGCTGCTTTCGGCGGCGCTGAAGGATCCCGCCGCGGCGCGCAGCAGCGCGAACGCATCGGCCCGGTGTCCCCGTTGACGCAGATTCTGCGCCTGTGCGATCGCTGCGTCGCCCGTGGACAGATCGGCAGCAACGGCGCCGGCGCTCACGGCCCGGCTACGGGCTGTCTGCGCGGAAACGAGCGCCACGGCGACCGTGGCATCCGAGCTATCCGCAGGCGGGCGCGTGCGGTCGCGGGCCCGGTCCTCAGAGGAAGGTGAACCAGAGCCGGAGGGGGCGGGGTTGCCTGGCGCGGGAGATGTCACCGCTGCCGCCGCCGACTCGACGGGTTGTCGGGCAGGCTGGGAATCGACGACGCCGGCTCCGCGTCGGACGCCGAGGGTGTCCACGGTGGCGGGAGGCCGCTCCGACGACCGCCAAGGCTGGATCAGGAAGAGCGCCAACGCCGCCGCGATGGCGACGCCCCCGGCGATCAGCCCGATCGTGCGGCCGCGGCCACGCGCGGCCTCGACGGTGATCGTCGCCGTGGCGCTCGTATCGGCGCTCGATGCGGTGATCGTGACCGTCCCCGGGGCCATCGCCGACACGAGTCCGGTTTCCGTGACCAGCGCGATGTCGGGATTGGTGGAAGCCCAGCTCACCGGACGGCCGCCGAGCGTCTGGCCCTGCCGCGTCTTGGCGGTGGCCCGGAGCTGGACCCCGTCGCCGACAACGACCGTCACGCGCGCCGGCGTGATCGCGAGCACGGCGATCGACGAGCGCCGCGTCGTGGTCACGCCGCCGGAGCGCTGCACCGACGGCTGGCTCACCGGCGTGCTGAAGCGCTCCAGCAGCTTCAGGTTCTCTCCCGCCGCGGCGAGCGTCATCATCTGGGTGCGCACCGGGTCGTCGGGCGAGAGCGACACCGTCCCCATCGCGCTGGTGGCCGCCTCCATGGTGGGGAAGCGCTGCGCCTGGTCCTTCTCCAGCATGCGCATCACGGTCGACGCCAGGTCCAACGGACAATCGGGGCGCACCTGGACCACGGGGCGCGGCGGCTGATTGAAGTGCGCGTACATCACCGCCATGACCGACTCGGCGATGAACGGGAGCTTCCCCGACAACATCTCATAGGCGACGACGCCGAGCGAGTACTGATCGGTGGCGCCGGTGAGCTCCTGGGCGGCGCACTGCTCGGGGCTCATGTACGACGGCGTCCCGACCGTCGCCCCCGTCACCGTCAGTCCCTGCGTCTCCTTCACCTTCGCGATGCCGAAGTCCGTCACGATGGCCCAGCCATCGGAATCGAGCATGATGTTCGCGGGTTTGATGTCCCGGTGAATCACGCCGCGCTTGTGCGCGTAGCCGAGCGCGCCGCCGACCTGCATGAGGATGGTGCGGACCATCGGAATCGGCAGCGCACCGACCTCGCGGATGATCGAATCGAGCGGCCGTCCTTCGATGAACTTCATCACGAAGAACAGCAGGTCCCCGCTTTCCTGAACCGAGTAGATGGGGATGATGTGCGGGTGCGAGAGCTGCGCCGCGGTGCGCGCTTCGCGTTTGAAGCGCTCGGCCATGCCCTCGCCGGAGAAGAGCTGGGGGGACATGACTTTGATCGCGACTTTGCGGCCGAGCGCGATGTCGTGCGCCAGGAACACGGTGGCCATGCCGCCGCGCCCCAGCTCAGTCATGATCTCGTAGTCGCCGAGCGTCGCCTGACGCAGCGCGTCGCGCAGCGCGTCCCCCCGTTGCGGTGTGGACTGCACGTGGAGCGTAGTGACACCGCCCTGAGGCGATGAGATGTCCAGCCCGCAGCTGGCGCAGAAATGTGCGCCGGCCGGGATCGCCGCACCGCAGCGATTGCAAGACACCGAATTAGATGCCACGCTCATGAGCCCACCGAGGAATTCCTAATATGCCGGCTGGCGAATGTGTATGCCAAATCGTAGCTTGGCTGCAACACTGCCGGAGACTTTCTACCCCATGGGGTCATGGCTGGAACGGTACCTCGGGTTAGGCCCGGCAATGCAGCAACGCCTGCTCGACACGATCGTCATTGTGGCCGGGCTGTGGGTGCTCCAGAGCGTTGCCCTCGCCGTGACGTACCGCCGGTCCAGCGACCCCCGTGTCCGCTACCAATGGCGCAAAACCATCACCTACCTGGCCCTGCTGATCGGCCTGGTGGCGATCGGTCATATCTGGGTGGAGCGCATCGAGTCCCTCGCTACGTTCCTCGGACTGCTCACGGCCGGGATCGCGATTGCGCTCAAGGACATCATTGCAAACCTCGCCGGCTGGGCGTTCATCGTATGGAGCCGACCCTTCGACGTCGGTGACCGCGTGCAGGTGGGTCCGTACGCCGGCGACGTCATCGACCTGCATCTGTTTCAGTTCACCCTCAATGAAATCGGCAACTGGGTCGACGCCGACCAGAGCACCGGCCGGATCATCCACGTTCCCAACGGCAAAGTATTATCGGACCCCATCGCCAACTACGACAAGGGGTTCCGTTACATCTGGAGTGAGATTCCGGTCACCATCACAGCCGACAGTAACTGGAAGAAAGCCAAACAGATCCTCGAGGGGATCGCCACACGGCATGCGGAGCAGCTCAACGACCAGATCGAAAAGGAGCTGCTCGAGGCCTCGCGCCGCTACCTCATCGCCTATACCAAGCTGACGCCCATCGTCTACGTCCGGGTCGCCGATCACGGCATCCGGCTGACGCTGCGCTACCTCATTCGCTCACGGTACCGGCGCGGCAGCGAAAACGCGATCTGGCAGGACGTGCTCGACGAATTCGGACGCGAACCGGACCTGCGACTCTCCTACCCGACGGCTCGCAAGACCCAGACCACCGGCTCACCCCACTGACATCACGGGGCGACGCCCACCTCATAGTGCGTCACCGTGGGCTCGAGGTAGAGCAGGAATTCGCGGTCCTCGGGATAGTAGTGGGCACGCTCGACGTCCGCGCCGGCGAAGCGCTTGATGGCGTCGTACGACTCCCACAGCGAAATGAAGAGGAACTCCGTCTCGCTAGGCAGATTGCGCCGCAGCACCCACACGCCTTTGTTGCCGGGCGTCGCGCGGCACTCGCGCACGCCGGTGCGGTCGAGATAGGCGGCGTAGGCGTCGCCGCGCTCCGGGAGCACCGCACCACGCCAGAGTCTCGCGATCACGTACGCTCCTCCCCCGTCCTCCACCATCCTGCACAACCATGAAACATCATTCCAGACTCTCGAGGATCCTGTCTGTTCCCCACACCGTGGCGAATTCGCCGTTGAGATCCGCGAGTGCTACGTCATGCAGCAGCTGCGCGGAGAACAGCCGGCCGTCGGGACCAGTGTTGTCGAAGGTCGCGGTCGCGTCGGAGACTACGTAGGTATCGAAGCCGAGATTTCCCGCCATCCGCGCAGTGGTCGAGACGCAGAGGTTGGTCTGCATCCCCGTCACCACGAGCGTCCGGCGTCCGGCGGCACGCAGGTCGGCTTCGAGCGATGTTCCGATGAAAGCGCTGTTCACCGACTTCTGCACGACCGGCTCACCGGAGAGCGGGCCCACTTCGCGCTTGATCTCGACCCCCGGCTGGTTGGGACGCAGCGGCGACTGCGGCAGCCGCGAGACGTGCTGCACGAAGACCACGGGGCGTCCCGTCGCCCGCCAGCGGTCGAGCAGCCGGGCGATGTTCCGCTCCAGCTCCGGGTTGTTGCGGTGCAGCGACTCGTTGTATTGATCGAACCCCTGCTGGACGTCGACGACGAGAAGGACTGCATCGCGGCTGAGTGACATGGTTCCTCTACCCTCCACCGACCTCCACCAACTTTTCCTTCTTCACCGCATCGCCAATCTCCACCACGGTCTTTACGAGTAGATCAAAATCCTCTCTCCGCGAACGCTGGTTCGTGTTGGCGACCCGGATCGCGAAGCGGCCGTCGAGCACCGTATGCGAGGGCAGGGCGACACCGCTTTCCTGCAGTCGCCACAGAATTTCCTGATTGAGCGCATTCAGCGCCGTCGCGTCGAGCCCCGGCGCGACGTACCGGAAGCAGCAGATGTTGAGCGGGGCGGGCGCCAGCAGCTCGAGCTGCGGATGCGCTTCGATCAGGGATACGAGATAGCGGATCTGCGCCACGTTCTGCGCGATCACTTCGCCGATCGCGTCGATGCCGTGCGTCTTGAACGCCATCCACACCTTGAGCGCGCGGAACCCGCGCGACAGCTGGATCCCGAGATCGGCGAACAGCACCCCGCCTGCCGCGAGCCCACGCGCCGTCGCGCCGAGATAGCTCGGCGCCGCGGCGAAGGTGTCGCGGTGGATGTCCGGGTGCCGCACCAGCGTGCATCCGACCTCGAACGGCAGATAGCCCCACTTATGGAGATCGAACGCGACCGAGTCTGCGGTTTCGAGACCGCGGACGATGCCGGCCAGCCCGGGGGCCAGGCGCAGCAACGCACCGAATGCGCCATCGACGTGGAACCAGAGGTTCTCGGCGCGGCACAGTGCGCCCAGCGCCGCCAGGTCATCGGTGGCGCCGGTGTTCACCGTGCCGGCGCTGCCGACGACGCAAATCGGACGGCGTCCCTGCGCGCGGTCGGCGGCGATCGCCGCCTTCAAGGCGGCGATGTCGATGCGGTAGGCGGCATCCACAGGGATGAGGCGGAGATTGCGGCTCCCGAGACCCATCAACTCGACGGCTTTCTTCACCGAGCTGTGGCCTTCCGTGGATGTGTAGACGACCAGCGCCGGTGCGCCGTTCCCGACTCCCTGCTGGCGCACGTCGAATCCCGCCTTCGCCTGGCGTGCGACGGCGAGGGCGACGAGGTTCGCCATCGAGCCGCCCGACACCAGCAGACCGCTCGAGCCGGCGGGGAACCCCATCACCTCGGCGAGCCACGCGATCACGCGCTCCTCCACGTGGCGCGCGCCTTCCTGCACCCCTGCCGCCTGCGGGTTCATCCCCGACGCGAGCATATCGGCGAGCATCGCGAGCGGGGTTCCGGTGCCGATCACCCAGCCCCAGAACCGCGGGTGAATGTTGCCGGGCGGATAGGGCAGCACGTCCCGCTTGAACTGCTCGTAGACGGCTGCCGCGGGCTTCCCCTCGTGCGGCAGCGGCTCGGCGAGACGCGCCCGCACGGCATCCGGGAAGGGTTGCCACACCGGCCGCTCCCGGACGGAGGCGAGGTAGTCAACCATGTCGTCGAGCATGCGATGTCCCAACGTGCGGAAGTCATCCCACGATTGGGGGTCGAGGGTCAACTCGTTCACGCAGCCTCCGTATTGCGCAGAGGCGTTTTGGGTAATGGGTCATCGGTGTTTGATGTGTCTACCGAGGGCGCCTTACCCACAACCGGCAACGCCGTATGAGAGAATTGAATCCACACCACTGCCGCGAGCGTCAGCACGATCGCCACGATCATCCTGCCGGTGATCGGCTCGCCCAGGAACGCCCAGCCGAGCAGCACCGCGATCACGGGGTTCACGTAGGCGTAGGTGCCCACGATCGTCGCCGACGCGTGGCGCAGGGCGTAGCTGTAGGAGCTGTAGCCGATGATCGATCCGAAGACGACGAGATAGGCGATCGCCGCCGCGCCGCGCCCGCTGAGGTGCCACTGGCCCCATTCGCCGAGCAATGACCCGACGATCGCGACGGTGAGTCCGCCGGCCAACATCTGGATTGCGGCCGACATGTATGCGCTCGATTGCGTCGGATGCCGCTTGGCGTAGATCGAGCCCAAGGACCACGAGGCGCTGGCGCAGGTGAGCGCGATCGGTCCCCGCAAGTCGGCGGAGAGGATCTCGCGCGGGTTGGCGCCGACGAGCAGCGCCGTCCCGAAGAACCCGACGAGCAGCCCGACAATCACGCGCCACGTCAGCCGGCTCGTGCCGCCCGGTATCGTGGCGTCGAAGAAAGCCATCCACAGGGCCACGGTCACGACAAAGACGCTGGCGACGCCCGAGGGCGTGTATTGCTCTGACCACACGACGAACGCGTTGCCGCCTGCGAGCAGAAAGACGCCGACGATCGCCGACGTGCGCCAGTCGGCGGCGCGACGCGGCAAGGTGTCCCCGAACGCCAGCGCGATGACGAGCAACAGCCCGCCGGCGATGGCGAAGCGCAGTCCGGCGAACAGGAACGGCGGCAGCACACCGACGCCGATCTTGATGGCGAGGTACGTCGATCCCCAGAACACGCAGACGAGGAGCCAGGCGACCAACGCCTTGCCGCGCAGGCCGGCCATCAGTCGAGCTCCTCGGCGAGCAGCCCGGGCTTCTCGAACACGGTGCCGAGCACGATCGTCGTGCGCGTGTTGATCGACTTCTGGCCCTCGGTGAGGGTGCGCAGGATTCCTTGCACTCCCTCGAGATCGGGCGCGACGATTTTCAGGATGTAGCAATCCTCACCCGCGACATGATGGCATTCGATGACGCCGGGGTGTTTCGCCATCTGCCGGATGCGCGGCTCGTCGACGACGTAGGTCGGATTGCCGTAGCGCACCGAGACGAACGCGGTGACCGGGTAACCAAGCTTCTTGCGATCGAGGTGAGCGCCGTAGCCGGTGATGTAACCCGATTCCTCGAGCCGCTTGACGCGTTCCATCACCGCGGGGCGAGAGAGCCCGACGGTGTCGGCGACGGACTGGTAACTCGAGCGGCCATCACTGGCGAGGAGGCTGAGAATGCGACGATCGATGGCATCGAGAGCGGGTTTGGTTGCCATTTCGTAACCTCGCTGGGCAACACATTCGGACGTTTCGTCAATCGCAGCGTATAGAAACCTAACGAATAGGTAGTCTAGAGGGTTCCGGGCTGACGAACTATCCGATTCTTGTGAGCAAACTGTCCTTGAGTTAGGACACTAGGGTCTGCTACCTTGCCCGCCATGCAGGTGTTCGACACGCTCATCGCCACGATCCGTCCCTATCAATCGGTGCTGATCGGGTACTCGGGCGGCGTCGACTCCACCCTCGTCGCCGTGGCGGCGCGGCGGGCCCTCGGTCGCGACTCGGTGTTGGCGGTCATCGGACGCAGCGCCTCATATCCCGAGCAGCAGCGGGCGGCCGCCGAATCGATTGCCGCGCGGTTCGATCTCCCGCTCGTCGCCATCGACACCCACGAGCTCGAGAATCCCGCCTACCTCGCCAACCCCACCAACCGCTGTTTCTACTGCAAGTCCGAGCTGTGGACGCGCCTCGGCGCGCTCGCGCTCGAGCGAGGCTTGCGGGTGGTGTGCGACGGCACCAACGCCGACGACCTGCACGAACATCGGCCCGGGTACGCCGCGGGGCGGCAGGCAGGAATTCGCTCGCCGCTCGCGGAGGCGGGTGTAACGAAGGCGGACGTACGGGCGGCGGCCCAGGAGCTGGGGCTTCCCAACTGGGACGCCCCGGCGGCGCCCTGTCTCTCGAGCCGGGTGCAGTACGGCATCGCCATCACCCCGCGGCGGCTGCAGCAAGTCGAGGCGGGGGAGGCGTACCTGCGCGCGCTCGGAGTCAGCGGGAACCTGCGGGTACGCCATCGCGGGACGACGGCCTCGGTGGAGGTCGATCCAGAGTGGATCGGGTGGATCGAGGCGCGTCGCGACGCCGTCACGACGCGCCTGCAGGCGCTCGGGTTTGGGGAGGTGCAGATCGACCCGCGCGGTTACCGTCGCGGCAGTCTGATCCTCGACGCTCGCGACGCGTGAGGCTGTTCATCGCGCTCACCCCTCCTCCCACCGTTCAGCGCGCAGTGTGGGACGCGTTCGCGCCACTGCGCGACCGAAGGCTGCCCGTCAAATGGGTGCCGCCCGAGAATGTGCACCTGACCCTCAAGTTCCTGGGCGAAGTCGCGCCCGAGCGGCAGCCGGAGATCGTCGCAGCGTTGGCATCGGCGTCACAGGGGACGAAGGCGATTCCGCTGGTGGTGCACGGGGCAGGGGCGTTCCCGAACGCTCGAGTACCGCGCGTGGTGTGGGCCGGGATCGAGCCCGATCCCGCGATCGAGATATTGGCGGACCGGGTCGAGCGCGGCTGCGCGTCGCTGGGATTTCCGCCCGAGGGCCGGCCGTTCCGGCCGCATCTGACGCTGGGCCGGGCGGAGCGCGATGCCCGCGCCCGCGACTGGGCGGGGGTGGCGGAGCTGCTCGACGGGCTCGCTGTGGATGCCAGCACCCTGTTGGACGGTGTGGATCTGGTCCGTTCCGAGCTCCGCCGCGGCGGGTCGGTGTATCACAGGGTACATCGTGAACGGTTGTCTTAAGGGGCTGTTTCGCCTCTTCCTCTTCGTCCTGCTGCTCGTGGGCGTCGCCGCGGCCTACTGGTATCGCCAGCCGATCGGCCGCGCCTTCAACCATCTGGTGGGACGCCGCGACACCGCCCTGCCGAAGGTGTCCTCCGACTCCGGCATCGGGGCGCCGACTCCGACCGCGCTGGCGTCGGCCCAGCGCAAGCTCGCCTCCCTGGCCGCACCCCGGGGCCCCGACTCCGTGGTGCTGACGCCGAACGAGATGGCGTCGCTCGTCGGCAATGGGATCGACTGGACGGTGCGCAAGACGTTCGACTCGCTGCGCATCGAGCTGTCGGAGGGGTCGATCGCCGTGAACGCCCGGCTCGACACGAAGCTGATTCCCCAGGACGCCCTCGGTCCGCTGCGCGGGTTGCTCGCCGAGCGCGAGCCGATTCGCATCGCGGGTCCGCTGCGCATTGCGCGCCCCGGGGTGGCGCGCTGGACGGTGCAGTCGATCGCGCTGCGCGGCTTTCCGTTCCCCGGGCCGGCGGTGAAGGCGCTGGCGCGGCAGACGGCGGGCGCGGACACGACCGGCTCGATCGCGCTGCAGGTCGATCCCGCCGTCGCCAATCTCGCGATCCACTCGGGCGGTGTCGTGCTGTACCGGAAACGCCGTTCATGAGCCGCCGCGTTCTGGTGGTCGACGACGAGAAGGGCGTGCGCGAGGCTCTGAAGCAGGTGCTCGAGTTCGAGGACCTCGACGTGCAGACGTGCGCCTCCGGCTTCGACGCTGTGGAGGCGTACGAGGAATTCCGCCCCCACCTCGTCTTCCTCGACGTGAAGATGCAGGGGATGGACGGGCTCGAAGTCCTGCGGCGACTGCGCGAGCGGGATCCGCACGCCCAGGTCGTGATGATTTCGGGCCACGGGACGATTCAAACGGCCGTCGAAGCGACCCAGCTCGGCGCCTACGACTTCCTGGAAAAGCCGCTCGACACCGATCGCATCCTGCTGACGCTGCGCAACGCGCTGCAGCACATCGATCTCTCGGAAGAGAACGTACGGCTGCGGGCGGAAGTCGAGGCGCAGTACGAAATCGTCGGGTCGAGCAAGGCGATCAAGTCGGTGATCGACCGGATCGAGAAAGTGGCGCCGACGCCGGCCCGGGTATTGATCACCGGCGAGAACGGGACCGGCAAGGAGCTCGTGGCGCGGGCGATTCACGCGCTCAGCTCGCGCGGGCGGGGCCCGTTCGTCGAGGTCAATTGCGCGGCGATCCCGGCGGAGCTGATCGAGAGCGAGCTGTTCGGGCACTTGAAGGGGAGCTTTACCGGCGCGATCGCCGACCGGCCCGGCAAGTTCGAGCTGGCCGACGGCGGGACGCTGTTCCTCGACGAGATCGGTGACATGAGTCTGAACGCCCAGGCGAAGGTGCTGCGGGCGTTGCAGGAAGGTGTGATCTCGCGGATCGGCTCGGGGAAGCCGCAGCAGGTGGACGTGCGGGTGATCGCGGCGACCAACAAGACGCTGGAGCAGGAGATCGCGGCAGGGCGGTTCCGCGAAGATCTGTTGTATCGCCTGAACGTCGTGCCGATCGAGGTGCCGCCGCTCCGCGCGCGCCGCACCGACATCCCCCAGCTGGTGCAGCACTTCACCGATCAGCTCTCGGGGACCGGCCGTGCCGGCTTGAAGCCGAAGGAGTTCAACGAAGCGGCGCTGCAGCGGCTCGCCGTGCACGACTGGCCCGGCAATATCCGCGAGCTGCGCAACGCGGTGGAGCGCCTCCTCATCCTCGCGGCCGGAGATGCCGTGACCGAGGCCGACGTCGACAAGCTGGTGGGTGACGGGGGCCGCACCGTAGCGGCCGGGGACGCGGCGGCCGGCGGTATGCTGTTCCGCGCCGGGACGTTCGAAGAGTTCAAGCAGGCCGCCGAGAAGTCCTACCTCCTGGCCAAGCTCAAGGAGCACGACTGGAACGTTTCCGAAACGGCGCGTACGTTGGCGATGCCGCGCAGCAACCTCTATAAGAAGATCGAGCGCTACCACCTGGCCCGGGAGAGCTGAGTGCAGAAGAACCAGGAGCGTGACTGGGACAAGGAGCTGGCCGAAGTGGACCGGCTGCTGAACCAGCTCCCGTCGCACCGCGAGGAGCAGGTCGCCGCGCAGGCGGCGAAGCGGGCCCAGCCGTCCGTGCGTCCGGGCGGCGCTCCACCGGACCAGGGCGGCGGCGGCCGCATCGGCACGTGGGCGCGCGTCGCCCTCGGCCTGCTGCTCGGGGTCGGGATGCCGCTGTGGCCGTATGACCACGGGTGCGGCATCAAGCTGTTCATCTATCTGGGTGGCGTGCTGACGCTGGTCGTCGCCGGCGTGTGGAGCAGCCTGTCATCGTGGAAACGCCGCATGGGAACCGCGCACCTCATATCGCAGCTCCTCGTGATCTGGGGACTCGTGCTGACGGCGCAGGTCGTGTTGCCACGGACCGGGTATGCGAAAGCGCCCGCGACGTGGTTCTGTCCCTGAGAAACACTCTCGGCCGTCAGCTTTCAGCTTTCAGCCATACTCACCCCTGTTAGCTTAGCTGTCAGCCGACAGCCGACAGCTGACAGCTGATAGCGCCTTTTTTGGGGTTCACATGCCAGACAATTTCAAGAACTTCATCGGCGGCGAGTGGGTAGCCCCTGCGTCCGGCGCCTACTTCGAGAACCGCAACCCTGCCGACTGGAACGACCTGATCGGCTGTTTCCCGCGCTCCGGTCTGGACGACGTGCGCCGCGCGGTGGAATCGGCGAAGCGCGGATTCGCGCTGTGGTCGAAGACGCCGGCGCCGGCGCGCGGCGCCGTGTTGCAGCGCGTCGGCGAGCTGCTGGTGGCGAACAAGGAGCCGCTCGCGCGCGCCATGACGCGGGAGATGGGGAAAGTCCTCACCGAAACGCGTGGCGACGTGCAGGAAGGAATCGATACGGCGTTCTACGCGGCCACCGAAGGGCGCCGCCTCTTCGGGCACGTCGTTCCCTCCGAGCTGCGCAACAAATGGGCGATGACCTACCGCCGGCCGATCGGCATCGCGGGACTCGTCACTCCCTTCAACTTCCCGCTCGCCATCCCCACTTGGAAGATGTTTCCGGCATTGCTGTGCGGAAACGCGGTCATCTTCAAACCCGCCGAGGACGTGCCGCATACCGCGCATCTCCTGATCGAGCTGTTGCTGCAGGCGGGACTCCCACCCGAGGTGGTGCAGCTGCTGCACGGCTACGGCCACGAGGTCGGGAAGGCCATCGTCGAGCACCCCGACATCCCGGTGATCTCGTTCACGGGGTCGACGGCGACGGGTGCGGCGATCGGCGAGACGTGCGGCCGGATGCACAAGCGGCTGTCGCTCGAGATGGGCGGCAAGAACGCGATGCTCGTCATGGACGACGCCGATCTCGACCTCGCGCTCGACGGCGTGCTGTGGGGGGCGTTCGGGACGACGGGGCAGCGCTGCACCGCGACGAGCCGGCTCGTGCTGCACGAAAAGATTCACGACCGCTTCATCCGGATGGTCGCCGAGCGGGCCGAGAAACTGCGGCTGGGTCCCGGGCTGTCGGACGGCACCGAGGTCGGGCCGCTGATCCACGAGGAGTCGCGCACCAAGGTCGGCGGCTATGTGGAGGTCGGGAAGAAGGAAGGGGCCGCGTTGGTGATCGGCGGCGCCCCCGCCACCGGCAACGGCCTCGAGGCCGGCTGGTTCTTCCAGCCCACGATTCTCGCCGGCGTGAAGCCGGGGGACCGGGTGGAACAGGAGGAGATCTTCGGCCCGGTGCTGTCCGTCATCAAGGTCGGCTCGCTGGACGAGGCGATCCGCGTCAACAACGACGTGAAGTACGGCCTCTCGAGCGCGCTCTATACGCGCGACGTGAATGCCGCCTTCCGGGCCATGAGCGATCTCGACAACGGCATCACCTACGTCAACGCCCCCACGATCGGAGCCGAAGCGCACCTGCCGTTCGGGGGGGTGAAGCAGACCGGCAACGGCCACCGCGAGGGCGGGTGGGAGGTGTACGAGTTCTATTCCGAGACCAAGGTCTGCTACATCGACTACTCGGGACAGCTGCAGCGGGCGCAGATCGACATGTACGAATTATGAATGCAGAATGAGGAATGCAGAGTTCGACAATTGGACATTCTGCATTCATCATTCTGCATTCGTCTTCACTCTGGGGTGTAGCTCAACTGGCGGAGCGTCCGGCTGTTAACCGGAAGGTTGGAGGTTCGAGTCCTCCCGCCCCAGCTGTTCCTCGTTACACCTTGAGCGCGTCGAGCAGCGAGCGCAGCGCTCCCTGATTCGGCAGCATCACGAGATGCCCGCCGAACGCCGCATCCTCGCCGTCCATCGACAAGCGCGTCTCGATGCAGAGACCGATGTCGTCCGCTTCGCCGGAGGCGCGATGCTTCGCCAGCACCTGGTCCGGCGGCTCGATGCCGAACGTCGGCACCGAGAGCATGACGACGCCGTTCAGCATCTGTCCCAGCGCGCTCGAGTACGCCCCGCCGAGGATATTGCCGGTCTCGGTCACCGTCGACTGGGCGAGCTTGTCGAACGTCGTGCCGGGGCCGAACGGCTGCCCCAGCAGCATGGTGCACAAGCGGCGCGCGTCCGGCTCCGGCATCAGAAAGACGAGGGAGCCGGTCATGTCGCCCAGCAGATGCATCGCGACCACGACCACGGGCTCACCCGAGTAACCCAGCACGACCGGGATTTCGTCGATGGCCACCGCTTCGAACTCCGGCACGGTGATCATGATGCGGCGATCGGTCAGCTGGCCCAGCGCCGTGGCGGCGTGCCCGCTCGCGATGTTCGCCACCTCGCGCAGGGCGTCGAGCTGCATGCGGTGCAGCGACTCGTGGATCGCGGCCACTAGTTCACCGCGTCGTTGAGGGCTTCGAGCACCCGCGAGCGGGTGAACGGCTTCACGATGAAGCTGCGCGCTCCCGCGGCGACGGCCTCTTCCATCAGTTTCTCCTGGCCCATCGCACTGCACATCACGATGCACGCTTCGGGATCGAGCTTCTTGATGGCGCGCGCGGCGTCCAGTCCGCTCATGTCGGGCATCACGATATCGAGCACGACGATATCGGGGCGGAGGCGGTCGTACTGCTCCACCGCCTCCTGGCCGTTCTCGGCCTGTCCGATCACCATGAAGCCGGCGTCGGAGATGATCCCGGTGATCATCACCCGGGTGAACATGGCGTCGTCACACAACAACACGGTGTAGCTCATCGCTCCTCCACGGTCCTTTCCGTTCTTTGGGCTTTCGCCCACTCGAGTATTTTTTCCGACAACCCCGCGAGGGGGACCAGCTCGTCCACCGCCCCACGCGCCGCCGCCTCGCGCGGCATGCCGAACACCACACAGCTCGCTTCATCCTGTCCCAGCGTCGCGGCCCCCGCCGTCCGCATGGCGAGCAGCCCCTCCGCGCCGTCGTCGCCCATCCCGGTCATGATCACGCCCAGGGCGTCCGGGCCGACCGCCCGCGCCACCGATCGGAACAGCACATCGGCGCTCGGCCGGTGGCGCGAGACGAGCGGTCCGCGCGTCACCTCGACGGTGCAGCCGCCGGTCTCGCGATGCACCTCGAGGTGATGGTCGCCCGGCGCGATTAGCGCCCGTCCCGGGCGCACTACATCTCCCGTCGCCGCCTCCTTCACCTCGATTTGACACGTCTGGTTGAGGTGCTCCGCGAACGCCGCGGTGAACCCGGCCGGCATGTGCTGCACCACCACGACGCCGGGGGCATCGGGGGGCAGGCCTCCGAGCAGTTCGTGCAGGGCAGGGGGGCCGCCGGTGGAGGCCGCGATCGCCACGAGACCGTCGCTTGCCGCGGCCGGCACCGCGAGCGTCCGCTGGGGCCGCTGGACGGGGCGCGCGGCGATGGCCTCCCGGCGGCGCCCGCCCCGCACCCGGGCCCGCGTCGCGGCACGGATCGCGTCGATCAGCTGGATCGACGATTCCTGCACGAAGTCGCGCACCCCCATCTGCGGCTTCGCCACCACGTCGACCGCGCCCTCGCGCAGCGCCTCGAGCGCCACGCGCGACCCCCGCGTACTGTGGCTCGAGCAGATCACCACGGGCAACGGATTCGTTCCCATGAGGTCGCGCAGGAAGGTGAGGCCGTCTTCCTGCGGCATCTGCAGGTCGAGCACGATGACGTCGGGCCGCTGGGCGGCGATCTTGCGGCGCGCCACGATCGGATCATTGGCCGTCGCGACCGAGAACCCGCCCGTCGCAGTCAGCAGGGCGGTCATCGATTCGCGCATCACCGCCGAATCATCCACCACGAGCACGTGCACCGGCGCTTCGGTCATACGACCGCCGCCACGGCGCGGCGCTGGTACACCGCCGGCATCACCGGTCGGAGATCGGTCGCCGTGCGAGCCGCCGACTCCGCGTGACCGAGAAAGAGGTATCCCCCGGGCACCAGGCGGCGCGTGAGACGCTCGATCACCCGCACGCGCGACGGCGGATCGAAGTAGATGAGGACGTTGCGGCAGAAAATCGCGTCGAACATCCCCGTCACCGGGTACTCGTCATCGTTGAGGTTGATGCGCTCGAACCGCACCGGCGTGCGCGCCGCCTTGCCGGCGCGGCAATTGCCCTCTTCGGGGCCGATGCCGCGCAGCATGTAGCGACGCCGGTAGTGCTCGGGAATCTCGTCCGCCCGCCCCATCGGGAAGACCGCCTGGGCGGCGCGATCGAGCACCTTGGTCGAGAGGTCGCTGGCCACGATTTCGACATCCCAGTCCTCCCCCAGCCGGTCGAGCAGGACCATCGCGATCGAGTACGGCTCTTCGCCGGTGGAGCACGCCGCGCTCCACACGCGCACGCGCCGCGCCCGTCGTCCGGCCGCCGCCTCGACGAGCCATTCGCTGCACACCCGGTCCTCGAGCAGCTCGAACTGCTTCGGCTCGCGGAAGAAGTGGGTTTCGTTGGTCGCGATGGCGTCGAGCAGCCGCACGAGCTCCTGGGCGTCGCCGCCCGCGATGCGCGCGTAGTACGCCCCGAACGTCGGCAGCTCGAGCTCACGCACCCGGCGGATCAGCCGGCCCACCAGGAGCGCCCGCTTGGCCTCGGACAGGTAGATCCCCGCCTCGCGCAGGATGAGGCGTTGAAACAGGGTGAACTCCTGCTCCGTGAGCGACGCCGGCTCGTTTGCCGACCGCAGGGCGATCACGCGACCATCCGTTCGGCCTGCGTGACGCGGAAATAGCCCACGAGCTGCTGCAGCGCCTCGGCCTGCGACGACAGCTCCTGCGCCGTGCTCGCCAGCTCCTCGGCCGCTGACGCCGCCCGCTGTGTCACCTGGTCCACCTGCGTCATCGCCCGGTTGATCTGGTTGACCCCGCTCTCCTGCTCGCGCGACGCCGCGGCGACTTCCTGCACCAGCTCCGCCGTCCTCCGGATCGCTGGCACAAGGTCCGCCAGACGCTTGCCCGACGCTCGCGCCACGCTCACACTGCTTCCCGCCAGCTCGTTGATCGCCGTCGCCGCCACCTGGCTGCGCTCGGCGAGCTTGCGGACTTCCGTCGCCACCACGGCGAAGCCGCGCCCATGCTCACCGGCCCGAGCCGCCTCGATCGCGGCGTTCAACGCCAACAGGTTCGTCTGGTAAGCGATGTCCTCGACGATCGTGATCTTCTCGGCGATCGTGGTCATCGCCGTCATGCTCCGGGCGACCGCCTCGCCCGAGCCTTCGGCGTCCTGCGCTCCCTGGAGCGCCATCTGCTCGGTCTGTCTGGCGCTTTCGGCGTTGCGGGTGATGGTCGCGCTCATCTGCTGCAGGCCGGCCGTGGTCTCCAGGACCGATGCCGCCTGCTCGCTCGTGCCCTGTGAGAGGGATTGTGCGGTCGCCGCGACCTGACCGGAGGCGGCGGAGAGGGCGTCGGCGCCGGCGCGGACCCGGGTCATGGTCTCGCGCAGCCGCAGCGACATCTCGTGCAGCGCCCGCTCGAGCTGCCCGATCTCATCCGTGCGCGTGTCGCCGTGGTGGCCGTTGCGCGACAGGTCGCCCTGAGCGATGTGCCGGGCGAGTGTGACGGCACGCGCCAGCGGCAGGACGACACCGCGCGCCGTGACGATCGACAGCGAGACCAGCCCACCGAGGGTGAGCAGCGCGACGATCGACGCCCAGCGAAGCGACGACGACGAACGGCGCTGCGCCGCGGTGAAGGCCGTCGCGATGGCCGCTTCGTCATGCTGTGCCGCCACGTCGAGCTCGCGTTTCAGCCCCGCATAGCTCGCCCGCAGCTGCGCCAGGTCGCTGCCGAGCGACGCGACGCCGTCACCCGTGATGAGGCGCCGGCTCGTTCCCTGTGCCAGCGCGTAGTACGCGTCGAAATGCCCCCGCAGGGTATCGAGATCGGCTCCCTGCAGCATCGGATTGCCGCGGCCGCCCTGCAGGGCGCGACGGAAGTCGTCGGCCAGAGAATCGACCGACCGCAGGGCGTCTTCATCACGGGCCGCCACGGCGTCCTGCAGCCCGCGACCCACTGCCGTGAGCCGACCCTGCAGGGAGTGCATCAGCTCCACCGCCGGGTAGTGGCCGGTGCGGATCTGAGTGAGCGTGCGCAGGTCGCTCCGCCCCATCCAGGCGATCGTGGCGACCGCCAATCCGAGCGCGATCGCAGCGAGGGCCGGTAACAGCAGAATGCGATGTGCCACCTTCAGCGTCGGCATCAGTCGGTCGCTCATTGTTCAACGCGTGATGGTGATCGGTTTCAGGTCCGACGTGAGGCGGACCCCGGCGGACACATAGCCGATGGCATTGGGGTGCTGGCGCACGTAGGCCATGACCTCGCTGTCCGACGACTCGGCCGGCGGCGGCGATGCCTTGCCCTGGAACACCATCTGCTCCCAATAGACCGTGACGTCCGTCGGGCTCTTGTGGTGGATCTCCCGGATGAACGCCGCACGGGCGGGAGACTCGCCGCCCGGCTCGACGGGCAGGACCGGCTGGCCGTTGAACGCCCAGGTCGTGGTTTTTGCCAGGAACAGGCGCGACAGCTCCTGCGGCGACAGCAGCCCCACCGGGTTCTCGGCATTGACGATCACCCGGTAGGGGCGGGCGTCGCCCGCCCCCTGAGCCGGCAGCCGGACGGCGCCGAGCGCCGCCAGCGTGATCACTGCGAGGGCAACGTGCTTCATGACGGCAGCTCCGTGGTGTCGGTCGTCGTTGCGGGCAACGCCTGCTGCTCTTCAGTCGTGAGAACCCGATCGGTGTTGAGCAGCAGGATGAATCGTTTGTCCGACCGGCCCAGGCCCTGCAGCCAGTCGCTGCGCACGCCGGTCCCGAAATCCGGCGCCGGCTCGATCGTGCCCGGAGCCAGCTCGGCCACCTGACTGACGCGATCGGCCGCGATGCCCATCACCGTGCGCTGGCCGTCGCGCTGCAACTCGACGACGACGATGCAGCTGCGCCGCGTCACCGGGCTCGGGGTTCGTCCGAACTTCACGGCCAGGTCGACCACCGGGACGACGCTGCCGCGCAGGTTGATCACACCACGGATGAAGCGCGGCGCATTGGGCACCGTCGTCACCGTGTCGTACTCGATGATCTCTTTCGCCTGCAGAATCCCGACGCCGTACTCCTCGTCCCCGACGCAGAACGTCAGGTATTGGGTCTGCAGTGGATCCGCCGCGGTCGTGGTCATGAGCGCTCCCCTAAAACCTTGTGAAGTGGGGGGCGTCGCTCTCGATCAGCGCGGTCGCGACCCGGTTCGTGCGGTGGCCGTTGCCGCCGTTCCCGTTACCGGCTTTCTGCTCCGGGACGGTGGCCGCCACGTGCGGCTGGACGACGGCGTGATGCTCCGGCGCGTTGGAGACGCGGAAGAAGGCGACGAGCTGCTGCAACGCTTCGGCCTGCGACGACAACTCCTCCGCCGTGCTCGCCAGCTCTTCGGACGCCGACGCGGCCCGCTGCGTCACCTGGTCCACCTGCGTCATCGCCTTGTTGATCTGATTCACACCGCTCGCCTGCTCGCGTGAGGCGGCCGCCACTTCCTGCACCAGCTCCGCCGTCCTTCGGATCGCCGGCACCAGCTCCGCCAGCCGCTCCCCCGACGCTTGCGCCACATTGACGCTGCTCCCGGCCAGCTCGTTGATCGACGTCGCGGCCACCTGGCTGCGCTCGGCGAGCTTGCGCACCTCGGTCGCCACCACCGCGAAGCCGCGCCCGTGCTCACCGGCCCGAGCCGCCTCGATCGCCGCGTTCAACGCCAGCAGGTTGGTCTGGTAGGCGATGTCCTCGATGATCGAGATCTTCTCGGCGATGGTCGACATCGCCGCCATGCTCTGACGCACCGCTTCGCCCGAGCCTTCGGCGTCCTGCGCCCCCTTGAGGGCCATCTGCTCGGTCTGGCGGGCGTTCTCGGCGTTCTGCGTGATCGACGCGCTCATCTCTTCGAGCCCCGCGGTCGTCTCTTCGACCGAGGCGGCCTGCTCGCTCGTGCCCTGTGAGAGGGCCTGGGCGGTCGAGGCGACCTGGCCGGAAGCGGCGGAAAGGGCATCGGCGCCGGCGCGGACCTGCGTCATGGTCTCGCGCAGCCGCAGCGACATCTCGCGCAGCGCGCGCTGCAGCTGGCCGATCTCGTCGTTGCCGTCGACCGTGATGTCCTGCATCAGGTCGCCGCCCGACACCGCTTCCGCGAGCTCGACGCCGTGGCGGATCGGGATGACGATGCCGCGGATGATCATGGTCGCGAACGCTGCCGCGAGGGCGATCGCCGCGATGAGCAGCACGAAGAAGCTCGTCCGCATACGCGTGTACGCGGCACTCGCCCGCTCCGCGAGACGGGCCATGTCCGCCTGGCCGTCGTTCGCGATGACCTGCACGACCGAGTCAAACGCAGCGGTTGGCGCGCGGTCCATCCCCTTCACGAGGCTGTCGACGACATGGGCCGACTTGGCATCGCGGCCGTTGAAGCGGGTGAGAGCGGTGCGGTAGCGCTGCCCCAGGTCGGCATGCGCCCGGATCAGCGAATCCAGCGTCGTCGTGTCGGCGCCGGTCTGCACGACCTGCTGGCGGACCGAAGCCAGGCCCGTCTGCACGGCACGCTCTTCCTGCACGAACCCGTTCAGGTACTTGCTGAACGCCGCCGAATCGCTGCCGCGCAGCAGGATGTCCTTCCAATCCTGCACCTGGATCTTGAAGTGGACCTGCGCCGCGCGGGTTGCGTCCAGCGTGCGCATCGACGTTTGTGCGGCGCTCGTGGCGTCGCGAAGCCGCTGCTCCACGGCGCGCGCGCCCTGCAGCCCGACCAGCGCCAGCACCACCGCCGCGACCAACAGGCCGCCCGTGAGCCCCCACAGCCGAACGCCGATCTTCACCGACCGCAACATTGCTTCTTCTCCTCCGTCGCCTCAGGCGACGCTTGCGAGTGTGGTATGCACCACGTCAGGCCGATGCCTGGTGGCTCCGGGCGCGGCTCGTCTCTCTGGCGAGCCCGATTACCTGGGGTACATCGAGAATCAACGCGACCCGTCCGTCGCCGAGGATCGTGGATCCGGCGATACCGGGGAGCTGCTGCAGCACGCCGCTCAACGGTTTGATCACCGCGGGACAATCCCCCTCCAGCACGTCCACGACGAGGCCGATGCGACGCTCGCCGTGGCGCACGACGACGACGCTCTCCCGCGCGGCCGGCACGCCCGGCAACCCGAGCACGTCGCGCAGCCGCGCGAACGGCACCGCCGCACCGCGCAGGTTGAGCACCCCGTCCTCGGCACGCTCGGCGGGACGGCTGCGCACGCCCCGCGCGTCGAGGCACTCCTCGACCGCCTCGAGCGGGAGCACGTACACCTCGCCACCGGCCCGCACGCGGAAGCCGTCGATGATCGCGACGGTGAGCGGCAGCTGAATGCTGAAGCGCGTGCCGTGGCCGGGCGCCGACGTCGTGTCGATGGTGCCGCGCAGGCCGCGGATGTTGCGGCGTACGATGTCCATGCCGACGCCGCGGCCCGACACCGCCGTCACCTCCGCGGCGGTCGAGAAGCCGGGCTCGAAGATCAGCGACAACAGCTGCTCGTCCGTCAGCTGCCTGGCGTCCGCGACGAGTCCCGAGGTTTCGGCCCTGGCGGCGATGCGCGCCCGGTCGAGTCCGCGCCCGTCGTCCACCAGCTCGATGACGACCGAGCCGGCGCGGTGCAGGGCGCGCAACGTGATAGTGCCCGACGGCGGCTTGCCGGCCGACACGCGGTCGGCGGGCAGCTCGATGCCGTGGTCGACGGCATTGCGAATCATGTGCGTGAGCGGATCGCGCATCTGCTCGGCGATCGAGGTATCGACTTCGACGTCGTGCCCCTCGATCACGAGCTGCACCTGCTTGCCCTGTTTGCGCGCGATGTCCCGCACCGTGCGGTGGCAGGCGCGCAGCGTGGGGCCGAGCGGCACCATGCGCAGCCGCATGACCTCTTCCTGGACCGCGGCGTGCAGCTGCTCGAGCTGTCCCAGGGTCGCCACGGCCGACTCGGTCACCGGCTCGCCGGGGACGACGAGCTGGGCGAGGCGCCCGCGCGCGATCGTGATCTCGGCGGTGAGGTCGAGCAGCGTGTCGAGCCGGGCGACGTTGACGCGCAGCGTGGCGTCGCGGGCCGGACCCTTCGGCTCGGCCGGCGCCGCGTCACCGATGCGCGCCACGACGGGCTCGGCGTCCAGCGCGGCGCGCAACAGGCGGCGCAGGCCGTCGACCGCCTCGAGGAAACGGGTGATCAGGTCCGCGCTGAAGGGCAGTGTCCCGTCGTGCAACCGCTCCAGCTGGTCCTCGAGCTGGTGCGCTGCCTGCGCCACCGCCTCGAATCCCATCGTGGCGCTATTGCCTTTGAGGGTGTGCGCCGCGCGCAGCACCGCGTGCACGAGCCCCGAGTCGCAGCGCCCGCTGCGCTCCAACGCCAGCAGCGCCTGCTCCATGGTGGACAGGTTCTCGGCCGATTCGGTGCGGTACACCTCGGCGATGCGCTGCAGCTCGGCATCCATGACCATCGCCTACAGCACCTTGACGACGAGGTCGCCGGTGTGGGCATGGAGGACCACGCGCCGCCCGCGGTTGCCCTCGACGTCGGTCATGACGACCGGCACGCTTGCTTCGAACAACGCCTGCACCGCCGCGAGCACGTTCTGCCGGCCTACGTGCGACGGATGATCGCGATAGACGTCGAGCACGCACGCCCCGCCGATGACTTTCGCCTGCAGGCGGCGCTGGACGGCGCCGCATTCCACCATCGCGTCGACGAGGCGCGGCACCGCCACGTCCCCGAAGCGCAGCGAGTTGCTCTTGGCCGGGGCGCGCGGCAGGAGGAAATGGTTGAGGCCGCCGATGCGCGCGACCGGGTCGAACAGCGCGACGGCGACGCACGACCCGAGGATCGTCGTGATCGTGCAGGGCGCGACCGCCACGGTGAACTGGCCCGGGTGCAGGTAGACGCGGCCGCACTCGGCGGTGACCGACCCCGATTCGCGGCGCGAGGGCACGGGCTCGATGAGCTGGTCCGGAATCCCGATCACGCGTCGTCGCTCCCCTGGTCGACGGCGACGTCGAGCCAGCTTTCCACCTTCGCCAGCAGCTCGAGCTGATCGACGGGTTTCATGACGTAGTCGGTGCAGCCGCTCGTGAACCCCGCCTCGACGTCCCACTCCTCGTTTTGCGACGTCACGAGAATGATGGGCGTGGCCCGCGTCTCGGGGCGCTCGCGCAGGGCCTTGCACGCGGAGAGACCGTCGAGCTTGGGCATGACGACGTCCAGAAGGATCAGGTCCGGCTGTACGCTCGCGCCGCAGCGCAGCGCCGTCTCGCCATCTTCTGCGGTGAACACCTCGTAGCGGTGCTTCAGCATCATCTCGAGCCAGAGGCGGTAGGTCGGTGAGTCGTCCACGATCAGGACTCGCGGTTTGCGGCCGACGTGCGTCACCGGCGCTCTCCGAACGACGATAGGTTCAGGCATGTATCAGGCGGACGCCGCGTGGCCGAACTGCATTTCGGCGCGGGCGGCGAACTCTCCGGCGAGGGGATGGCATACGTGGTAGCCCTGCACCAGCTCGATCCCGAAATGGGCGGCGAGCTGCAGGTCGCAATCGGACTCCACTCCTTCGGCGACCACTTCGAGCCCGCTCTGCCGGATCTGCTCGAGCACCGTCAGCAATCGCTGGCGGGTGCTCGGCTGGTGGTGGGCGCCGCGGAACAGGCGCCCGTCCAGCTTCACGACGTCGGGGCGGCAGGGGCAGGACTGGAGCGGCCGGGCATCGGTCTTGGTCGCGCCGAAATCGTCGAGCGCGACGAGCACTCCCAGGTTGCGCAGCGAGCGCAGGGCCGGCATGAGCGCCGCCTTGTCGCAGTCGCGCTCCTGCTCGACGACCTCGACGGTCACGCGGCGCCAGTCGACACCGTTCCCGGCGGCCGTCGTGGCGAGGAAGTCGGGGAAGGTCCGATCCGACATCAGGGTGACCGGGCTGACATTGACGAACAACCGGGATCTGATGCCGCAGTGAGCGGCGGTCTCGAACGCGGTTGTGACGCAGGCGCGGTCCATCTTGGCTTCGAGGTGACACGCGCGCGATGCGGCGAACAGCACGGCGGCTTCCGCGTACGGCGAGCCGTTGGGTCCGCGGGTGAGGCATTCCAGCGCGTGCAGGCTCCAGCTGCCGTCCCGGCATCGAACGATCGGCTGGAACACCGTGCGCAGCGCGCCCGGCGTATGGATCACATCCGCCAGGTTGAGCAGCGGTGCGGCAGCGCTACTGGCGGGCTCGACTACGACCATCGTCTCGACTCTCCCTTTCTCGGCGTTTATTCGGGCAGGGCTCTCTGCCCGCGCGCACGTGTAACGAACGTGTCACGCGCGGGCGACATTCTAGCGAAGAAGGACCAACTGATTCCAATACTCCTTCGCTAGGAGTTGCATACGCGGCGTGCATAGCGGAGCGTATAGCAGAAACGGAGCCCTACGTTGGACTTGCGACACCTGCGGTACTTCGTCACCGTCGCCAGAACACGCAACATGAGCCACGCCGCAGCGGAGCTGCGCGTGGCACAGCCTGCGCTGTCCCGGCAGATCCGTGATCTCGAGCACGAGCTCGGCGTGACGCTGCTCGAGCGGCACGCGAAGGGTGTCACGCCCACGCTCGCCGGCGAAGCGCTCGCGCGCGGAGCCGCCCAACTGCTCTCGGATCTCGTGTGGGCGCTGGAGCGCGCGGAAGCGACGGCGGCAGGTCGGCGGGGGCGCGTCGTCGTCGGCGCGTTACGGTTTGCGATCGCCCGCGGCTTTATCGGGAAGCTCGAGGAGGTGCTCCGGCGCGAGCACCCGGAGATCACATTCGTGCTGCACGAACTCGATTACCGCGAGGTGCTCGAAGACATTGCGAGCGGCGAAATCGATGTCGGGGTGACGGTCGTCGAGGATCCGGTGTCCGCGATTGTGGTCGCCCCTCTTTGGGTCGAGCCCGTCGACTACGCTCTCCTGCCATCCGGTCATCCTTTGGCCACGAAGTCCCGGCTCACAATCCCGGAGCTGGGTGTTCTGCCGCTGGTGCTCGCCCATTACGGCTACCCGAAACGCCTGCTCGAGCGCGGTCTTGCGGCTGCGCGAGCGGCAGGTTTGCAATCGCCGCTGCTTGTCCTCGACACCGGCTTGCACGGCACCCAATACGCCGTATCGGTTGGCCGGGGGTGGACTGCCGTGTCCCATTCCCTCGCTGCCTTTCCGCCTGAGGGAACGACCGCGGTCCCCCTTGATGATCTCGATCTCCAGGTGGAGGTGTCGATGGTCTGGCGCGGCAGCGAGCGTCGTCCCGTGGTTCGCACGGTGCTGCAAGCCGCGTTCGACATTGCTCGCCAGGACCCCGACGGCAGCGTCGCAGCCGAGCCGCTTTCCGTCCCTACGCCGCGCAAGCGGGCAGCGCGGCGTCCGCCGGGAACGGTCCCGCCAGGTCTGGAGATCCGGCACCTGCGCGCGCTGCTCGGCGTGGCCGCAACGCAGACGATCGGCCGCGCCGCCGAGCAGCTCGGGGTCACGCAGCCGGCCCTGTCGCGCCAGTTGAAGGAGCTGGAGCACTCCACCGGTCTCTCGCTGCTCGACCGCTCGGCGCGCGGGGTGATGCTCACCGCGGCGGGCAGCGCGCTCGCGGGCGACTGTCCCGCCCTGCTGCTGTCGCTCGAGCGGCTGGTGCAGGAAGTGACCCGCTCGCGGCGGGGCATGGAGGGACGCTGCGTGATTGGAGCGGTGGCGACCGTCGTGACGACTGAGATTCTTACGGCCGCGCTCAGCGAAAGCGCCGCCCGCCATCCCCACGTGCACGTGACCATCGAGG
The DNA here is from genome assembly GCA_035262265.1 of Gemmatimonadales bacterium. Lineage (GTDB taxonomy): Bacteria > Gemmatimonadota > Gemmatimonadetes > Gemmatimonadales > GWC2-71-9 > DASTHG01. The sequence goes on from DATFTG010000306.1 coordinate 30,380, forward strand.
AAATGCCCTCGCCAACGCAGCTGCCGGCGTTGCAACGCGGCGAAATCGACCTGGGACTCGCCCACGCCTACATCGAGCTGGAGGATTGCGACGG
>DATFTG010000307.1:0-28978 GCA_035262265.1 Gemmatimonadales bacterium
GTTCAACACGTCGAGCTTGCGCAGCGGACTCGACGTCGACGCGTAACCGTCATACTCGAACGACGGGCCGCTGGCGCCCACCTGTCCCTGCTTCGTCTCGATCAGGACCACACCGTTCGACGCGCGGCTGCCGTAAATCGCGGTCGCCGACGCGTCCTTCAAGACGGTGATCGACGCGATGTCGGACGGGTTGAGCAGGTTCAGCGGGTTGCGCGGCAGCGCGGGTGCACCGCCGATGCCCGTGGCGTCCGGCTCGGTCTGCACGTTGTTGATCGGCACGCCGTCGATCACGTAGAGCGGTTCGTTGCTCGCGCTGAGCGAGCTGCCGCCGCGGATGAGGACCTGCACGCCGGATCCCGGCTCGCCTCCATTCTGCGTGACCTCCACGCCGGCGGCGCGGCCCTGGAGCAGCTGGTCGACGTTGGTCTTCACGCCCTTGTTCGCGCTGGGCGCGTCGACCGTCGACACCGAACCGGTGATCGCCTCGCGACGCTGGCGGCCGTACCCGGTCGCGACGACCGGGTCGAGGATCGCGGCTTGCGGCTGCATCGCGAAGTCGACGCTCGTCGCCCCACCGGCGTTGACGGTGACGTCCTGCGTGACCGGGCTGTACCCGATGCGGGTGACCCGGACGTGCTGGACGCCGCTGCCGAGGCCTGTGAGGGTGTAGGATCCGTCGCTCTTGGAGACGACGCTGTGGGAGGTTCCGGTGATGGTGATCGAGACGTCGGCGATCGGCTGTTGCGTCGTGCCGTCGGTCACCTTGCCGCTGATGGCACCGGTGGAATCCTGGGCGCTCAGTCGAGCGGTACACAGGAGACCCATGACCAATACGGGAATGACATGACGGACTACTCTCATACGCCTGCCCCCCGGCAGAGTGAGAAACGCGACTAGGCGGATTGGCGCGGAGCGACTCTCAGGGAGAGTCCCGCAGGAGTCGATGATTCACCGATTTGGCGAGGTGTCAAGAACCCGGGCAGGTCCGGATTTGGCCCTGCCCGCGGTGTTGCGTATTGAATTGTGAAGGGAGTGGAGCTGAGGGGGCTCGAACCCCTGACCTCCTGGGTGCGATCCAGGCGCACTCCCAGCTGAGCTACAGCCCCAAGGCGGACGCTGAACTTAGACGGACACGGTTCGGCTGGCAATCGGGGCGGCAGTCCATACCTTCGAGGCCCATGAAACCGGCCACCTATACCCTCACGACCGTCGTTCCCGCCCCGGTAGAACGGGTGTTCCAGGCCCTGACCGACCCCCATACGATGGCCCAGTGGCTGCCCTCGGCCCGGGCCGTGGAAGCCGTGGCTCCCCTAAAGAAAGGAAGCCGGTTGCGGGTGGTGTACGACACCCGGGAAGCCGAGATCGAAGTGGTCGACTTCAATCAACCCTCGGTGTTCGGCTGGAGCGAGCGCTCGGGACGGCGTATGTGGCGAACGTTCTTCCGGCTCGAGTTCGCCGGCGCCTCGACCCGCCTCACCGTGCAGACAGTGTGGCAGGCGCCGTCGCTGATCGCGTGGATCAAGGTCAAGCTCCGCCAGAGCCGCAACGTCATGGGACAAATGGACGCGATGGTGCAGAACCTGCGGATGGCGTTGGAGAAGTAAAGTCAGCTATCAGCGAACGGCACCTCCACGACCATGCCGTCCTTGGCAGCCGCAACTTCGGCGAAGACCTCCTTCGCTTCCTTGACGAGCTCATCCGCAGAAATCGAATAGCGCGCCGACAGGTGTGTGAGCACGAGCTTGCGCACCTTCGCCGCCCGCGCGACCTGGGCCGCCTCCCGCGCCGTGGAATGAAACGTCTCCTTCGCCCGGTCCTTCTCCTCTTCTCCGAAGGTCGCCTCGTGCACCAGGAGATTCGCGCCCGCCGCGGCATCGACCACTGACGCGCACGGCGCCGTATCACCGGTGATGACGACCTTGCGACCGGGCCGGCGCGGGCCGACGACGCTCTCAGCGGTCAGCTTTCGGCCGTCAGCGAATTCAATGGTCTCGCCACGCTGCAGCTTGCCCCACAACGGGCCTTCGGGAATCGCCAGGGCGCGCGCCTTTTCGGGGTCGAATTTCCCGTATCGCTCCGATTCCACCAGCGCGTAGCCGATCGAGCCGGCGCCGTGATCGGTGGCGAACGCGGTGATCGAGTAGCCGTCGCGCTCGCCGATCACCGCACCCGGCTTCACCTCATGGATCTCGACGCCGAAGGGCACCTTTTCCACGCCGAGCAGCAGCGCGTTGTTGAGGACCTGCTTCGCCCCGCGGGGACCGTACAGTCGCAGCGGCTCCTCGCGGCCCTGCAGTCCCAGGGTGCGCACCAACCCGATCATGCCGAGGAAGTGATCGGCGTGGAAATGGGTGAAGAAGATTTCGGACAGGGCGAAGCTCACCCCGTAGCGCATCATCTGCCGCTGCGTTCCCTCCCCGCAATCGAACAGCAGCGTTTCCCCTTCGCGCTGCAGCGCGAGGGACGAGACGTTGCGCTCGACAGTGGGGCGCGCGGCGGAAGTGCCGAGAAATGTGAGTGTCAACACCGGCAGGAATATAGACCGCGTCTCAGAACACTTTGACGGTGAGGTACCTGCCCGGTCTCTCCCGCAAATCGTTCAGCAAGCTCGACAGTGCGTCCAACGTCTTGTGAATGTCCTGATACATCACCGTATCCGTCGCCATCTTGCCCAGCGTCCCCTGGCCGCGGGCGATCTTTCCGAGCAGCGAGTCGAGGCTCGCCGTGGAGTTGGCGAGCTGACTCGTCAACCGCGACAGGTTGGCGGTCAGCGTGTCCATCCGCATGCCGGTCTTCTGCACGTTGGCACTGGCGAGCAGCGTGTCGAAGCGCGCCATCACGTGTTCCAGCTCGGACAGCGCCTTGGTGCTCTGCGCGACGAGCGGACCATTGGTCGCCGCGGTGAGCGCCGCCATGCCGCGCTGCGTTGCGATCATGGTGTTGTGGATGTCGTCCGACAGCCGCGTCGACACCAGCCCTTTGGCGTTGCCGATCAGCTCGTTGGCGTTGGTGGCGACGCCCGAAGCGATGTCGGACAGCTCCTGCGCTTTGGTGCCTGTGATCACCGACGTGGTGGGCAGGAACGAATCGGTTTCAGCCCCGGGGGAGTAGTCGATCATCTTGGTGCCGAAGAAGTCTTTGGAGATGACCACGGCCGAGGCGGTGGTGCGCGGGCGCACGCGCGGATCGCCCGACAGCTCGAGCGTGACCACCACCTTGCCCACTCGCTCGAGACTCACCTTCGACACGCGGCCCACAGCGACGCCGGAGATCAGGACGGGGTCGCCCTCTTTCAGTCCGGCGACGTTGGTGAACACGACCCTGGTGAGAATTCCCCTGTGGCTGATCGAGCGCCCGCTGAACCAGAAGAGTCCCACGACGAACAGCACGAGCCCGGCGAGCACCATCGCTCCGACGCCCATTTCCTGCTTGTAGGTCATGTCCATCAGGTCTTCTTCCCTCCGCCCTGGAGAGCCTCGAGGTCGAAGTCACGCTCGAGGAACTGCTGCACCGCCTCGTCGCGCGAGGCGAGAATCTGGTCCGACGTGCCCACGGCGCGAATCTTCGCCTGCCACAGCAGGGCGATCCGGTCGGCCACGCGGAACGCGCCACGCACGTCGTGCGTCACCACGACGCTCGTCACGCCCAGCTCGTGCTGCAGCCGCTCGATCAGGCCGTCGATCACGTCCGAGTTGACGGGGTCGAGCCCCGAGGTCGGCTCGTCGTACAACAGATAGGTCGGCTTCCCGGCGATCGCCCGCGCGATCCCGACGCGCTTGCGCATGCCGCCCGACAGCTCCGCCGGCATCTTGATCTGGACATCGGGACTCAAGTTCACGAGCCGCAGGCACTCGGTGACCCGGGCCTTCGCGAAGTCGTCGTCGCGGTAGTTCTCCTCGTTCGTGATGCCGAGCCGGATGTTGTCGAACACATCCATCGAGTCGAACAAGGCGCCGTTCTGGAACACGTACCCGATGCGGGTGCGTAGCTGCGACAGCTCGCGCCGTTTCAACCTCGGCACGCTCAGCCCGTCGACCAGGACATCCCCTTTGTCGGGCCGGATGAGCCCGATGATGTGCTTCAGCAGCACACTCTTGCCGACGCCCGATGGCCCGAGCAGTGCGAGGGTTTCGCCAGCCTTGACATCGAGCGAGACATCGTCGAGAACGACGTTCTCGATGAAGCGCTTGGAAACGTTGCGCAGCTCGATCATTTGCCGAGCAATACCTGGGCGAGGACGACGTCGAGCAGCAGGATTGTCACCGAAGTCACGACGACGGCCTGGGTCGTCGCGCGTCCCACGCCCTCCGCGCCCTGCTGCGTGTTGAAGCCGATGTAGCAGGGGATCGCCGTGATGGCGATGGCGAAGAAGATCGCCTTGATCCCCGAGTACCACAGATCGAACGAACGGAAGAAATAGCGCGCGCCGTACTGGAACTCGGCGTTGGTGATGCCGAGCGACTGTTTCGCGGCCACCCACCCGACGATGAAGCCGGTCGCATTCGAGAACATGACGAGCGCCGGAATCACCAGCAGTCCGGCGAGGCAGCGCGGCAGCAAAAGCTGGGTCACCGGCGAGCGGCCGAGGCTCTCGAGAGCGTCGATCTGCTCGGTGACCCGCATCGTCCCGAGCTCGGCGGCGATGCGCGCGCCGACGCGCCCCGCGAGCACGAGGCCGGTCATCACCGGGCCCAGCTCGAGAATCACCGTTTCGCCGATCAGGCCCCCCGCGATGTAGAGGGGGTAGGCGCCGGTGAACTGGTAGCCGGTCTGCAACGCGGTCACGCCGCCTGCAAACCCGGAGATCAAGAGCACGATGAAAAGACTGCCGTAGCCGATGCTGTTCGCCTGCTCGACGAACTCCGGCCCCCAGGCGCGCCAGGCGGGGAAGCCGCGGAACATGTCCACGATCATCATGAAGAACCGGCCGGCGTGGCCGACGACGTGGAGGCTCCAGCGGCCCACGTAGCGGCGCACCGGGAGCGCGCGCTCGACGGTCGATATCCTCATGTGCGTGTATCTTGGGCAGCCATGCGGGTTTCGTCTACCCCCTCGGGAGGCGCGCCGGGTGGCTGGATCGGTCCATCGGCCGCTTTCCGGCGACGCCTCCTGACATGGTTTGCCCTGTGTGGCCGTGACCTGCCGTGGCGTCGCACGCGCGACGCCTATCGCGTCCTGGTCAGCGAATTCATGCTGCAGCAGACGCAGGTGCCTCGCGTACTCGAGTACTACCCGCGGTTCCTGGCTCGCTTCCCGAGCCTCGGGCATCTCGCGCGCGCCAAGCCCCACACAGTGCGCGAAGCGTGGGACGGTCTGGGGTACTACGCGCGGGCACGCAATCTTCACGCGCTGGCGCGCACCGTTGTGGAACGGCACGACGGTTTGTTGCCCGACGACCCCGACCAATTGATCGAGTTACCGGGGGTAGGCCGGTACACGGCGGGCGCGGTGGCATGCTTCGCCTACGAAAAGCCGGTGGCGGCGGTAGACACCAACATCGCGCGCGTGATCCGGCGTGTCTGGGGAATCGGCAACGCGAAACTCGGAACGCGGAACGGCAATGCGGTCTCGAAGAAAGTCTGGGACATTGCCAACCGCATCGTGCCCCGGAATGGAAAGACGGCGTGGAAGTTCAACCAGGCGATGATGGAGCTGGGGGCGACGGTGTGCACGGCAAGAAAGCCGAAGTGCCCCGAGTGTCCGGTTCGAGTGCAATGCAGGACAGGCAATGCTAGACGCACAGACGCACAGGGGAGAACAGGGAAGAAGAGTAGACAGGCCCTACGCCTACCCGTAGTCTAGATCCTGTTCGCCGCGGTGCTGCTGTGCGTCTAGTCTTGCCGGTCCTGTCTTCCTGGAGCTCACGTGCTGGCATCTGCCGTCATGATCGCTGATCCGCTCGTCGCCGCCGCCGGCGCCACGTCGGCAGAAGTCGCCGCCCTCATGCGCTCGCGCAACATTTCGGTGGTGCCGGTGATCGACAATCCGAAGGACCGGCGCTATCTGGGAACAGTGTCGGATCGAGACATCGTGGTCCGCTGTGTGGCGATAGGCCACGACCCCAAGGAGTGCAACGCCGAGGACCACATGCGCACTGATACGGCCGTCGTGAAGCCGGATCAGGAGCTGCAGGGATACAAGCTCGACAAGCAGCTGGACCCCGAGGACCATCATGTCAGGTCCACCATCGTGGTAGTCGACGAGAAGCGTCGAGTCGTCGGCTTCATTCCGCACCCCGAAGAAGTCCAGGGAATACTCATCGCCTAGGATCATGCCCAGGTACTTCACTGTCGCCGAAGCAGAGCGGACACTGCCGCTCGTCCGCCGCATCATCTCGGATATCACCACGCTTTACCCCGAGTGGCGGGATCTCGTCAACCGTCACGAGCTCCTGTCCGCCCGCTCCCATCCCGAGTGGGGCGAGTCGCCCGAGCAACTCGACCTGCAGCGCCAGATCGAGTCCGTCGCGCGCAAGATCACCGACTGCCACGAGGAGCTCGATCGCGTCGGCTGCGTCCTCAAGGATCCGCAGGTCGGCCTGGTCGACTTCTACGGCAAGCTGGACGGCCGCGACATCTTCTGGTGCTGGAAGCACGGCGAGGAGCACATCGGCCACTGGCATGAAATCGAGGCCGGCTTCGCAGGGCGGCGGCCCCTTCCCACCGTTGTGGCCGAAAGGAAGACCTGATGCGCGGGTTCTGGTTGCTGGTCCATATGCTTGGCTTCACCCTGTGGCTCGGCGGGGGCATCGCGACGATGGTGCTGGGTGTGGCAGCCAAGCACTTCGCCCCCGACCTGCGACTGTCGGCGTATCGCCTGACCAGCTCCATTCAGCGGGTTCTACTGGGGCCGGGAGCGGCGGCGGTGGCCGTATCGGGCATCCCGCTCTCGATGCCCTATATGAAGGAAGGGGTCGTGCCCGGCTGGCTGATGCTGATGATGACGACGGGGAGCCTCGGGACGCTGATCGCCATCGGCGTAACGGTGCCGACGGCTGCCAGATTGGGGCGGCTGGCGGTTGATCCCAGAGGCGAGCTGCCCGAGAGCTTCGCCGGGCTGCGGCGACGGCTCGTGTGGGCGGGATCGATATCCGGCGGCCTTGGTCTCGTTGCGCTCCTGGCGGGCACGGTGCTGCAAGCCTAGAGCGCCTGCTTCGTCGCCTCGTAACCGGCTGTGATGTAGCGCTGGACGTTCTGCACCGCGAAGGTCGCTTCGCGCTCGTGGACCGGCCGCACCACGACCAGCTTCGAACCATTCTTCGGCCAATCCCGGATCGCCTGCTCGGCCTGAGCCGCCATCATGATCCGCTCGGATGATCCGTGCGCGCGGACCAGGGCCGGCGGCATCAACTTGCTCACGCTGGAGGGTGGGGGCCCTTCGTCGAATCCCGGCCCGACGTGCACCGCCACCACGAGATCAGCGGGGATCCCCTTTGCCGGCTCGAGCGGCAACACCGCCCGCAGCCCACCATCGGCCAGGTGGCGACCCCCGATGTCTGCAGGGGGATAGTACAATGGCAGCGCACAGGACGCGTACAGGGCGGCGTGCAAATCGGTGCCGTCATCCCCGAATACAACCAGCTCCCCTGAATCGAGATCAGTCGCGGTGATCTGCAGTGGGACGCGCAAACTCTCGAACCGGCGTGCCGGGACGAGACGCGCGATCAGGTCACGCAACGGGCCGGGCTTCAATAGATGATCGGAGAAAAAGCCCTTGGCGAGCGCAACGTAGTCGAGCGACACGACGGGTCGGGTCGAAGGGTGCAGCAGTTGATCGGTCAGCGCTTCCGGCGTGGTCCCGCTGGCCAGCGCCGCCGCCATGACGGCGCCGAATGAGGTGCCCACGTAACAGGAGGGAGTCAGGCCGGCTTCGGCGAGCGCTCTCGAGGCGCCCACGTGGGCCACGGACTTTGCGCCCCCACCGCCGAAAACCGCTACGACCTTGGGCATTAGTTGATAGCCGCCGAGGTAGTCGCTCAGCCGCCGAGCCGCCGAGTGGACGCCCAGGGCTTAGGATTGAGGCTCGTCCTCACCCCTTACACCTCGGCGTCTTCCTCAGCGCCTACTCCCCGCGCCCCTGATCGTATCGGCGATCCATCACTCGCGCGGCGCGCCGTTTCGCAGCCCGATCATAGCGCCGCTTCTCGTCGGCCGTCTCCGGCACGATCGGCGGCACCGCGGTCGGGCATCCCTTGTCATCCAGCGCGACGTAGGTCACGTAGCACGAATTGGTGTGCCGCTTCTCGCCCGACACCAGGTTCTCGGCGATGAGTTTCACTCCCACTTCCATCGAAGACTTTCCGGCGAAATTGACACGCGCGAACGCCGTGACCAGCTCCCCGACGTGAATCGGCTCGCGGAAGTCGACCTTGTCGACGGAAACGGTGACGCACGGCCGCCGCGCGTGGCGGATCGCGCACACCGCCGCGACGCGGTCGACCAGCGCCAGGATCACGCCGCCGAACACGTTCCCCATGAGGTTCGCGTGCTGCGGCATCATCAGCTCGGACACGACGGCTTCGGATTCCGACGGGTGGCGTCCCTGCATCAGTAGTCCACCGGACGAAGGTAGAACTCACCGATCGCCGTCTGCGATAACACGGCCACCGTCGGCAGGCGCCGTTTCCAGTGCGTCGAGTCGAGCCGCCGCTGCACCGCCGCCACGATCTTCGGATCGAAGCCCCGCGTCTCGAGCTCTTCCGGTCCGTACCCGCGAATCAGGTAGTAGAGGATGGGATCGGCCTGTTGATAGGTGAACCCATAGTCGCGCTCCGTTTCCTGGCCGGGAATCAAATCGGGTGTCGCGGGCTTGGAGAGGATGACGTCGGGCACACCGACGTGGCGCGCCAGCTCCCACACCTGCGTCTTGAAGAGATCGCCCAACGGGTTGACCGGCGGCGAATCGTCCGCGTGCCAGGTGAAGTAGCCGAGCAGGCGCTCCGACTTGTTGCCGGTGCCGAGCGGCAGGGCGGCGAATTTCGCCGACAGGTCGAAGAGGACGATCATGCGCTCGCGCGCCATGACATTGCCGGCTCGTGTCGGTGACACGCCGTCAGCCGACGACAGATACCCGTCCACCGCGTTCGTGATGTCGACGGTCACGGACTGGATGCCCAGCTTCTCGATCACGAGCTGCGCATGCGACAGACTCTCCGGGCTCGACGTGCGATACGGCATGCGCACGCCGATGACGTTGTCCTTCCCGAGCGCCCTGGCGGCCAGGAACGCGGTCAGCGCCGAGTCGACGCCTCCCGAGATTCCCACGATCCCTTTCGTGAAGTTGCGCCGCCGCACTACCTCGTCTTTCAGAAAACTCACGAGCCACTTTTCGACCAGTGCGCTGTCGATGTGCAGTGGATCGCCCTCTCCGGCGGCGCGACGGAAGACGTGGACCGGAGGCGCAGCGGGCGCTGCGCTGCTCGTTTTGGCGCGCACGCCGTTGGTCGCCGGATCGTACTTGACCGCTTTCGCCTTGCCACCCTTATCCCCGGTCCCCAGCCCCTTGGTCAGGATCGGCAGCGCGCTGTGCAGATCGGCGAGCAGCGGGGAATCCGCGCGCGCGTGCGTCAGCTGCTCGAGATCGAGCTCGGCGGTGACCAGTCCCTCCTCGAACAACGGGCCGCGCACGACCAGCTCCCCCATGGGATCGATCACCACCGACGCCCCGGGGAACCCCTTCCCTCCTTCGAACCCGACGAGGTTCGCGAGCACCACGAACACGCCGTGCTCCTCGGCAATGCCCTGGACCACGCGCTCCCACCGCACCATGCTCGCGGGCAGCCTGGTGCCGCCATCGTCCACTCCGGTGCCGCGTGCCGGCGAGGCGCTCGGCACGATGATCAGCTGCGCCCCCTCGAGCGCCGCGATCGTCGCGGCGAGGCTGTGCCAGGCGTCCTCGCAGATCAGGATCGCGGCCCGCCCGCCCCAGCCCGTGTCGAACGCGCGCACCCCCTCCTGGCCGCGATCGACGAAGCGTTCCTCGTCGAACACGCCGTAGGTGGGGAGAAACACCTTGCGATGGACGTGCCGCACGTCGGGGTGTTTGCCGCCGAGCGTGGCGTAGAGGCACGAATTGAAGAAGTGGCTCTGATACCGCTCGTAGAAACCGATCGCCACGTCGAGCGGCGCGGCGCCGGCCGGGAACACCCGGGCGAGATCGTCAGCCAGGGTGCCCGCGGTGACCGCGACTTCCTTGACTCCGCCCTCGACGAAGTACCCCGACGTCGCGGTCTCGGGGAAGACGACGAGATCGGGGCGAACGTCGAGCGCGCTCGCCTCGGCGAGCACGCCGCCGATACGCTCGAGGTTGGCGGCGTACTCGCCCTTCATGGGCCGGAATTGGGAAATGGCGAGCTTGAGCATCTCGCGAGAAAGATACGTTATCTTATCAGACCATAGGCGATGGAGTTCGCCTCGAAATCGCCACGGCCTACCAGCCGCCGGCTGATGACTCCTACCCAACTCGAGGGGGGAGTTTTTTCTTGATCCTCTACATCGCGGCAGGCGGCGTCGCCGGCACGCTGGCGCGTTGGTATCTCCAGGGTTGGATCCAGACCCGCTCGGGGCTCAGTGGTTTTCCGATCGGGACGCTGGCGATCAACCTGGCAGGGTCGCTGATCCTCGGCTTCATCATCCGACTCGCGACCGGATCGACGGTAATCACCCCCGAGCTGCGGGCGGGTTTGACGATCGGCTTCTGCGGCGGGTTTACGACGATGAGCACGTTCGCGTTCGAGAGCGTACGGCTCCTGGGCGACGGCGAATATTGGTGGGCGACGCTCTACATGGGCGGGACGATCGTCGGCTGCCTCGCCGCAGTCATCGCGGGAACGATGCTGGCGGAGCGGGTGCTCTGATGGAGGACCGCATGCATAACCGGTTCAAGGGCGAGCGCACCCTGATGCGCATCTTCATCGGGGAGAGCGACAAGTATCGCGGCAAGCCGCTGTACGAGGCGCTGGTGGAGCGGCTGCGGGAGAAAGGCCTGGCGGGAGCGACGGTGCTGCGCGGCGTCGCCGGATTCGGCGCGTCGAGCACCGTGCACACGGAGAAGATCCTGCGCCTCTCCCTCGATCTTCCGATCATCGTCGAAGTGGTCGAAACGGAAGATGCCATCCAGGCCGTCCTTCCCGACCTCGACGAGATGATCGGCGGCGGATTGATCACGCTGGAGCGCGCCCGGGTGATCATGTATCGACCGGGCAACGTGCGCCCCAGCCAACAGGAGACGCACCGCATCGAAGGGCTGGAACCGTCGTGAGGCTCGTGCTCTGGCTCGGGGCGGGATTTGCCGTGGTTGCGATCGCCGTCACGACGGGTTGGACGGCGCCGCTCGATCAGGCGGCCCTGATGAGCGTCGCCGGCCACCGCACCGATCTTCTGAACGCTCTCGCCATCAATCTCACCGCGCTCGGCAGCGCTCCGGTCGTCACCCTCCTCACGTTGTTCGTGACGCTCTACGCCCTCGCTGCGGGCCGGCAGCGGATCGCCCTCGCCCTGCTCTGGACGCCGCTCTCGTTTCTCCTCGACGACGTGTTGAAGCTCCTGTTTCAACATCCCCGTCCCACCATGGCCATCATCGCCATTCCCGATTCCTACAGCTTCCCGAGCGGTCATGCCGTGGCGGCGAGCGCTCTGTACACGACCCTCGCCCTGATAGCGGCGCAGGGCGAACGGCGCCAGCGCCCACGCCGCATCATCATCTGGGCCGGCGTGCTGGTTCCAATAGTCGTGGCGTGGAGCAGGGTGTACCTGGGAGTGCACTACCTGTCAGATGTGGTGGGAGGACTGTTACTCGGAGGGGCGGGGGCGGTAGCGGCTACGGCTTTTCCATTCCCGAGTCGGTCAGACAGTGACCCAGAAGGCCAGTCTCTTAGCAGTTCTTAGTTAATGGCTGGAACCACTTAGGTACTCCCTTCCCTTCTGTCGACTACTGAGACGACGCTGAGTAGGTATGTCGCTGCCATCACCCCTAGTGAGATGATCACTACTGTCGGCTGAGCGATTGCCGTTCCTACAAACAATGCCGCGTAGATCATGACGAACACGATCGGTAGCGCCGGGTAGAGCGGCGCCAGGAACGGCGCGGCTGGACTCTTGCGTCGCGCCACGAGCAGCGCGAAGACGGCGATCGAGTCCACGATGAGAATCAGCGTGATCGTGAGTGCCAGCAGCTGCTCGAACGTACCGCTGAGCGCCAGCACCATCGCCGTGACTCCTACCAGCGTCATCGCCGCCCAGGGCGTCCCGCCGGCATTGACTCGCGCCAGGTCTTCGGGTCCCAGACCTTCCCGCGCCAGGCCGAAGATGACGCGAGGCGTGACGAAGATGTTGCCGTTGAGCGACGCGATGACCACGAGCAGCGACAACGCGAGGAACGCTGCTCCCGCCGCCTCTCCGAACAGCGCCGTCATCACATCAGCGGCGACCAGCTTCGACGCCGCCACCTTGTCGAGCGGCAGCACGTGGACGTATGCCGCGTTGAGGGCGAGATACAGCACGGTCACGAGCGTGATCCCGCCGAGGTAGATGCGCGGCAGGCTCGTCGACGGCTCGACGACCTCTTCGGCGATTTTCCCGCCATCGAGGTAGCCGTAATAGGACCACACCACCGCCTGAAAGGCGACAGCCATGGCTGCAAACAGCGCCGCCCCATGCGGAGCCGCTGCCAGGGAGGTCGACCATCCGACACCGGTACCGCGAGCAAACGCGGCGATGACCACGACGACGAGACCGGCGACTTTCAGCGTGGTGGAGACGTTCTGCACCCAGCGACCCGAGGCTACGCCGGTGAGGTTGACGCCTGTGAACAGGACGAGCAGGCCGACTCCGAGCCCCTGCGCGGCGTTGTCCGGCGCCCCGATCAGCCGGCCGAGATACTCGCCGCACACCACGGCGATCGCGGCGATCGCCGCGATGTAGATGACCGCCTCCACCCAACCGACGACGAACCCGATGCGAGGCCCGAACGCCTCGCGCGCATAGACGTACTTCCCACCGGCCTGCGGGTATCGCGTCGCCAGCTCGGCGAATATGAGGCAGCCCATGAACGCGACGATCCCGCCCGCCAGCCAGGCGAAGAACGTGAGGCCGGGACGTCCGAGCTGCGACGCCACGCCGCCCGGCGTGCGGAAGATCCCCGAGCCGACCATGATCCCGACGACCATCGCCAGGCCGTCGCGGACGCGAAGCGACCGTTTGAGCTCGATCATGCGAGGCCCAAACGGTCGCTTCAACAATCAGATGTCGCTAGTGGTCAGGGACGCCGGCGACCCCCACCGCCATTGGAGGGGCGCGATCCACCCGACGACGGGCTCGGCGCCGACCGCCCGCCTCCGCCACCTGCGGACGACCCACCGCCCCCGCTGCGCCCGCCGCGGCCACCGCCATTATCCCCGCCGCTCGAACGGGGTCGGTCCGCGGAGCGCGGGGAGTCGCGCCGTCCGCCACCGTTGTCGCCACCGCTGTACGAGCCGCCGCTCGAGCGTGGACGTGACTCTGTGGACGACGGCGGATCGCGCCGACCGCTTCCATTGTCACCACCGCTGTACGAGCCACCGCTCGAGCGCGGACGTGATTCGGTGGACGGCGGCGGATCGCGCCGCCAGGTGCCGCGATCGCCGGACGGGGAGGCCGCGCGCCGCCGCGGATCGACCTGCGGCTGGTCGCGGCTGCCGAGACTCGAGGGGTTGTCCCACCGCACCGGCGTGCCAAACGACGGGAACCGCTGCCGCGGCAGCACGAGCGGCGGCTGCGGCGCGGGCCGCTTGAACGTCAGCCCGGGGAACGGGCGGCCGCCGCCGGCAAAGTAGGTGCGGCGATTGCCGTAACAGAATGGATTACCGTAGCAGCCGTACCCGTACGGCCGGTATGGCCGGTAGATCACACCATAATAGAAGGGATCGTAGAAGAACGGATCGTAATAGAACGAATCGCAGAAGAACGGATCATAAAGGAATGGGTCGCAGTAGCGGCGGTAGTAGGGAGATCCGAAATACAAACCGACGGAGAAGCGCGGGTAGTATCCCGGGCCGTAGTACCCGTCGTAGTACGAGTAATTCGTCCGATACCCCGCGCCGCCCCCGACGCTGTAGCTCGTCACGTCGTAGTCGTAGTGGGCGGAGTCCGCCATCTGATCGACGATGTCCAGCAAGCCCGCTTCCGCGTCGTCCCGGATGCGGTCGCTTGCGAGCACCCGATAATCCCAGTGGTCGCCGCGCACGAAGCGATCGTAACGGAACGGCGTCGCCGAGCGCGCCGCCAGGATCGTCCCCGTGCCGCGGACGTCGTCGATGAAGAACGTCTCACGATCGCCGCGCCCGCGCAGCTCGAATTCATGGCCGCCGCGGACGAAGTCGTCGTCGCCCGGATCGAGTGGAAACAGCACGCGCACGCGCCCGTCGGCGTCGCTGCGCAATACCAGCAGGTAGCCGTCTTCGGCCACCCGCACCCGCACTTTGGCGCGATCGCCCTGGTAGTAGTAGCCGCCCGAGTTGAGCGAAATGCGAATCGGCGGGTCGTCCGTCGCCAGCGAACGTGGCGCGAGGGCGGGTGAAACGGCCGATCCGGTCGATACGACCAGGACACCGAAGAGTGCGGAGATCATGCTGCCTCCCAGGTCCAAACTACATCTGACGAGCGGGGTTAGTCACGCCTTCATCTCTCAAGAATCGCGCCGGGAGTCCTGAGCGCGCCGGGGGCCCTGGAGCGTCTCACCGGGTGGACAGTGTGTGCCCTTTCGAGGGCAGTTACTTTCTGCGGCGTGAGCGCCTTGCTCGACGCCATTGCCGGGGCCGCCAACGCGAGTGAGCCCGTCGCGGGGCTGGTCACGAGCGGCCAACCCAGCGCCCAACAGCTAGCGGCCCTGAAACAGGCGGGATGCGAGCTGGTCCTCGATTGCCGGGACCCCATGGAGCCGCGCCCTCTCTCCGAGTCCGACGAAGTCAAGCGGGCGGGGATGGACTACATCGTGATCCCGGTGGGCCACACCCGTGGAGATGATGAGACGCTGCGGCGCATCCGGGACGTGCTGGCGACCAATGTGGGGAAGCGGAAGTTGCTGTTCCACTGCGCGAGCGGAAACCGCGTTGGAGCCACGCTGATCCCTTATCTCATGCTCGATCAGCAGTTCTCCGAAGACGACGCGGTCATGACCGCGATGCGGACAGGGGCCCGCAACGCAGAGTTGATTGAGTGGGCTCTGGAGTACGTGAAAACAAACCAGATGGGTAGGCAAAGTGGCTAGATTCGCTTAGCGGATCTTGGTAGCTAGGGTTTCGGCTCTTCTCTTCCTCCTGCGTATCTGTGCCAGTACATCCGCATCTCGCTGATCTTGCCGTCCTTCGTCTCGCAGAAGATCGCCCCGCGCGCGTCGACCCACTCCCCGCTGCTGCGCCGTCGAAAGGTGCAGCGAAACTCCGTGGCGAACCACGGTCCCACCTCGAATACTTCCCCGGAGCGGAAGGACACCTCCGCCTGCGTCGTGGGGAGGTCCTGCCAGTAGGCGCGAATGGCGCCGATGCCGACGTCCTTGCGACTGAACGGGGTCTCGACGAAAACGGCATCGGTCGTAAAGACGGAAACCAGGCGATCGATGTCGGCCGCCTGCCAGGCCTCGCCGAAGGTGTCGATGAGCTCGCGATAGACCGGGATGGGCGCCATGGGCCGCACAATATACAGACATCCGGAACTCGCGGCCGCGGCGTACGTAACAACGGAGTGTCCCGTTCCGGGACGCTCATCACGTCATGAGGAGGACATACCATGTTGAAGCGCTTGCTGGCCACGACCGCAGCGCTGGCGCTCTTCGCCCTGCCGCTCCGGGCGCAGGCTGCCGCCGCCGGCGGCGGTGACCAGGTCACCCTCACGGGTCAGGTCATCGACGTCAACTGTTATTCGACGCACCAGCTGTCGGGCGCGCAGCACAAGAACTGCGCCACCGCCTGTGCGAACAAGGGCGTGTCGCTGGCGATTCTCACCAACGACGGCACGATCTACATGGCGGTGAGCTCCAAGCCCGCCGATCCGCAGAATTCGCGCCTGCTGGCGTTCGCCGAAGGGAAAGTGAAGGTCACCGGGACGCACCGGATGGCGAGCGGCCTGCATACGATCGAGATCGCCACGATCGAAGCCGCGAGCTGAGCCGTCGTGCGTCACACGCTGGGCGCCGCATTCGTGGTCGTGGCCGCGGCGTCGTGCCGGCCCGACCGCGGGGCGCCCAGCGGCTTTACCCTCCTGTTTTTCAACCATTCTCCCGCGGCCGTGGTCGGCGACCGGTCGTGGGCTCCCGATCCCGACCACAGCCGGCTCGTGGCGTTCGATCGCGCCCTGCAGCCGGTGCGGACGCTGGCGGGTCCGGCGATCGCCCTGCCGATGAGCGTGACGGCGCTGGGCGCCGACCTGCTCGTCAGCGAAGAAGCGGGTGACGGAGTGGTGCTCGACACTGCCGGGCAGCAGCTGCGGGAATGGTCGAGCCCGGCGCCGTTCGCCGTCGCGTCGTACAACGCAGCCGCCGGGCGTATCGTCGCGACGCGCTCGCCCTATCGCGTGCCGACGCTCGCCGCAGAGCCCGCCGATGCGCCGCTCGTGCAGCTGCTCGACACGCTGGGACGCCCGGTCGACCGGCTGGCGGCGATCCACGTGCCGCCCACCCCGTTCTTGACCGCAATCACCAACGCGGGTCCGGCGGTCCTCGACGGCGGGGGCGGGGTCTACTACGCACCGCTGGTGCGCGACGAGATCGTCAAATTCGATCGCAGCGGGATGCGGCGCTGGGTCACCCGGCGAGGGCTGTATCCGAAGGAACGTGATCCTGTCTATCTCCCCGCCAGGGGTCGCGACGTCCGCATTGACCAGGCCATCGTCAATGTCGCCATCGTCCTCGGACCCGACGGCCGGTTGTACGTGCTCGGCGCAGATGACTCGGCGGGCACGAAGCTGCGTGTCGACGTGCTCGACACCGCGGGCGGCGCGATCCTCGCTACTCGCCACCTCGGACCCCGCGAGACGGCGGTGGCGCTCGACGCCGGCGGCCGGCTCGCGACGTTCGACGCCGAGTCGCTCGGGGCCCGCGTGCCGGGCGGTAGCCGGGAGCCGTTCGCGCCGGCATTCACCCTGCCGGACACGAGCGGAGACACGCTGACCCTGGCCCGCTTCGCGGGCAAGGTGACGCTCGTCGATTTCTGGGCGAGCTGGTGCGATCCGTGCCGGGAAGAATTCCCGCACATGATCGACCTGTACCGCCGCTACCGCCGCAGCGACTTCGATATCGTCGCGATTTCCGACGACGTCGATCGCGCCAAGATGCTGGCGTTCCTACGCCAGTATCGCCCGCCGTTCGCGGTGCTGGTCGGCGGCGGCCGCATGAAGCAGCAGTATCACTACCGCGGCCTGCCCTACTCCGTTCTGCTCGACCGGAGCGGCCGGGTGATCGAGCGCTATTTCGGATTCGGTGGCGTCGAGGAATTCCAGCGGCTGGCGGCGACGGTGGAACGCGAGCTGGCCGCGAGTCCCGCCCCCGCCGGCGAACGCTCCGGGGATAGCGGTACGACGCTGGTCGGCGCGGGAGACATCGCCGATTGCGACTCGGACGGCGACGAGCAACCGCCGCCCTGCTCGACCGCATCGCCGGCACCGTGTTCACCGCCGGCGACAACGCGTACGGCGATGGAACGGCGGAGCAGTTTGCGCTGCTACGCGGGGAGCTGGGGACGGCACAGAGCGCGGACACGACCCGCCCCGGGAACCACGATTACAAGAGCGACGACGGGGCGCCCTACTTTCATTATTATGGCGCGCTCGCGGGGCCCGCGGGACGCGGGTACTACAGCTACGACATCGGGGCGTGGCACGTGATCTCGCTCAACAGCAACATCGACATGCGCGCCGGATCGCCGCAGGAGCGGCGGCTGCGGAACGACCTGGCGGCGCACCCCAGCGTGTGCGTGCCCGCCTACTGGCACCATCCGCGCTTCAGCTCGGGTACGGAGCACGGCAGCGACCGGCGAAGCGCGTAACAGCGACGTGTGGGGCGTACTGAGGCTGACGCTCATGCCCGGACGCTATCGCTGGGAGCTCGTCCCCGTCGCCGGGATGTCATACAGCGATTCGGGGCTGGGACGCTGCCACTAGCCGCTATTCGACGGCCTTGCCCTCGGGATCGTAGGTGAGGAACCGCGAGCGACCGTTGACCCGCAGCTGCACCTCGAACAGCATGACCGTCCCGCGCGTCACGCGCTCGGCACCGACCAGCTTCGCCCCGGTCACGCGCCGCTCGGCGGCGGCGCGCACCACCGCGGGAACCGAATCCACCGGTATCCGCTCCTCGATCTCGAGCACGGCGCCCGTCGTGCTGTAGATCAGGTCGCGGCGGGTCTCGCCATCGCGGCTCTCGATCTCATAGACCACTTTCCCGCCCTGCCGCTCCTTGCTCACGTGGAGCACGCGTGCGGCGGGGTAGGTCTGGTGAAAGGCGCTCGCGACCGCGGGCGGGAGCGAATCCTGCCCGGTGAGACTCGCCCCGGGGAGGGCGACGGCGCCGGCAATTGCGGCGAGCAAACGGCGGACGGTCATCGCGTCAGAAGTTGAACATGACGCCCACTTCGGGGGCGATGTCGGTCGCGTTGGGTGTGAATCCCCAGCCGTTGTTCAGCTTGATGATTGCGTTGCGCGCGAACCGCCATTGTACCTCTGTGAGGAGCGAGATTTCATCGACCTGGCTGCCCTCGATCGCCGTGATGATCCGCCAGGACTGCGACACCTGCCGCATGTACTCGATCGCGTATTCCCCGGCGTCGACCACGTGGTCTGTGTACTCCGCGCCGGCTCGGAAGGTCATGGTGCCCCAACTGAAGCCGCGCGTGAGGCCGAAGCCCGCACTGAACTCCCAGTCCTGCGTCCCGATGATGTGCCGCGTGCGCTGGAGTGGGAGAACTGTCTCGAAGAACGTGAAGACCTCGGGCCGGTGCTCGTTCTCTCGCTGCACGCGCCAGCGGATTTGTCCTTCGACGTCGCCGAGCCCCGATTCGCGGATCCGCTGCGGCACGGTGGCCGAGTCCAGACGGTCCTTCCGGAGCTCGGCGGTGATCACCGCGGATTCGAATTCCACCATGAGGTCGGGCGTCAGGCCGTAGGCGAAATACAGGATCCCCTCGGACGCGCGGAACCGACCCCGGTAATCGTGATTCAGGCCATACCCCAGTTCGCTCGGCTTGTATTCGAGGTTGTGATCGGCGTACCACTCGAAGAAGGGGTAGATCAGCAGCTCGCCGTCGCGGACGTACGTGCCGAGCATCGACGTCCGGACGCCGGTGCCCCGATCGCGAAGATAGGGCGGGAGCGTCTGCGTCTGCCCGCGCACGGCGGACGGCGCTACTGTCAGTACGATCAGCAGTCCAGCGGAGCGCCAGGTCACCATCAGCCTCCTCTCTTCTTGAGGACCTTCTGTACCGCGCCGACGATGAAGGTCCCGGCGCCGACCAGGGATCCGTCCACCGCATTCGCGGGCGTGTCGAACTGGTTGGCGTCGTACTGCTCCTTGAGCTGCAACACCACGAAGGCGATCACCGCGATCTTCAACGCTTCGAGCAGCACCTGTTTCCAGCTCATCGGAGAGCCTCGCTCAGAAAGAGACGGTGGCGTTCCAGCGCACTCGGGTGGCGCTATTCTTCATGACTGCTGACGGTGCCGTCGATCGCGTTGACCCACACTTCGGTAATGCCGCGTTTTCCCTTGACGTGAACATCCCAGATCCAGACCAGGACACCGCTCTCACGCTTCAGCTCGACCGCCTCGAGGCCCCCCGGAACCTTCGCGAGCGCCAGGGCGCGCGCCGAGTCCTCGCTGATCTTCACCTGGGCGAGCAACGCAGGAGGAATCTCGCGCTCGTAACTGGGCCGCGTGGTTTGCTGGGCGGCTCCGACTCTCGGCCCAAGCGCCAGCGCGAGGATCACCGCCGCGCCAATCATGGTCTTCATCGCTGACTCCTTGTTGCCAATGAGATGGCTCCGGGCTCGTCGGGGATGCTTCAGGACCCGCCCCCCGCATCGATCTCCCGGTGTCTGCGCCGATACACGACGAAGATGATCATGCCCAACACGACCGGTCCGCCGATCGCGTAGGGCAGCACTCCCCCGGGGTTGAGCCGGGTGTACTTCGTGACGATCAAGTGCATTCCGGGGCTGGTCACCGGATGACTCGTCGCTTCAGGTCCTGCCGGCGCCGGAATGCCGACGGTGTACACCATGAAATTGCCATCGAGAATCGCGTTCACCCTCCAGGCGAGGGTGACCGACTGCCCGGGAGCGACCGGCTCGGTGTACTGCGTGCGCTGCGGCGACCAGTCCTCCGGGTCGACGACGTCCCCGCTCGCGCTGAGGTTGATGATGTTCATCGCCACGATGAGCGCCGGCGTCGGACTCGACCCGTTATTCGTCAGGACGGTGTTGTATTCGATCGGGGTCCCCGCCCGGACCGTCTTGGCGGTGACGTCGATCGACAGCTGGATCTGCGGCTCGACCGCCTGTTGCGCCAGGAGCGGGGCCGCGCCGAGACCGAGCAGCGCGGCGAGGAGCAACACGGCTGCAACGCGCTCCCGCGTCGCCTGGAAGAGACGCATGCGGCCGGCTTCCAGTCGCAGCTCAGGACCGGCGTACCAGAACAACAGCGCGAACGCGAAGACGGCGAATACGATGCACGACAGCATCCACGACCACGCCCGGTCCAGCGTCCAGTTGTTCACGAGGATGGCGGCGAGAAAGAATTTCGGCGCCGTTAACGGATTCAACCATTGAAAGAGGAGTCCCATGAATCCACCTTGGGCGTGCCCGGTGAGTTGAGTGGGGAGCAGGAAGAGGATGTACAGACACAGACTGATGAACAGGCTGGTCTTGTTCGAGTTGCACCAGAAACCCACGAACATCGCCATCGCCGTGAAGCCGAGCGTCAGCACGAGGCCGAGCCCCCCACCCCACAGCAACGCCTGGCTGAACACCTCGTCACCCTGCGACAGCACCCACATGTAGGGAATGGCGATCAGCATCGCCGCCGGCCCGGGGGACGCCGCCGCCAGAAACTTGCCCAACACGATCTGGCGGCGACTGGTCGGAGTGAGCAGCAGCCCCTCGAGCGTGGCGCGCTCCCGTTCCCCGCTCAAGCTGTCGGCGCCGATAATGAGGCTGACGAACACGCTCGCGATCATCGCGGCTTTGGTGAGCTCGAACACCATCTCTTTCGGCGGGATGAGGCTCAGGCTCGAGTCACGCGCCGTGATGTAGGTATAGATCCCGAGTACGATGGTGTAGGCGACGGTCAACTGCAGCGCCTTCCCTCCCACCCAGAGGTCGCTGAGCTCTTTCCTGAACACCACCCACAAGGTCGCGACACTGCCCGACGGTACCGGCGTGGCCCGCCGCGCGCCGCGCGGTTTGGGAGCAGGAACCGGCAGGGCCGCTTCCGGCCAGACGGTGGGCGCCCGCCGGGACGGCCGCGGCGCCCTGGCGGTCCAGCGCTTCCAGAGGCCGCCTAACCGTGATGCCATGGCGGCGTCGAGGCGCAGACGACGCGCGGCCAGGGCGAACAGGACGAGCAGAACGATCGCGGCGAACGAACCCGCCAGGATGGGGAGATACCACGCCTCCGACACAGGCTGGCCCTGGCCCACCACCTTGCCAAGGAATTGCGCCGTCGCTTCCCATGGGTTCACGAACGTATAGAGCAGCGTGCGCCGCACCTCGATCACGGTTTGATGGATGCGCGGCCGGGACAACTCAGTCGGCAACAACAGCAGGAGGTAGAGACAGAGACTGACCATCATGCTGGTCTTGTTCGAGTTGCACGCCATGCTGACGAGCAGGCCAATCCCGACCAACAGGGCGGCCAGGATCGTACCCAGCACGGTCCCCCACAGCAGCGCCTGCCAGAAGACCGGATTCCCTTTGGCGAGCACCGCCCAATAGGGGATGGCGATCACGAGTGCGACGGGCCAGGCGGAGAAGGCGGCGAAGAACTTTCCCACCGTGATCTGCCGCCGGCTCGCTGGTGTCAGGAGCAGCACTTCGAGCGTGGCCCGCTCCCGGTCGCCGGCGAAGGCGTCCGCCGCTGCGACGAGGCAAATGAACGCAGCGATGGCGATCGAATGCCGCACCATCTCCTGGATCATTTCAGGCACCGGCAGCAGCAGGGTGTCGGCGTTGCTGGCGAGCAGATAGGAGTATCCGCCCAGCAGCAGGCTGTAGATGAGGATCAAGTACAGGGCCTTGCCGCCGACCCACAGATCCCTGGTCTCGCGCCGGCACACCACCCACCACGAAGTCGAAATGGCCATCACTTCCTCCAGCCTCAGCGGGTCGCGGACAACCGAAACGGACTCGTTCCGCCCGATTGCAGACGGAGCCGTGGTCCGGCATACACGAACAGCAGGGCGACCACGACGATGAGAAACACGACCGGCCCTTGCAGCCAGTCGCCGTAGGTGTGCAGGGTCTGGTTATTGACGATGAGGCGTTCCAGCAGCTGGTCGGCGGCCGCCAGCGGGTTCGAGCGCTGGAAGAACTTCCCGACCAGTCCCTTCTGCGCCCGGCCGGGCAAGAGCGCGGGCAGGAGGAACAGCAGGTACATCGAGAGACTGATGAACAGGCTGGTGCGATTGGCATTGGACCAGTAGCTGACGAGCATACCGAGCCCGGTAAATCCGATGACCACCATGGTGCCGACGAAGACGGCGTACAGGATCGCGGGCACGAGAATCGGATCGCCCTGGGAAACGACGAGCACGCACGGGAATGTGACGGCCAACGCGGCCGGCCACGGCGACATGCTGGCGAGGAACTTGCCGACGACGATCTGGGTCCGGCTGGCGGGCGTCAACAACAGCGTTTCCAGCAACTCCCGGTCGCGCGCGCCGCTCAAGGTGTCGGCGCCGATGAGCAGTCCCATGAACACGCCGACGTACATGCAGGTCTGCAGGATCGACCAGACCATCTCCTTGGGGGGCGTCAGGTCCATCTGACTCCACCTGACCTGGAGGTAGGTCAGCACCCCGATCACGACCGTGTACACGAGCAGCAGCGTCAGCGCTCGACCGCCGACCCAGAGCTCCTGCAGGTCGCGGCGGCAGACCACCCACCAGGCCGCGAGACCCGGGCCGCCAGGCACCGGACGGCCGGCCCTCACGTGGGCCTCACCCGCAGCCGCCGCATGCCGACTTCCAGCTGCAGGGACGGTCCGGCGTAGACGAAGAGCACGGCGAGCACGATCGCTGGCAGGAGGATCGGACTGGTCATCCACAACCACAGCTGAGAGGACGGGGCGTCCGCCATGATGCTCTCATGGAGCAATCGACTGCTGGCGCCCAGCGGGTTGACCAATTGGAAGAGGTCGGACAGGCCCGTCGATTGGGCGCCGACTGTCGTCGTCGCCAGGCCTGAGTATTCGGACGGCAGAATCATGAGGAGATAGAGGCCGATGCTGACGAGCATGCTGGCCTTGTTGGAATTGCTCCAAATACTGGCGAGCATGCCGATGCCGGCGAACGCAGGGGCGAGCAGCGTTCCCATGACCGGCCCCCACAGGACCGCCGGCCGCAGCACCGGATCGCCCTTGGAGAGCACCACCCAGTACGGGATGGCGATCATCAACGTCGCCGGCCAGAGCGACAGGGCGGACAAGAACTTTCCCACGATGATCTGGCGGCGGCTGGTGGGGGTGAGCAGCAGTCCTTCCAGCGTAGCGCGCTCGCGCTCGCCCGACACACTGTCGGCACCGACGATCAGGCAGATGAACAATCCCACGAACACCGCTGCCTTGACGATCTCCAGCACCACCTCTTTCAACGGCAGCAGCTGCAGCTCCGAGTTGCTCGCGAACAGGTACGCGTAGATCCCGAGCAGCAGGGTATAGATCAGGATCATGACCAGTGCTTTGCCGCCGACCCAGTGATCCCGCAGCTCCCGCCAGAAAACGATGCGCCAGACCGGCGCCGCACGCGGCGCCGGGGAGCGATCGTCCGCAAGACTCACTTGATGCCCCCCGCCGTCAGCTGCAGGAAGACGTCTTGCAGCCGCCCGCCTTCGGGCTCGAAGCTCAAGACCGGGATCTCCGCGCGCAGCAACGTGTCGAGGACGCGATTGTTGACGAACGGATCCGCGGCAGCGGCTTCGTCCAGCTCCACCCGCAACCACCCCGGCATGCCGCTCGCCGGCAGGACCTGGCGAACAGCGGCGATGGTGCCGAGCTCCCGCTGCGCGTCTTCCAGCGACTCGGGCGGCACGCGAATCCGCATCATGTTCTGCTCGGTGCGCCCGATGACGTCGGCCACGGTCCCGGAGGCGACACATTCTCCGGAGCTCATGATGACGACATCGTCGCACACGCTTTCCACCTCCGGCAGGAGGTGGCTGCAGAGAATGACGCCCGCACTGCGCTCTTCGGCGATCTGCTGGACCAGACCGAGCAGCTCCTGTTGCCCGCGCGGGTCGAGGCCGATGGTCGGCTCGTCGAGGAACACCACCACGGGGTCGTTCACGAGCGCGCGCGCGATGCCGATCCGTTGCCGCATGCCGTGGCTGTATGTGCTCACGAGCGAGCGGGCGCGCTGCTTGAGACCCACCTCCTCCAGCAGCTCCATCCCCACCGCCCGGGCATCGCTGGCGGTGCGTCCATAGAGCTGACCGAAGTAGGTCAGGTACTCGATACCGGTCATTTGCTTCGGCAACCCGAAGCTCTCCGGCAGCACCCCGATGCGGCGGCGGATCTGATCGGGATACTCGTGGCTGATCCCGTCGACCGTGAAATTTCCGGCGTCGGGCTCCATGATCGTGGTCAGGATGCGGATCGAGGTCGTCTTCCCCGCCCCGTTGGGTCCGAGGAAGCCCAGCAGCCGGCCCGCCTTGAGGACGAAGGAGAGCCCCCGCAGCGCCATTCTCGGTCCGTACGATTTCTGCAGACCTTCAGCAACGAGCACTTCGGTCCGCCGCGGAGTCGTTTCACTGTAGGCCATAGCGGGTCACCGCTCCTTCGGGTGCGTCAGGGGTTTGCCTTGCTCGGCGCCGGCCCGCCGGCGCTCCGCGCGATGCCGAACCGCAGGTAGAGGCTGGGTGCCACGAACAGGTTCAACAGCGTCGACGTGATCAGACCGCCGAGGATGACGATCGCCATCGGGTACTCGATTTCGTGTCCGGGCTTGTCGCCGGCGATCAGCAGCGGCACGAGCGCGAGTCCCGTCGCGAGAGCCGTCATGAGAATCGGTGACAACCGCTCGCGGGCGCCGCGCAACACCAGCGCCGGGCCGAGCGCTTCGCCTTCGAAGCGCTCGAGGTGCTGGTAGTGGCTCATCAACATGATCTGGTTGCGCGCGGCTATACCGAAGATCGTGAGGAACCCGACCATCGACCCCAGCGAAATCACGTCGCCCGTGAAGTAGACGGCCAGCACGCCGCCGACGAGCGCGGACGGCAGGGTCAGGAAGCCGAGCACCGCGAGCCGCGTATTCTCGAACGAGGCGAGGAGGATCAGGAACACGCCGATCCCCGCCGCGATCGCGAAACCCAGCAGCCGGGTCTGGGCCTCGTCGCGCTCGGCGTACTCGCCCAGCACGACGGCGTGGTAGCCGAGCGGGAACTTGATGTGCTCGAGGCGGTCGTCGACCTCATCCATCACGCCGGCCAGGTCGCTCCCGGTCACTTCGGCGCCGACGTCGATGCGGCGTGAATCGTTTTCCCGGTAGATCACACTCTGCGCCGGTACGATACGGACGGTGGCGACGTCCCCCAGCCGCACCTGCCCGCCGTTGGGTGTGTCGATCGGCAGATTGCGGACGCTGGTGAGACTCTGGCGGGTGGCGGGGGTGCTCCAGACATTGACGTCGTACGCCTTGCCGTCCCGGAAAATGTCGCCCACCTCTTCCCCCGCGAGCAGCGTGCCCGACGCCCGCCGCACGTCGCCCGGCTTGAGCCCGTAGCGCTGCGCCGCGGCGAGATCGACTTCGACCTGGATCTGCGGGACCTGCGACTGCAGCTGCACGTTCAGATCGGAGAGGCCGGCGATCCCCGCGAGCGAATCGCGCACTTCCTCCGCCTTCTCGTGAATCACGTCGAGGTTGGGTCCGTAGATCCGGACCACGAACGTCTGGCTCGAGCCCGACAGCACCTCGTCGATCCGCTCGTTGAGGTAGGTCTCGACGTTATGGAACAGGCCGGGATAACCGTAGACGACTCGTTCGATCCTGGAGATCGTCTCGTCGTAGTCCGCCGCCGGATCGACGCTGATCCAGTTTTCTCCGAAGTTGACGCCGTTGAGCTCGTCGGCCAGCAGCGCCTGCCCGATGTGCGAGCCGAAGTTGCGGACGCCGGGAATGGCGCGCAGCTCGCGGCTCAATCGCGTCACGATACGCCGCTCCTCGTTCACGGAGCTGCCGGGCTTCGTGATCCAGTGGATCAGGAAATCGCGCTCCTTGAAATGCGGGAACAGCGACTCGCCGAGCAGCGGGACGATGGCGGCCCCCACCACCATGACGACGGCGGTAGCCAGGAACGCGTGCCGCGGACGCGCGACGATGCGCCGCAACGCCCGCTCGTAGATCCCCTGCAGCCACCGCACCAGCGGCTGACGCTGGTGTTCGATGGGAGTGCGGCGCAGCAGCAGGTAGCACATGGCGGGCGTGACGGTGAGCGCGACGACCATGGACGCCAGTACCGCGAGCCCGTACGCGATCGCCATCGGTTGGAAGAAGGCGCCGGAGAGGCCGCCCATGAAGATGACGGGAATCACCACGACGGCGTCGATCAGCGTGGCGTGCACGATCGCCTGGCGCACCTCGAGCGATGCCTCGAGGATGATGCGGGCGGTCGACAGGCTGCGCCCTTCCTGGCGCGCCAGGCGCAGGCGCCGGGTGATGTTCTCGACGTCGATGATCGCGTCATCGACCACGACGCCGATCGCGATCACGAAGCCGGCCAGCATCATCGTGTTGATGGTCGCCCCGCTGAGGTACAGCACCAGCGCGCCGGCGGTGAGCGACAGCGGGATGGCGACCATGCTGATCAGCGCGGTGCGCCACTGGAACAGGAAGGCGATGATGACGAGCATCACGAGGACGCAGCCGAGAACCAGCGCGTGCGACAGGTTGTCGAGCGCGACCTGAATGAAGTCGGCGGGGCGGAAGATCGTCGGATCGAGGTCGATGCCCTTCAATCCGGGGCGCAGCTCGTCGAGCGCCGCTTCCACGCCGTGCGTGACGTCCAGCGTGTTGGCCCACGGGAACTTCTCGACCACCAGCATCAGTCCCGGACCGTCGTTGATGACGGCGTCGCCGAACAGCGGCCACGTGTCCCACACGACGTCCGCCACATCGCTGAGCCGCAACGGAGTGCCGTCGCTCTTGCGCCGGGCCTGGATGGGCACCTGCCCGAGGTCCTCCGGCGAGGAAATCGCCAGAACGTGGCGGATGCCGAGCCGCTGGTTGGGCGTCTGAATGAAGCCGCCGGTGCCGATCACCGCTCCTTTGGAGAACTGCAGGATGCCCACGTCGAGCGCGTCGGCGGTGACTTCCATGACCTGATCGAGCGAGACGCGCCGCTCCCGCAGCCGGTCGGGATCGACCTGCACCTGCGGCATCTTGATGCGCTCCCCCCAGATCGCCACGTTGGCGACCCCCGGCACGCCCAGCAGGCGCGCGCGGATCGTCCAATAGGAGATCATCGAGAGGTCCATCAGGGAGATGTCCTTCGACGACACGCCGATCTTCATCACGCGACCGGTCGAGGAGACCGGAGGAATGATGACCGGCGGCGCCGCCCACGTCGGCAGCGTGGTGAGGACGTTGGTGAGGCGCTCTTGCACGAGCTGCCGCGCCCGCACGACGTCGGTCCCCGGCTTGAAGAGCATCTCGATCGACGACAGATCGGGGATCGACTTGGAGCGCATCAGATCGAGCCGATCAAGACCGTTGAAGGCCTGCTCCAGCGGCACGGTGACCAGTGCCTCGACCTCCTCGGCGGACAGCCCGAGGCTCGGGGTCTGGACCTCAACCCGGGGCGGCGCAAACTCGGGGAACGCGTCCACTGGCGTGTTGGGGAGCTGGGCGATGCCATACACCATCATCGCGGCCGCCCCGGCCAGCACGATGAACCGGAACCGCAAGCTCGCGCCGACGATCGCTCGCATCATCATTCTTCTTCAAACTCCGATTCACTGCCGAACAGCTCGGCGGCCCCGACGGTCACGACCGTTTCGCCGAGACCGGGACCGGTCGACAGCACCGCGAGATCGCCTGTGACCGATTCCACCGTGACCCGCGTGCGGATGTAGGTGAACGGCTCCGGGTTGGTGTACGCCCACGCCTGACCCTCGGCGTCATAGAGGATTGCGGCGTACGGGATCACTTTGCGCTCCACGCCGTTGACCGTGGAGCGCCGCACCCCGACGGTTTGAATGTCGAGACGGCGGGCGGCTTCCTCGGTGAGGATGAGGCGGTTGACGTCGTCGCCGGCGATCGGCTCCACCTTCACCGCCTTCGCCGTGCTCTCCTCACTCGTCTGGTTGCGACCGCAACCCAGCAACGGGAGCCAGGCGACGATCAGCGCCGCTCGCCATGCGGGGATCCGGAGACCCATGAGATTCCTCCTGATCACGATTTGGTGACGCCCAGCGCGGCGACGTCCGCCAGGCCGGCGGGTAACTCCACGTCGCCCCGTTGCGCGGCTGTGACTTGCAGTGCCAGGTACATCGAGGGCAGAACGAACAGGGCGATCAGCGTCGCGGTCACGAGGCCGCCCAGCACCACGACCACCGTGCCACGCACGATCTCGAGCCCGGGGCGATCGCCCGCGAACACCGCGGGCAGGAGCGCCAGGGCGGTGACCACCGCCGTCATGAGGATCGGCCCCGCGCGCTCGACCGCTCCCTGCATCACGAGCCCCGCCCCGAACGGTTCGCGACCCTCGGCCTCGAGCCGGTGATAGCGCGAGAAGAGCTGCAGCGTGTTG
>DATFTG010000308.1:0-15180 GCA_035262265.1 Gemmatimonadales bacterium
GAAGCTGCTGCAGATCTCCGCCCCGATTTCCCACGGCTCGAGCGGTGCGCCGGTGTTGAACGCTCAAGGCCAGGTGATCGGGATCGTGCGCAGCACGATCGAGAACGGCCAGGCGCTGAATTTCGCGACCGCGACCGACATCGTGCGCAACATGCAGATGGACCGCGCAGCGATTGCCGAGGCGCACAGCATGATGCAGGGCGGCGTCACGGCGTCCCGCGCGGCGTCCACACCCTCGACTTCCGCGAGCGCGGGCTCCGACGCGCGTACGGTGGTGGTCGGGCAGACGGTGACCGGCACGCTCAGCGATCGCGATCCGCTCTACAGCGACAGCACCTACTACGAGCGCTGGCAGTTCCGCACCACGCCCGGTCAGGCCGTGACGATCGATCTCACTTCGGCTGATTTCCGCCCGATGCTCGGCTTGAGCGGGCTCGATTCGTCGATGTGGAATCAGAACGGCGGCCCGGCCTGCAGCGCACGGTTCTCCCTCACGTTCCCGGGGACGGGCCCGTATGTCCTCTCCGTCAGCACGTCCGCTCTGCCGACGCGTCAAACGGGGAGCTACAGCCTGTCGCTGTCGGCCGGAATCAAGCCGGTGGGGCCGCGCTTGTCGGGGCGCTGCCCTCCGGGAGGGCGCGGATCGGTGCACGCCATCGCCGTCGGGCAGACGGTCAACGGGGAGCTGACCGACAACGACGACCTGTTCACCGATACGACCTACTACCAACGCTGGCGCTTCACGGCGACGCCCGGGACGGACGTCACGATCGATCTCTCCTCGACCGATTTCGATCCGGAGCTGCTGCTCTACGGGCTCGATACGACGGTCGTGAACGACGACGGCGGACCGGGATGCGGCTCGCGCATCGTGCTGTCGCCGCCGACGAGCGGCCCCTTCACCATGC
This sequence comes from Gemmatimonadales bacterium, assembly GCA_035262265.1. Classification (GTDB taxonomy): domain Bacteria; phylum Gemmatimonadota; class Gemmatimonadetes; order Gemmatimonadales; family GWC2-71-9; genus DASTHG01. The sequence goes on from DATFTG010000308.1 coordinate 909, forward strand.
TCGTCAACACGACGAACCGGCCGCACAAGCAGACCGGGCGCTTCGCGCTGTCCATCTCTCCCGGGCGCAAACCGGTCGATCCACCGGGGACGCGCGACTGCCAGCCGCCGCAGTCCCAGGGCGAGACCGCGAGCAGTAGCGCCGGCGGCGGCGACATCTCCGAGGTGCACGAGCGCCGCTCGATCGCGATCGGCCAGACGATCTCCGGGCAGATCAGCGCGCGCGACGAGGTCTGGGTCGACAGCACCTACGTCGAGCGCTGGACCGTCGACGGACGGGCCGGGCAGACCGTCACCATCGATCTGACGTCGAGCGACTTCGACGCCTACCTCATCGTGCATGGACCGGGCATCACGAGCGAGCACAACTCGGACGACGACTCGGGCGGCAAGTGCAACGCGCGACTGACGGTGACGTTGACCGACAATGCGCCGTATGAAATCATGGTGAACACGCAGGGGCGCAAATACGCGACCGGCGCCTTCACCCTCAGCGTCACGAGCGGCGCCAAGCCGAAGTCCGACACGCCCTGCCACCCCAGCTGACCGGGGACCCACCGCTGCGAGTCGCCGTGCTCGTCTCGGGCGGCGGCTCGAATCTGCAGGCCCTGCTCGACGCCCTCGGGCCCGGCGCCCCTGCCCGCGTCACGCAGGTCGTCTCCAATCGCAGTGACGCCGGTGCCCTGGACCGCGCCCGGCGGGCGGGCGTCCCGACCATCGTGCTGCACGACCCCGCTGATGCCGACGAGCTGCTGCGAGCGCTCGGCGACGCCGATCTCGTCGTCCTTGCCGGATACCTCAAGCTCCTCCCGGCGCGCGTGGTCGCGCGCTTTCGCCAGCGGGCGATTAATATCCACCCGGCTCTGCTCCCCGCCTTCGGCGGCCCGGGGATGTACGGACGCCGCGTGCACGAAGCGGTGCTGGCGAGCGGCGCCACCGTGTCGGGGGCGACGGTCCACTACGTGGACGAGCAATTCGACCGCGGCCCGATCATCGCGCAGCGGTCGGTCCCCGTCTTCCCGGACGACAACGTCGATGCACTCGCGCGACGGGTGCTCGAAGTCGAACACGAGCTGTTACCTCAAGTGGTACTCGACCTTGCGCTGCGCATCGTGAAAGAAAGGGAATGAGGATGGCATTGGCGCGTAGGCGGTCGGGCGGTCAGGCGGACGGGCGGACGCTTACAAGTGTGGCGCTGGCCCTGTTGTTGACACTCCATCCGCCCATCCGCCTATCCGCCCAGTCTTTGACCGCCCTCGCCACTCGCCTCGCCTCCATGACCGCCGTCTCGGGATACGAGAGCGCCATCGCCGACAGCGTGCAGAGCCTGCTCCCCGGCGCGAAGCACGACCGCCTCGGCAATGTCATCCTCACCCTCGGCAGCGGAACCCCGAAACGCCTGCTCTATTGCGGACTCGACGAACCGGGCTACGTCGTCGGTAATATCACCGACGACGGCTTCCTGCGGCTGCGCCGCGAAGGGACTGGCCGCGGCACGAGCCCCCTGTTCGATCAACAAATAGAAGGACAGCGCGTCACGGTGTGGGGACGCCGCGGCGGGATCCCCGGCGTCGTCGCGGTGCGCTCGGTGCATCTCACGCGCGGCCGTGCCGCCGGCGCCGATCAGCCGTTCACCGTCGACGACGCCTGGGTCGACGTCGGCGTGAGCTCACGTGCCCAAGCCGAATCGCTGGGCATCCTGCTGCTCTCCCCCGTCGCGCTCACGAAGCGGCCCACATTCTACGGACCGAACGACGGCCTGCTCACGGGGCCGTTCGTGGGGCGCCGCGCCGCCTGCGCCGCGCTCCTGGTGGCGGCCCTGGACCGCCCCAAGGTTCAGGGTACCGTTGTCGTCGCATTCGCGGTGCAGACACAGCAAGCCACGCGACCTGGCGTAACGGCGCTGTCGGCATTGCACGGTCCGTTCGCGGAAACACGCGAGGCGACCGTCCCAACTTTATTCAACGAGACGTCCGTCGAGACCGTGCCACTCGATTCAGTGCGCGCCGCGGTGACGGACTTGCGGTCGTGGATGGGTCCGGAGGCAGGACCGGTCTCTTGGCTGACCTCGTACCCGTCGAGCGAGATTCGATTCCCCACCCGAAACCCTTCCAATCGGATCGCCGAGGCGGAGAGCGTCATTCGCACGCTCGTCGAGACGTATGGTGTCTCGGGCTCCGAAGGTCCGGTGCGTGACGCGGTGTCGCAGCTCCTCCCCTCGTGGGCGAAGCAGGAAACCGACACGGCCGGGAATCTGTGGGTGAAGGTGGGGACCGGCGACCCGCTCGTCGTCTTCGTCGCCCACCTGGACGAAATCGGATTTCGCGTCGATTCGATTCGCGGCGACGGCACGCTGGCACTGACGGCGCGCGGCGGGTTCTTCCCCTCTCTCTTTGAAGGCAAGCCGGCGCTGGTGCACGGCCCCAAAGGCGACATCGCCGGCGTGTTCCTGCCGCGAGACTCGGGGAGTACGACTCGCACGCCGCCCGTCGTCCGCGTGAGTGTCGGTGTGACGTCCGCGGCGGACGCGAGCGCCCTCGGCGTCGCCCCCGGGCAGACGGTGACGATGCCGAAGCAGTTCGTGCGGCTCGCCGGCACACGGGCCACCGGGCGCTCGTTCGACGACCGCGTCGGCGACGCGTCTTTCATTCTGGCGCTGCGGCACCTCGACCGCACCCGGCTGCGACACGCCGTCGTCTTCCTCTTCAGTACGCGCGAAGAGATCGGACTCGAAGGCGCCAAAGCCGCGGCGGCCGCACTCGGCACGTCGACCGCCCGCGTTCACGCCGTCGACACCTTCGTCTCCGCCGACTCGCCGCTCGAGCCGTCGAACTTTGCCGTCGCCCCGCTGGGTCGCGGCGCTGTGGCGCGCGCGCTCGACAACTCCTCGGTGACGCCGCTGTCGCAGCTCGACACGCTGTTGCGCGTGGCGCGGACCCGCGGCATCGCCGTGCAATACGGCACCACCAACGGCGGCAACGACGGCTCGATGTTCGTGCCGTACGGCGTCATCGATGTCCCGATGGGGTGGCCGCTGCGTTACTCACACTCCCCGGCCGAGGTGATCGACTTGAAGGATCTCGTGAGCTTGAGCGATCTCGTGCGCGCGGTCGCCGAGGACTGGTGAGAGCGCTGCTGTCGGTCTCGGACAAGCGCGGCCTCGTCGCCTTCGCCCGCGGGCTGTGCTCGCTGGGCTGGGAAATCGTCTCCACCGGCGGGACCGCGGAGGCGCTGCGCAAGGAGCAGGTCCCGGTGATCCCGATCGAACAGGTCACCGGATTTCCGGAAATGATGGACGGCCGGGTCAAGACCCTGCACCCCAAGGTGCACGGCGGCCTGCTCGCGCGGCGCGCGCATCCCGGCGACCGGGCATCGCTCCAGCAGCACGACATCACGCCCATCGATCTCGTCGCCGTCAACCTCTATCCGTTCCAGGAAACCGCCGCCAAACCCGGCGTCCAGGACCACGAGGTGATCGAGCAGATCGACATCGGCGGGCCTTCAATGCTGCGCTCGGCGGCGAAGAACCATGGCGACGTGATCGTCATCGTCGATCCCGCCGACTACGAAACGGTGCTCGCCGATCTGCGCGCCGGGGTGGTCCCTGCGGAGCGCCGTCGTGCCCTCGCCGCGAAGGTGTTCGCGCACACGGCGGCGTACGATGCGGCGATCACCGGCTACTTGTCGCGCAGCGACGAGGGTCTTCCCGCGCGTCTGGCGCTGATCCTCGATCGCGCGCAAAGCTTGCGCTATGGAGAAAACCCGCAACAGCACGCCGCGCTCTACGTCACGCAGGAGCCGGGGATGCGGGAGCTGCGACAGCTGCACGGCAAGGAGCTGTCGTTCAACAATCTGCTCGACGTCGACGCCGCCGCGGGCGCGGTCGTTACGTGGACCAACCGTCCCGCCTGCGCGATCATCAAGCACACCACGCCCTGCGGCATCGCACTGGGCGATTCCTGCCGGGATGCGTACAACCGCGCCCTCGCCGCCGATCCGACCTCGGCATTCGGGTCCGTCATCGCTTTCAACACGAGCGTCGACCAGGACGCCGCCCAGGCGATGGCCGATCTGTTCGTAGAAGTGGTGGTCGCCCCGCAGTTCGCGCCGGAGGCTGTGGCGGTATTCTCGCAGAAGAAGAACCTGCGCGTGGTGGTCCTTCCCCTCCCCGATGCCCGTCCGTCCCTCGATTTCAAGCGCGTGCGCGGCGGCTTTCTCGCTCAGGAGCGGCCGCGTCCGGCGGACGTGGTGAACGAATCGGCGTGGAAGGTGGTGACGAAACGCTCCCCCAGCGCATCTGAATGGGACGACCTGCGCTTCGCCTGGGCGGCGGTGGGGAGCGTGAAGTCCAACGCCATCCTCCTGGCCCGCGCAGCGGCGGCGATCGGGATCGGAGCAGGTCAGATGTCCCGGGTCGACGCGTCGTTTCTCGCGATTCACAAGGCGAAAGCCGCCGGGCACGACCCCCGGGGGGCGGTGCTCGCGAGCGACGCGTTCTTTCCGTTTGCGGACGGGGTATTGGAGGCGGCCCAGGCAGGGATCACGGCGATCATTCAGCCCGGCGGGTCGGTGCGCGACGCCGAGGTGCAGGCGGCGGCGGACGAGCACGGCATCGCCATGGTCGTCACGGGGATGCGGCAGTTCCGGCACTAACGAATGCAGAACGAAGAATGCAGAATGAAAATGCAGAATGAAGAATGCAGAATGCAGAATAACGACTCAAGGAGTTCACTTCTGAATTCATCATTCAGCATTCTGCATTCCCGACGGCCGCCGTACCTGTGGGCCGCCGTCGTCGCCGCCGGCGTGTTCGCCCTGTACCTCCTCACGCTCGCGCCGACGACGCAATTCTGGGACGCCTCCGAATACATCACCGCCGCCCACGCCCTCGGCATTCCGCATCCGCCGGGCAGCCCGCTCTTCGTATTGCTCGCGCATGTCTGGGGACTGGTGCCGCTCGCCGCGGACTACGGCGCGCGGATCAACATCTTCGCCGCGCTCACCAGCGCCCTGGCCGCGGGATGCTGGTTCCTGATCGGCGACAGCTGGCTACGCACGATCCTTCCGGCGCCGCTGGCGCGGCGACTCGCGGCGCTTGCCGGGACGCTCGTCGGAGCGACGGCGTTCAGCGTCTGGAACCAGTCGGTGGTGAACGAGAAGGTCTACACGGTGAGTCTGCTGTCGGTGGCGCTGATCCTGTGGATCGGATTGCGGTGGGCCGAGACACCGGCCGCCCACCGCACCGACCGGCCGCTGCTCGTGATCGCGTATCTGCTGGTGTTGACGAGCGCCAACCATCTGATGGGGGTGCTGGTCGCGCCCGCCGTGCTGGTGCTGGTGTTGTTGACGGAGCCGCGGGTGCTGATCCGCCCACGCTTCCTCGGCGCGCTCGCCGCGGTGGTGCTCGTCGCGGCGTCGGCATACCTCTTCATGCCGATCCGTGCGCATCTCGATCCCTACCTGAACGAGGGCAATCCGACCACCTGGCCGGCGCTGCGCGACGTGCTGACGCGGGCGCAATTCGGCAAACCGTCGCTGTTCGACAATCCGATGTATCCCGCCGGCGGGATGAACCCCGGACGCTCGCTCCTGCTCGTCGGGCAGCAGCTGCTCAACTACATGCAGTACTTCACCTGGCAGTGGGGACACGATTGGCCGGCGCCGGTGCAGCAGCTGCTCGCGATCGGCTTCGCCGGTCTCGGACTCCTCGGCGCGCGGCGCCACTGGCGCGCTGACCGGACGAGCGCCGCGACGATGACGGCGCTGATCGGCACGCTGACGCTGCTGCTGGTCTTTTACCTCAATTTCAAGTGGGGATACTCACAGCCCTACAACACCCCGGGCCTCGCCCATGAAGTGCGCGAGCGCGACTACTTCTTCATCGTGTCGTTCTCGGCTTGGGGTGTGTGGGTGGGGATCGGGCTCGTGAGTCTGGGAGAATGGATCACGCGAGCGCTCGAGCACGCGCCGGCCCGCTCCACGCCGGGACCGGGACGCTGGGCGGTGGCCCTGCCGGTGCTGCTCCTGGCGCTGATTCCCCTGGCGGGAAACCGCGACAGCGCGTCGCGCCGGGAGGAAACCCTCGCCCGCGACTACGCTCACGACGTGCTGCAGTCGGCCGATCCCTACGCCGTCATCGTCACGGCCGGGGACAACGACACCTTCCCGCTATGGTACGCCCAGGAAGTCGACGGCGTGCGGCGCGATGTGACGGTGCTGGTGACGTCGCTCGGAAACCTGGATTGGTACCTGAAGCAGATGAACGGGCGCCCGCTCGTCCCTTTCGATGCGAGCACCGCGCCCGCGCTGTATCGCGATCGCACGTGGCCGAAGCCGGTCACGCCGTGGCTCGACAACTATTACCGCGCTGCCACGGACACCCTCCCCGAATACACACCGGTCGAGCATCCCGTGACCGGCCGCCTCGGGAGTCTCGACGTCTCGATCGACCCCGCCCGGCTGCCCATCCCAGGCTACCTTACGCGAGTCGACCTGGCGATTCTCGAGATGGTGAAGCAGCAGGCAGGCCGGCGCCCCATCTACTTTTCGGGTACGACCGCCGACTATGGCGAGCAGCTCGGGCTGGGGCCGTACCTCGTGACCGAAGGGATGCTGCGGCGGCTGACGACGACCCCGGTCACGCCGAACGATTCGATCCGGGTGAGCCTGGTGCAGCGGCGTCTCGTCAACGTTCCACGGACGACGCGGCTGGCGTTCGAGGTGTACCACGGCGCCAGCGCAGCCCGCCAGCGCCCCAAAGGATGGGTGGACCGTGCATCGGAAAACAGCCTGCTGCCTTACATCCTGACCTACGACACGCTGGCCGAGCTGCTGCACGACTCGGATCCCGCGAAGGCGTCCCAGGCGCTCGCCCTGGCGCGAGCGACGCTCGCGAACACCGACTACCCGTTCGACCTGACGCCGCCGAGCGCGGCGCGGCCGACCGCTCCCGGAGCGCGTTGACCGCGCTCACCAAACCCGACCCGACATGACCGACGCAACGACCGCGACGCAACAGGAACGTCCACCCTACCTCTGGGCCCTCTTCGTCTTCTTCGGCACCCTCGTCCTGTACGTGGCGACGCTGGCGCCGACGACCCAGTTCTGGGATACCTCGGAATACATCGCCGCCGCCAAAGTGCTCGGCATCCCGCATCCGCCCGGCAATCCGCTGTTCACGATGCTGGCCCATACGTGGGGGATGATCCCGCTCGTGGCGGGGTACGCGATGCGCATCAACCTGTTCGCGGCGACGACCAGCGCTGTCGCGGCGGCATGCTGGTTCCTCGTGGGTGAGCGCTTCCTGCGCCCCATCGTGCCGGTCCCGACGCCGCGCCGCCTGGCGGCGCTCGCCGGGGCATTGGTGAGCGCGACGGCGTTCACCGTGTGGAACCAGTCGGTCGTGAACGAGAAGGTGTACACGCTGAGCCTGCTCTCGATCGCGCTGATCCTCTGGTTCATCGTGCGTTGGGACGATCAGGAGCCCGGGGCCGGGCACGATCACTACCTCCTCTTGATCGTCTACCTCCTTGCGTTGACCTCCACGAATCACATGATGGGGGTACTCGCCGGGGCCGTGCCGTTCGTCCTGCTCTTTCCGCCGCTCCTCAACCATCGGGCAGCGAGCGACGAAGGACGCGCCAACGAGTGGATGCAGTGGGCTGCCTACACCGCGGTGCTGGCAATGCTGGTGACGCTCGGGATGGAGTCCAACTTCCTGATCATCGGCGCCATCGTGATGTACCTGGCGGTGCTGCTGATCTCGATCTTCACCGGCAGCTGGCGCTTCACCATTGCGCTCCTTGCCGTCATGGTGGTGGGCCTCTCGGTGTTCGTGTTCCTGCCCATCCGCGCGCACCACTTCCCCGCCATCAACGAGGGAGAGCCGACCCGCTGGCAGTCGTTCCTCGACGTGCTGCAGCGCAAACAGTACGGCAAGCCGTCGATCTTCTCCGATCCGCGCTATCCCGATGGGCCGGGGAATCCCGGCCGCACGCCCGGGCTGTTCGTCCAGCAGATCGGGAACTACCTGCAGTATTACGGCTGGCAATATGGCCGCGACCTCACGGACAATCTGCGCGGCGGTCTCGCCGTGCTGTTCGGGGTGCTCGGCGGGCTCGGCGCGTACCGCCACTGGAAGGCGGACCGTCGTCAAGCCCTGGGGATGATCATGCTGATGCTCGGCCTCACGGGCGCCCTGATCTTCTACTTGAACTTCAAGACCGGATTCTCACAGCCCGTCGAGACGGTCGCGCGCGAGGTCCGTGAGCGGGACTACTTCTTCATCTGTTCGTTTGCGCTGTGGGGGATCTGGGTCGGCATGGGGATCGCGACCTTCATGGAATGGATCGCCGAAGGGCTGCAGGACCGCGTCGCGGACGAGGCGAGTCGCTGGGCGTATGCGCTGCCGCTGCTGGCCGTGGCCGTCGTTCCCCTGTACACGAACCACCTCACCGCGAGCCGCGCCAAGGAAACGCTGGCGCGCGACTTCGCCGTGGATCTGTTGAACTCCGTCGAGCCGTACGGGATTCTTGTGACGGCGGGCGACAACGACACCTTCCCCCTGTGGTACGCGCAGGAGGTCGAGGGCGTGCGCCGCGACGTGGTGATCATCAACCTGTCGCTCGCCAATACCGACTGGTACCTGCGCCAGATGCAGCGCCGTCCGGTCGAGACATACGATGCCGCGGCGGGGCCGGCGATTTACCGCAACCGCACCTGGCCCAAACCCGAAGGCAAGGTGCTGAGCTTCTCCGACAAGCAGCTCGACAGCATGCAGCTCTATTATCCGCTCGACAAGAAGCAGGTGCTCGCCTTCGGGAACGTGCAGGTGACGCTCGACCCCGACCAGGTGCATCCGCTCGGTAACGGACAGGGCTACCTCGAGCGCGCCGACGTGGTGGTGCTGGGCGCGATCCGCGACCAGCTCGGCAAGCGGCCGATCTACTTTTCGCGCACGGTGGGGACCTACGCCGACGAGTTCGGCCTCACCCCGTGGCTCGAAGGCAACGGCTTCGCCCGCGCCCTGCGCCAGACCCCGCTCGCGCAGAACGACAGCATCCAGGGGATGCAGGGCTTCGGCTTCGTCAACGTCGCGCGCTCCAGGGCGTTGGGCTTCGACGTCTACCATTACGGCGCCGCCGCGCGGGCGCGGCCACGAGGCTGGGTCGACCGCCCGTCGGAAGGCATTCTCGTGACGTATGGGTTGATTTACGAAGTACTCGCCCAGGCCTTGCAACGAAGCGATCCGCCGGCCGCTACGCGGGCGATCGCCATCGCGGACTCGATCACGAAGAACAGCAGAGAATTCCGCGCCAGTGTGTCGCAGCAGCCAGTGCAGGCCCCGCCGTCGAACCGGTGACGCCGTCATCTCCATTCACTATGTACCTGCCCTGAAGATCGTTCCCCCTCTCCCGAAGGGAGAGGGGGACGGGGGGTGAGGACACGAACCAGGGAGGTCACGATGCTGTCCCGTTTCGTCCGGCTCGCCGTGCTCGCGCTCGGCGCCGCTCCGCTCGCCGCCCAGCGTCCCACCGGTGTCGTCGGCGCCTACGTCCCGCCGCGCGTCTGGCCCCAGGAGCCGCGCCGCTTCGACCTGCTGCACCAGACGATGCGCATCAGCTTCAATCCGGCGCGCCGCGAGCTGCTGGGACAGGTGACGACGCGGGTCGCGATCACCACCGCGACCGACACGCTGCGACTGGATGCCGAGAACCTGACGATAGACGGCGCGAACGATTCGCGTGGCCGAGCCCTCAAGTTCACTTCCGACACGAGCCACGTCACCGTGCGCCTCGGACGACGGGCGGCGGCGGGAGACACCGTCGAGTTCACGCTCGTCTACCACGGGTTCCCCGAGCGCGGGCTGTACTTCGTGCCGCGGCGCAACGTGATCTGGAGCCAGGGCGAGGCGACGGAAACGCGCGCCTGGATCCCGACCTACGATTTCTCGAACGACAAGACGACCTGGGACTTCTACGTCACCGCCGATTCCGGGATGGTCGTGCTGTCGAACGGGCGCCTCATCGACGTCACCCCGGTCAAGGCCGGCGGGCGCGGACCTGATGTCGGCCAGCGAGCGCCAAGCGGGCAGCGGGTGTGGCATTGGACCCAGGAGCGTCCCGCGTCCACGTACCTCTACTCCGTCGTCATCGGACCGTTCGTCGTCCTCAAGGACCAGTGGCGCGGCATTCCGGTCGAGTACTACACCTACTCCGACACCGTGAACGCGGCATGGCGCTCGTTCGGCGAGACGCCGTCGATGATCGAGACGTACTCGCAGGTCCTGGGCGTGCCGTTCCAGTGGGCCAAGTACGATCAGTCGATCATCCCCGATTTCACCTACGGCGGCATGGAGAACGTGTCCGCGACGACGCAGACCGACCTCGCGTTGACGCCCGCCGGGAGCATGCCGGAAGGAGACGCGCGCGGCCTCGTGGCGCACGAGCTGGCGCACCAGTGGTTCGGTGACCTCACGACGACCGCCGACTGGGCCGACATCTGGCTCAACGAAGGCATCACCACCTACATGGAGTCGGTGCAGAACGAGAAGTCGCGCGGCTGGGACGCGGCCGACCTCGAGTGGGGCGACCAGCAGCAGGCTGCGATGGACGCCGACAAGAACGAGGTGCGCGCGCTGGTGTGGGGGAAGTACATGGGCACCGACCCGATCGCGCTGTTCTTCAGCGGGCACGTCTACCCGAAGGGGGCGCAAGTCGCGCATCAGCTGCGCCGCCTGCTCGGCGACTCGCTGTTCTGGGCCGGCATGCACCGCTTCCTCGTCGACAACGCCTTCAAGCCCGTGACCACGCCGGACTACGCGATCGCGATGGAGAAAACGTGCAGCTGCGATCTCGACTGGTTCTTCGACCAGTGGGCGTACGGGATCGGCTACCCGCAGGTGAAGTTCGCGCGCCACTGGGACGCGCCGACGAAGACGCTGCACCTCACGGTGGAGGAAACGCAGCCGATCGATTCGCTGCACCCGCTGTTTCGCTTTCCGGCGACGATCCGCGTCATCACGCGCGACTCCGTCGTGCGCCACGAGGTCACGGTGACCAGGCAGAGCGAGACGTTCGCCATTCCCCTGCCCTCCGAGCCGCTGTCGTTCCGGTTCGATGAAGGAGGCTGGCTGCTCGGGACGGTGAAGGGAGATCTCTCGACATCCGAGCTGGCGCAGCTGGCGAAGCACGACCTCGACGTGCGGGGACGGCGCTGGGCGCTGCAGCAGCTCGCCGGACAGCACGACTCGACCGCCGCCGAGGCGCGCCGTTTCGTCGTCCTGAACGAGCACGAGGCGACGCTGCGCCAGGAGGCGCTCGCGTCGATGACCCACGACTCGACCGATGCGACCCACGCGGTGGTGCTGGCGGCCCTCAAGGACGCCGACGGCCCGACGCGGGCGACGGCGCTCGCCACGTTGCGCGAGCTCGATCCCGCTACAGCCGTGGCTCTCGCGCCCGGGCTCTTCCAGACCGACCCCAACAACCAGGTGAAGCAGACGGCGCTGGGCACCCTGGGCCGGCTGAAGCTCGCCGAGACGCTCGATCTGCTCGTGAAGGCGGCGCAGCCCGACGAGCCGCTCGGGCTACGGTTCACAGCGGTCAACTATCTCGGCCGGACGCACGACGCGAAAGCCGAGGATGCGCTCGAGCGGCTCACCGCGCCGAGCGAAGATCGCAACCTGCGCACCGCGGCGCTCGACGCCCTGGCGGCGACGGGTGACAGCGCGCGGGCGTCACAGGTGGCGCTGAAGCTCGTCGCCGATCCCGACCCGCTGTTCGCGCAGTCGGCCGTTGCGGACGCGGCAAAGGTGGGCGGCGCGAGCGCGCGCGCCCACCTGGCCACGGCCCTGGCAAAGGAAACGCGAGTCTTCGTACGGCTCGCGATTCAGCGGGCGCTTACCCCGCCCGCTTCCCCGCCGTCGCGCTAGCGCCGGACAGGCCGCGCACGAACTCCTCGATCTCCGGCGCGACCGTATCCTCGCCGGAGTATTGCGGCTGCTGCAGGGTCCCGCAGCAGCCGTAGCGGGTCTGCACCGCCTCCGGCGCGTCCTGTACTTTCGCTTCCAGTGTTTTGCCCGCGACGTGGTCCGCGGAGAGCGGCGTCGGGGACACGACGACGTCGCGCAGCGCGAAGCGGTTGCGAATGTAGTTGCGATACTGCACCGGCTTCTCATCCAGCTCGACCACGCGCAGCATCTGGTTCACGACGTCGACGAACGTCGCGTGGTCGTCCGGTGCGGCTTTGATGGCCCGGACCAGCAGGCTGCAGACGTACTCCGCCGAGGAGTAGACGGCGGCGGCCGGGTCGCGGTTGGGCTTCAGCTCGAACGCCACGATGTCCGCCAGGATGTCGTAGATCGCGGCGGTGAACACCTGGGCGAGATCATGCACCTCGGTTCCGACCAGGCCGAGCGTCAGCTCGTTCTCGACGTTGCGCAGTCCCGTCGGCCGGCCCAGGGCCATGCCCAGGTCCTCCACCAGGTCCGCCAGGAAGAGCTTATTGTGCAGGTTGGCTTTCGTCTGCGTGACGATCGCCGCGACCTGCTCGGGCTGCGTCAGCGTCAGAAAGATCGCCGTCAGGTCCGCGAACGACTCGTGCAGCGCGCCCGTCTGCGGCGGATTCGCGGTCAGAATCCAGTTCGGTTTGAGCCCATCGAGCACGGCGTGTCCCGTCTCGTGCGCCACGATGTCCTGCGACCGGCAGGTATAGACCGGGGGCGCGTCCAGCAGCGCACCGGGCGGCGTGAAGGCGTAGAACTTGAGAGCCTGCTCCTTCCTGCTGTAGAACGCGTTCATCGAATCACCCGCGCGCGGGAAGAGGTGGATCGGCTCGGTGTTGCCGCGGCCGTTCCACTGCCAGGGCACGGACGTCGGGAACAGGGCGTGCTGGAACATCGTCACCACCTGGCGCACCAGGGTGAAGGTGTGGATGGCATCGAAGGCGGCGGTGTTCGGCGTCGCAATGAGATCGCCCAGCACGTTGGGGATTACCGGTGCGATGCCTTCGATCGCGATGCGCGCGTCCTTGGGACCGGGCAGGATGTGGCCGGGGAGGAACGCGGCGCGCACACCGATCTCACCAGCTTCGGGATTCCACTGCCACTTCAGCACACGTGTGCCGGCGATCACGGGCGGCGGGATCGGCATGCGCCGCGGCGTGCCGGCGGCAAACGTCGCGCGGCGCGCCTTGCGGCGCTGGCGATACTGGCGCGTCGGGGTCGGCAGGAGCGCGACCGGCAGCGGCGGAAGATCGGCAAAGGTCGGAATGGTGGTGATGGGAGATGCGGGGACGAATGGTGTTGCGGTCGTAACGGTTTCGGTCGCGTCCCGAGCGACCGCCGGAAAGTTCTCTGCATGCTGCTTCACGGTCGTCTCCTCTTGGCTTGGAGTGAGGATGATTGCGTGGCGATCCGCTGACGGTCGAGCGAGGTCGTCTCGTAGGCTCACCCTGGTGCGCGAGATGCGGAATGGACCATCGGAACTACGGTGGGGGGAACGACCGGGCGTAGACCCGGGATCTAGATCTTCAGATCCAGCGCGATCTGGCGCGGCTGCCGCAGCCGGGCGGCTGCCTCTCCGCGGCGGTGGACTTGCAGCTTCTCCAGCACGTTGTGCACGTGGTTCTTCACGGTCGCGACCCCGATCGCGAGGCGCCGCGCGATCTCCCGGTTGGACAGCCCTTCGTCGATCAGCTGAACGATTTCGGATTCCCGCACGGTGAGCCGGACGCCGCGACCGTTGGAGCCGGCCAATGTGGCAAGCCGCTGCAGCAGGCTGGCGGTGATTCTCCTGGAATAGCGCACCTCGCCGCGTGCGATTCCCCGCAGCACGTCCACCAGCTCCTCGAGCGGGGTTTCACGGGGGACATAGCCCGCGAACCCCCCTCCGGCGTATGCCAGCACGTTGTCTTCGGTTTCAGAGAGGCCCAGCCCGACCAGTCGCACCGACGGCACCGTGACGGACAGGGCGTGGGCCAGCTCCCCGCTGTCCGGCGTCCGCATGTCGATCAAGGCAATGTCCGGCCGGCGCTCCCGCGCGCACGCCACTACGCCATCCCGGCAGCCGTCGGCTGCCACGATGCGCAGCGACGCGTGACGGTTGCACCAGCCCGCGAGGGCCTCCCGGTACAACCGCACATCACTGACCAGCAGCACGCGGATCGGCCGCGCCTGCCGTGCCCCATTGGTACGTCCGCGCGGGACTCTCTTCACTTATCTCTCGGAGCTCCAATCCAGTCGCCTGACCTGCAGCCTTCCATATACCCGCAAG
>DATFTG010000309.1:0-2144 GCA_035262265.1 Gemmatimonadales bacterium
AAGCGCAGGCGCGGCTGCATCCCGGCCCGCGCACCGTCGTCTTCGCCCTCGGCAATCCGATTCGATCGCCGGCGGACGAAGGCGATCGCAGCACCGCGCTCGCGGCGTTCGGGCTCGCCCCTGATCGCCCGACGGTGCTCATCTTCGGCGGCAGCCAGGGTGCACGCGCGCTGAACTACGCGGTGGCCGGCGCGCTGGAGCACGGCGGGCTGGCGGACGTGAATCTCCTCTGGGGAGCGGGCCCGATGCACGCCAGCACGTTCGCGCGCTACGCGGTGCGCGGCCGCGTCGTGGTGCAGGGATTCTTCGATCCGATGGCGCGCGCGTATCGCGCCGCCGACCTCGTCGTGTGCCGCGCCGGCGCGATGACCACCGCGGAAGTGTGTGCGTGGGGGAAGCCGAGCGTGCTCGTGCCGTTGCCACATTCCGCGGCCGATCATCAGCTGCACAACGCGCGCGCGCTGGAGCAGAGCGGCGCGGCGGTGGTGCTCGAGGAGCGCGAGCTCATGGGCCGCTCGCTCAGCGCGCTGGTCCATCAGCTGCTCGCCGACCCCGCGCGCCGGGAGGCATTGGCACGGGCGGCGCGCAGTCGTGGGCAGCCGAACGCCGCTCGGGAGGTGATGTCAAAGATTTTGACACTCTTCGGCAATTGATCGGTGCCTCTTTTCTAAGTTTCTGGAATTCCTTATATTAGCTCCCCACGGATGACCTTGTTTGCACCCGACGGCGATTCCCGCCCCGTCCATTTCATGGGCATCGCCGGAGCGGGGATGAGTGCCCTGGCACTACTCGCCAGGCGCCGCGGGGTGCCTGTAAGTGGTTGCGATAACGACACTTCTGGTGCAGGCGACCTGGAGGCGCTGGGTATCCGCGTGCTCCAGGGCCATGATCCGGCGCACGTGGACCACGCCCGAGCGGTGGTGGTGACGGCCGCTGTCCCTGCCAACCATCCCGAGCTCGAACGGGCGCGTGAGCGCGGTGTCCCCGTCGTGCGGCGTGCCGATGCCCTCGGCGCCGTCGTGCAGGGCGCGACGGTGGTCGCGGTTTCGGGGACGCACGGCAAGACTACGACGACCGCCATGTGCACGCACATCCTCGCCGCCGTCGGACGGGATCCGACGGGACTGGTGGGCGGGCGGATCGCTGCCTGGGGGGGGAATGCGCGGATCGGTGGATCGATGTTGTACGTCGTCGAGGCGGACGAGTACGACAAGTCGTTCTTGTCGCTCGCGCCGACCGTCGCCGTGATCAACAACATCGAAGCCGATCATCTGGAATGCTACAACGGCAGCGTGGCCGAGTTGGAGGACGCGTTTCTGCAATTCGCCGGTCGCGCCGAGCGCGTGATCTGCGGAGTTGATGATCCCGGTGCCGCGCGCGTCGCGGCGCGGCTCACGGTCCCCGTGTGGCGCTTCGGGACCGCGGACGCAGCCGATGTGCGGCTCACCGCCATCGACCTCGGGCCTCACGGATCGCGTGCGACGCTGGTGCTTCCCGACGGCCGGCGCGTGCCGCTCACGCTCGTGTTGCCGGGATTGCACAATTTGCGCAACGCAGCCGCCGCGCTCGCCGTGGCGGCGGCGCTCGACGCCGATCTGCCGCAGGCCGCCGCCGCCCTCGCTGACTTCACCGGGGCGGCGCGTCGTTTTGAGCGGGTGGGAGAGGTTCGCGGCGTGACGATCATCGACGACTACGCCCACCACCCCAGCGAAGTGCGCGCCACGCTCGCCGCGGCGCGCCAGGCATTTCCGGGCCGGCGACTCGTCGCCGTGTTTCAGCCGCATCTCTACTCGCGCACCGCGCTGCTCGGCGACGCGCTGGGGCGCGAGCTGGCGCAGGCCGATGCGGTGTTCGTCGCGCCGGTGTACGCGGCGCGCGAGGCGCCGTTGCCCGGCGTGACCGCCGATATCGTAGCGCAGAGCGCCCGCGCCGCCGGCGCGCGCCCCGAGTTGGTGACCGATCGCACCGCGCTCACCGATCGCGTGGCGCTGGCCGCCCGCTCGGGCGACGTCGTCCTCACCCTCGGCGCGGGCGACGTGACGCGCGTCGGGCCGGAGCTGCTGCGCGCGCTCGGAGGGACTGCATGAAGGCGCCGGCGCAATGGCGGGAGCGCCGCTCGGTGAAAGTCGCCGCGATCGTCGCCG
>DATFTG010000310.1:0-11229 GCA_035262265.1 Gemmatimonadales bacterium
CCGTCGCCGAGCACGAGGCCCAGCTGCCGCAGCTTGCGGTCGAAGGGGAAGACCTGCACCAGCATGTCGAGCTCGGGGATGAAATCGACCGGCTCGAACGGCAGCCATTCGTCGGGAATCCCCTGCTGCGGGTCGGCCGCACGCAGCTCGCGCGACAGCCGCTCCGCTTCGCCGGGCCGGACATAAAGCAGGCCCGTGACCCAATGGTCCCACTCGCGGCCGGTGCGCGGGTCGCTGAGCCGGAGCGTGTACTGGAGCACGCAGCGCCCGCCCGATTGCCGGCAGCGGAATCGGAACGGCACGCAATCCGCGATCGCGACCGACTTCCCCCCCAGCGGCTTGAGCGCGGCGCGGAACACTTCGAGCATGCGACGCGGATCGGTGGCGATTTCGAGCTGGGGGAAATCGGGATCCCGCGGGTACGTCTCCTCGTAGACCGCGGCCGGGAGCGGCCGCCGGCGCGCGAATGCCCGTCCGGTCGTCATGTGGTCGAGGCCTCGACCCGCAGCCCGCGATCGCGATCCAGCTCGTACAGCTCGCGGTAGCGGTCACTGGTCGTCAGGAGGTCGGCGTGCGTGCCCCGGCCGGCGAGCTTGCCGTCCTCCAGCATCAGCACCAGATCGGCATCGGCGATCGCTTCCAGGTCGTGCGTCATCATGACGCAGGTCCGCCCCGCCATCAGCCGATCCAGCGCCTCGCGAACCTTCGCTTCGCTCTCGACGTCGAGTCCGGTCATCGGCTCGTCCAGGATCAGAATCGGAGCGTCGCGGATCAGCGCCCGCGCGATCGCGATGCGCTGCTGCTGGCCGCCCGACAACGTCGAGCCGCGCTCGCCGATCACCGTATCGTAGCCGTTGGGCAGCTCGCGGATGAACTCGTCGGCATTGGCCGCCCGCGCCGCCGCTTCGATCTCCTGCTCGCTCGCCGCCGCGTTCCCGTAGGCGATGTTTTCCCGCACGGACGAGCCGAACAGGACGGCGTCCTGCAGCACGATGCCGATCTGGCGGCGCAGCGAGTCGCGCGTGTAGCGCTGTACGTCGGACCCGTCGATGAGCACGCTGCCGCGTCGCGGCTCGTACAGCCGCAGGATCAGGTTGCCGATGGTGGACTTGCCGGAGCCGGACGACCCGACCAGGGCGACGCGCTGTCCCGGCGCCACGTGGAACGACATCTCCTGCAGCACGTCTTCGCCTTCCCCGTAGGCGAAGAACACCTCCTTGAACTCGATCTCGCCTTTGAAGCGCGGCGCGGTGACGGCGTCGGCGCGATCCCGGATCTGCGGCTCGATGTCCAGCACCTCCGACAACCGGTCGGCGCTGGCCATGGCCTTGGAAAAATCGGTCGACAGCCTCGCCAGGCCGCGCAGCGGCCTGTAGAAATTGTTGAGATAGGCGACGACGAGAACCAGCACGCCGGGCAGCATCTTGGCGTCCTCCACCTGCAACGCGCCGTACAGTACCGCCGCGGCGACGCCCGCGGACGTGATGATTTCCGAGGAGCGAGCCGCGGCCGCCGACAACCGGGCGACCCGGATACTCTCCTGCAGCGAGACCGCCGTCGTGGCGTCGAAGCGCTCCGCCTCGTGCGTCTCCCGCCCGAACGCCTGTACCAGCGGGATGGCCGCCAGCACTTCGACCATGCGCGCGGCGACCTTGCCATCCTGCTGTTTCTGCTTCTTGGACGAGATCTTGCTCTTGCGATAGAGGTGGAACAGGCTGAAGGACAGGAACGGCATCGTCGCGAGCGCAATGAGCGCCAGCTGCCAGCTGATGAAGATGAGGATGAAGAACATGCCGATTACGGTCAGGACCTGGGAGCAGAACTTCAACAAGTCATCTGAGACCATGTCCTTGAGCGTGTCGGTGTCCGACTGGATCCGGTTCAACAGATCGCCGGAGCGTGCACTGGTGTGAAACGAGAGCGGCAGCCGCTGCAGGTGCACGAACAGCTCGCGCCGTAACGCGTAGACGGTGCGGTAGCTGATGGACGAGGTCACGAATTTCTGGAAGTACGCAAACACCGCGTCCAGCACGGCGATCGCGATCAACCCGAGGGACGCCAGGATCAGGAACTGCGAGCCCCCCGCGTCCAGCAACGGCTGCAGGAACCACAGCGCGTCGGGCAGCGGCTTCTCCAGGAGGCCGTGATCGAGAATCAGCTTCAGCGGCCAGGGCTGGATCAGATCCATGAGGGCCGTGCCGAGGGTACAGACGGTCGCCACCATGAGGCTCCACTTGACCCGTCCCAGCTGATAGCCGAAGAAGGTGCGCAGCCGCCGGCGCCGGTCGCGTCGCGCCGCGCGCTGGCTGATGGAGGTGGGCTTGTCCCGCGCCAGCGGGTCGGCGAGTCGCTCGGCGGCCCGCGCCTCGCTCAGCGACACGAGCCGCGACAGCCCGCCGAGCGTGCGGGACGGCAGCTGCGTCATCAACCGCAGCGCTTCGCAGCGGCGCTCCTCGATGGCCTCCGGATCGGAATGACGCGTCGTGTCGAACGCGAGAAAATGGATTTTCCGCAGCAGGGCGCACAGCTCGTACCAGGCGATGCGCTGCGCCAGGCCGGGGTCGGGCGGCATGGCGCCCTCGTAGGCGACGAGCAGCCCCACGCGCACCGCGGCGAAGTCCGGAATCTTCCCGGGTTTGCGCAGGGCCAGCCGGCGCAGCTGCGCCAGCAGCGTGCCCAAATCCAGTGCAGGGTCGCCGCGCGTGCAGTTGTCGAAATCCACCAGCACGATGCGACCCTCGTTCCAGCGCATTTGCGCGGGTCCGAGATCGCCGTGCAGGAAGCGCGGCGCAGCGGGCGTCGCGGGCAGCTGGTTCTCCAGCGTCACCAGCGTGTGCCGCAGCGCGAGCGCCTGGTTGGGGAAGCGGATGGTGAGCTCGGCAACCTTGCGCCGCAGCCGCCGCACGACGTCGGCGGCCAACGTCGTCGTGTCGGTCGTCACCTCGCTGCGATGCAGCGTCGCCAGGGCGCGCCCGATCGCCGTCGGCACCGCGCCATCGTGCTTCCCGAGGGCCGCGATCACCGACTCGCCGGGCTCGAACGTCTGCAACAGCATGCGGTGCGACGGCTCATAGGCGAGGATGCGCGGGACGATGAGCCCGTCGCCCCCGATGTGGTCGGCGTCGCCGAGCCCCTTCAGAACCTCTGCGATGGTCCGGGTGTCGTCGTCGCGCTCGTAGAACTTCCCCACCCACACGTGGTGCAGCACCCGGGGGCTGCCCGGCAGGCGTCCCTGCACGTCGTAGCGCACCACGTGATGGCGCCCGCGCTTGGTGAGCGGATCGGCGGACCAGCTCTGCAACACCGCCTCCGGCCCGTGGAGATCGCGCAACGCAGCGGCCAGGAAGACGGGTTCGTCACCGGGTTGCAGCAGCGGAGGGACCGTTCGGGAAGTGGCCATCGATTAGGCGTGCGCGCCGGCGGCTCGCGCCATCGGGGGTCGGGTCTTGCCCAGCAGCTGGCTGAGGAGCTCGGGAATCCGCGTCAGGCCGTCGAAATCGATACGGCGGCGGCTTTGAGGCGCGGGCCCGAGATCCCGCGCCAGCCAGTCGCTCACCGCCGCCGGGGTGAGCCGGCGCGGATCGAGCACGTCGATCAGGCCGAGCTCCTGCATCCGCGTGGCCCGGATCCACTGCTCGTGCTCCGGTGCCTCCCGCACGCGCGGTACGATCAGGGCGTGCTTCTCGAACGACAGCACTTCGCAGAGGGTGTGGTAGCCCCCCATGGCCACCACGCGCTGCGCCTGCTGGATCAGTGGGGCCGGATCGGGCACGCGCTCCAGCAGTCCGACGCGCGGCCGGCGGCGCGCGCGGCGGCGCAGCCGCCGCAACGTCGCTTCCTCGATGGTGGTCCCGGTCACGACGAGCCCGGAGCTGCCGGGCGGCAGGTCGGCCTCGAGGAACGCCTCGGCCAACACCTCGGCGTCGTGACCGCGGCCGACGACGCACAGGGCGAGCCGGCTTGGCGGGGAGATTGGCGCGGCGCGGTGGTCCGTCGTCAGGGCCAGGCGGGCCCGCTCGTCGATGTATCCCGTGTAGTGCACGGGAACCGTGACGCGCGGAAATCCGCGGCTCTTGTGGAACGGGTCGTAGACGGCGGGATCGCCGTACACCCAGACGGCGTCGAAGTAATCGCGGATGGCGGCCGCCGCGGCGCGGTCGGGCCAGGCGTGCGGGGCGTCACCACTCGTGACGGGCGGGACGTCACGCACGCCGAGCACGCAGCACGTATGGCCCCGCTTGCGCAGCCGTTGCAGCGGCCGTCGCAGCTCGTTGTCGGTGCCCAAGGGCAGGTGGTCGACGATGACGGCATCCGGCTCGAAGCTCGTGAACGCGCTCTCGATGACGGCGCTGCGCAGCGCGCTCAAGTCGCGGTCGGAGATGTCGAGGAACCGTGGACGCCGGTCCGCGCCCTCCGCCGGACGGTGCGCCGGTAACGTCACGCAGTCCACGCCCGTCAGCATCGGCAGGGCGCCGATCTGCCGTGCCTCCGCGATCATGACGATCACCGGTCGCAGGGTAGAGCGCAGCGCGTGCGCGATCGCCGCGTTGCGGCGAATGTGCCCGAGGCCGATCAACCCCGGCGAGTAAATCGCGACGCGAGGTTGAGCTGCCCCATCCTTCGATTGGCATGCGGCGGCGGGACGCATCGCTCATTGGTACGCTGCGTGACCGCTTTTGTAGCGACGGGCGGTCCACGCGCACTCCCTCCCCCAACTCCGCTACGCAGCGCTTGTGCCGCCGCTCACACGTTTCGCGCTCCGCATGCCGGCCTGCGGCGACTACTCCCGCACCACTATACGTCCCAGCGCGCAGCGGTCCCCGCCCCAAGTTGCAGCACGACACGCACCGATCGTTCAAATCAGGCCGCCAGGCACCACGGATTCATCGCGGTTTCGCCCTTGCAACGGCTCGACCGATCGGCATGCGAGTTGCCAAGTCACGATCGAGTGACGAAGCCGTCACTGGCGCTGTAGACCGACGCGGGGGGCCCGAATGACACATGACTGGAGCCGTCGGCTCTCGAGACGATTGCGGACAGCGGGTCCGTGGCTCGGGTTGCTCGCGTGGCTGTGCGCGGCACCGGCCGCGGCCCAGCAGCGTGACTCGAGCGACGCGATCGCCGCCCCGGCCGACAGCGGGCCGGTGCGGGTGACGCTGGACCAGGCGATCCGCGCGGCGCTCGACGTGCAGCCGGCGATGATTCAAGCGCGCGGCGACCGCCGCACCGCGGCGGCGGCCGGGCGCACGGCCTTCGGCGCGTTTCTCCCGACGGTGACCACGAGCGCCTCGCGAAACCAGTCGTCGGCGAACCGGTTCAACCAGGCCACCAACCAGATCGTGTCGGGCGGGTCGAGCACCAAGAGCTACACGGGAGGCGTCACCCTCAGTCTCGACGTGTTCGACGGCATGAAGCGGTTCGCCGCGATGCACGCGGCCGATGCGACCATCAGCGCGGCCGATGCCAGCGTGACGAACCAGCGCTTCCAGGTCACGCTCCAGACCGCGCAGCTGTTCTATGACGCCCTGGCCCGCGAGGAGCTGGTCGACGTGGCGAACGCGCAGGTCGCGCGGGCGACGCGCCAGTTCCAGATCTCGATCCAGAAGCTGCACGCCGGGCAGGCGACGCGCTCCGATTCGCTGCGGGCCCGCGTCGACCTGGGCAACGCGCGCCTCGCGCTGCTGCAGGCCCAGGCCAACCTCGAGACCGCCCGCAGCAACCTGGCGCGGCAGATCGGCGTCGACCGCCCCGTCGAGGCCGCGGCGGACTCCGCTTTCCCCGCGCCGCCGGACACGACGGCGCTGCGGGCCGAGGTGTTCCACTCGGCGCCGCAGGTGATGCAATCCGAGGCCCAGGCGCGCGCCGCCGGCGCGCGTGTCGGGGTCGCCCAGGCCCAGTACTGGCCCACGCTGTCGGCGACATTCGCGAACGGCATCAGCGGGTTCGACGCGCCGTGGACGACGTTCAACAGCTACGTGAACAACTGGTCATTCCGGCTCACCCTGTCGTGGCCGCTGTTCGACGGGTTCGCCCGGGAGCAGGCGCAGGTGGATGCCCGCGTGGCCCGCGAAGTCGCAGACGGGCAGGCGGCCGACATCCGCCGCCAGGTCAACGCGCAGCTCACCCAGCAGCTGGCCGCGCTGGAAACGTCGCACGAGCAGATCGACATCGCCCGCGAAAACGTCGCCTCGGCGACCGAAGACCTGCGCGTGCTGCAGGAGCGCTATCGCGTCGGCGCGAGCACCATCCTCGACATCCTGACCTCGCAGGCGAACCTCACCCAGGCGGAAACGAGCGTCGTCCAGGCCCGGTTCGCCTACCTCATCGCCCGCGCGCAGCTCGAGGCCCTCGTGGGCCACCCCCTGTGACCATGGCCCTGCCGCTCGGTGTGCCCGCCGCGGCGCCTTCGCTGCGCGGCGTGATGATCCTGACGAACCGCTTGACGCGCGACTACGACATGGGGGGCGACGTGGTGCACGCGCTGCGCGGCGTGGACCTCGAGATCCGCCACAACGAATTCGTCGCGGTGATGGGCCCGTCGGGGTCCGGCAAGACCACGCTGATGAACCTGCTCGGCTGCCTCGACACGCCGACGGGGGGCGAATACTGGCTCAACGGCCGCGACGTCAGCGACCTGGAAGACCTGGAGCTGGCCCGGGTGCGCAACAAGGAGATCGGCTTCGTCTTCCAGACCTTCAACCTGCTGCCGCGCGCCGACGCACTCCACAACGTGGAGCTGCCCCTGATTTATGCCGGCATCGGACCGAAGGCGCGAAAGGACGCGGCCGCCGCGGCCCTCGAGCTCGTCGGGCTCGCCGACCGCATGGAGCACCTGCCCAACGAGCTCTCCGGGGGGCAGCGACAGCGCGTCGCCATCGCCCGGGCGCTGGTGCACACACCCAGCATCCTGCTGGCGGACGAGCCGACGGGAAACCTCGATACCAGGACTGGCGAAGAGATTATGCGACTGTTCGAAGACCTGTGGGAGGCCGGCCAGACGATCGTGCTGGTCACCCACGAGCACGATATCGCGGCGCACGCGCGCCGCCAGATTCACCTGCGCGACGGCATCGTCGAGCGGGACTTCACGAGGGAGCGTGTCCAATGAACCGCATCCTCTGGGGCGCAATCCTTCTCGCGTCGGCGGTCGGCTGTAAAAAGCCCGCCGAGCAGGCGGCGGAGTTCGAGGCGATTCCTGTCGAACGCCGTGACATCCTCCTTCGGGTGTCGGCCGCCGGCGCGATCCAACCCGTGCTCGCCGTCGACGTCAAATCCAAGGCGTCGGGCGAGATCATCGGCATGCACGTGCAGAGCGGCGCCGACGTGCGGACCGGCCAGCTCCTGGCCGAGGTCGATCCGCGCATCCCGCGCAGCGCTCTGGAGCAGGCGGTCGCCAATCTGAACATGGCCCAGGCGCAGCTGGACAATGCCCGGATCCAGATGTCCCGCGCCGACACGCTGTTCAAGGCGCAGGCCATTACCGAGACCGAATACGAGGCCGCCCGCCTGGCGAACGCCAGCGCCACCGCCGGCGTCGTGCGCGCCCGCGCCGACGTGCAGGTCGCCCGCGACGCGCTGAGCGACACCCGGCTCGCCGCGCCGATCAGCGGCACGATCATCGACAAGTACGTCGAGCTCGGCTCCGTCATCTCCTCGCCGACCCGCGACATCGGCGGCGGCACCATGATCTTCACGATGGCGAACCTCGACACCGTGCAGCTCCAGGCGATGGTCGACGAGACCGACATCGGCCGCGTGCATCAGGGCGTCCCCGTCGCCATCACGGTGGACGCCTATCCGCACCGGCCGTTCGAGGGCAAGGTCCTCAAGATCGAGCCCAAGGCCCAGGTGCGGCAGAACGTCACGATGTTTCCGGTGCTGGTGAACATCGTCAACCCCGGCCATCTCCTGAAACCGGGGATGAACGCCGAGATCGAGATCAACGTCGGGGAGCGGCACAACGTGCTGGCGGTGCCCAACGCCGCCCTGCGGAGCGAAGCCGACATCGGGGCCGCGGCCAGCTGGCTGGGGCTCGACAAGAAGGTGCTGCGGCGCCGGCTCGCCCGCACCGACCCGACGCGAGTGGCCGCGACGCCGGGCAACGCGCCCGCTCAACCCGCGGCGGCGCAGACCAGCGCCGATCCGCCGCCGCATGCCGCGCCGTCTCACGCGGAGCAGCCCCCCGACACCACCGGGGCCGAGTCGCGGGTGACCTTCGTGCTGCGCAACGGGCGGGCAACGCCGGTGCACGTCCTGATCGGTCTCACCGACCTCGACTACACCGAGGTGCTGAGCGGGGTGGCGGACGGCGACACCGTGCTGGTGCTGCCGACCTCCGGGCTCGTCAACGACCTCGACAAGCAGCAGCGGAAAGCGCAAACACGGGCGGGCGGCGGGGTGCTCCCCGGCGTGCGCCAGCAGTAGCTACCATCGCTCGGGCGGCCGAAAGAGGGGGGACTCGATGCTGATCGAGGAGATCGTTCGCGTCGCGTTCCAGGCGGTGCGCGCGAACAAACTGCGCTCCCTGCTCACGATGCTGGGCATCATCATCGGCGTGGGCGCGGTGATCACGATGGTGGCGCTCGGCGCCGGCGCCCGCAAGGCCGTGGAGGCCCGCATTCACAGTCTCGGTCCGACGCTGCTCACGATCGAGCCGGGCCAGAGCTATCAGGACGGCGTCGCCAGCGCGGTCAAGATCAGCCTCACCGTCGACGACTACAGCGCGCTGCTCCAGGATGCCCGCTACTTCGACGGCTTCGTCCCCGAGCTGAACGACGACTACCAGGTGCAGTACGGCAGCACCAACATCAACGTCGGCATCACCGGCACGACGCCGGACTACGGCCGGATCAAGGGGTACACCGTCACCACGGGGCGCATGTTCACCGTTGGCGACGATGACGCGCGCCGTCGCGTCGCGGTGCTCGGGGCCGACGTCCCGGACCTGCTGAAAGCGAACGCCCAGACGCTGCTCGGCAGCGAGATCCAGATCCGGGGTATCCCTTTCGAAGTCGTCGGCATCCTGTCCGAAAAAGGCACCAGCGGCAGCGGCCGCGGCAACCCGGACAACGACATCCTCATCCCGCTCCAGACCGCGCGCTATCGCGTGATCGGCAGCGATCGCCTGCATCGCCTGACCGGCAGGGTCGTCGACCTGCCGCACATGAACCTCGCCATGATCGAAGTGGAGCGCGTGCTGCGTCGCGCCCACAAGATCCCCGACGGCCGCGACAACGACTTCGAGATGTCGAGCCAGAGCGACCTGATCGCGACGTTCCAGGAAACGACGGCCACGTTCAGCTTCCTGCTCGCCAGCGTCGCCGCGGTGAGCCTGCTCGTGGGCGGGATCGGCATCATGAACATCATGCTGGTGTCGGTCACGGAGCGCACGCGCGAGATCGGGGTGCGGATGGCGATCGGCGCGTCGCGTCGCAGCATTCTGCTGCAGTTCATGGTGGAGGCGCTGGTGCTGTGTATGGGCGGCGGACTGCTGGGCGTGATCGTCGGGACCTCGGGGGCGCTGCTGTTGTCCGCGCTGGCTCAGTGGAATACGGCGATCTCGCTGTACTCGATTCTCGTCGCGTTCGCGTTCAGCGCCAGCATCGGCCTGTTTTTCGGCATCTGGCCCGCCCGCCGCGCCGCCGCACTTGATCCCATCGTCGCGCTGCGCTACGAGTAGCGCCGGGATTTCTCAGGCGCTGTCGAGCCGCTGCTGCTCGGTGAGTACCCGATCCATGCCCATCGTCTGGCCGCGCGCGCGATAGATCTCCGACGCCCGGTCGAGGTAGGCCCGCGACGCGTCGTTATCGCCCAGCGCGCCGTGGAACTTGCCGTAGGCCATGCAGACCTCCGCGATCAACAGGGCATCGAGCTCCAGGGCGCGACACAGCTCCAACGCCTGCTCGAAGAAGACGAACCCGGTCTCTTCGCCCCCGCGCCCGCTCAGCCGCCCCAGCGCCAGGTAGATCTCGACGAGGCGGTGGGCGAGACCGTGCGTGAGCGCCGCCTGCTCGGCCTGGCGCAGGTCGGCCTCGGCCTCCAGCCAGCGTCCCGATTCCATCGCCAGCTCGGCGAGGCGAATGCGAATGTCGACCTCGAGATTGGCGGGCTCCGGCCCCTGCCGCGCCCACACCAGGGCCTCGCGATACGCCGTGAACGCCGCGGTCAGATGGCCCTGCGCGATGTGCACCTGCCCTTGCGCGCTCAGCGTTTGCGCCATGCCGGCCGCATCGGCCCCCGCCTGCATGTGGTCGCGGGCCCGATCGAGCAGGCCGGTAGCCGCCAGGATGTCGCCGCGCTCCCGCGCGATGTCGCCCAGTCGCAGCAACAACCACCCGCTGCGGACGCCGTGCGTCCCATTCATCCCCAGCCCGCGCTCGTACCACGCCTGCGCGCCGAGGGATTCGCCCATGGAGCGATGCACGTTGCCGAGCTCCTCGCAGGCAGCGATCACCGCCGCATCGTTGAATTCGGCCTGCGCCAGCGCCAGGCTGCGCTGGCAGTGCCGCGCCGCCTCCACGTAGCGGCCCAGCGTCCGGCTCAGGGCACTGCGGATGCGCAGCAGCTCGAGCTCGGCGACACGGTCGGACAGCTCCACCGCCAGCTCCAGCGCGACCTCGTACCACGTTTCCGCCTGCTTGAACCGGCCGACGCGCGCTTCGAGCGCGCCGCCTTTCTGGAGCGCGGCAATCGCGCCGGATCTGTCGCCGCGTTCCTGCAACGCGATCGCGTCGACCACGGCGCGGTACAACCCCTGCAGATGGGCCGTGACCCCGCTGATCACGCCGTCCAACCGCTCGCGCAGGTCCTCGGCCTCCACGGCGCGTTTCCCCACCGTGAGATAGGGGCCGGCGCTGGCCCAGCGCACGCCCTCGTCGGCGCGCGACGCCGCGAGTAGAGCCGCCCGCAGCGGGGCCAGCGCCTCGAGGTTGGGAATCAGTCGCAGCGCTTGCTCGACCTTCACAGGCCGTATTCCCGGATTTTGCGGGTGAGGGTGTTGCGGTGGATGCCGAGGATGTCCGCCGCGGCCCCGATCTGACCGCCTGTCTGCGACAGCACGCGGGAGATGTGGCGCGCCTCCGCTTCGGCGAGGGTGAGCAACCCGCCGCGCGAGCGGTCGGCGGGGACCCGGTCCTCCCCCCGCAGGTCGCCGGGGAGATCCTCGACCGTCAGTGTTTCCTTGCGGGCGACCACGACCATGCGCTCGATGACGTTGCGCAGCTCGCGGAC
>DATFTG010000311.1:0-14131 GCA_035262265.1 Gemmatimonadales bacterium
AGATAGATCGTGTCGCGCACGGACAGCACCGCCGGCGCCACCACATCGGTCAGCGGCCAGCGCGAGGGAGTGATGTGCTGCCACGTCCCCAGATCGTGCGAGCGCCAGTAGCCGTCGCCGATCGTTTCGAAGAGGTAGTAGTCGCCGCGCTGCACGACGATCACGGGATCGGCCCCGGAGCGATACGAGATCCCCTGGTTCTTCTGCTCGAAGTTGTACTTGTAATCGATGTCGATGGGATTGGCGTACGTCCGCTGGCGCACGAGCGGCGCCTGGGCGCCGGCAGCTGCGGGAATCACGAGGACGAGGAAATACCGCCACGCGGTCACGAATGCCCTCCTTGCGGTTCGTCGGAATCCCGGCAAACTGGTGCCATGCACCCAGACCTTACGCGTCGCGGCTTCGTCGAGCAATCACTGGTCGCCCTCGGGGCGACGGTCGCAGGGCGTGCCACGCTGCCGCTGGCATCGGCCGACCGGGACGCCGGCGCGGCGCCGCTCTCGGTGTTGTGCGTCGGTGGGCACCCCGACGATCCCGAGTCGGGATGCGGCGGCACGCTCGCCCGTTACGCCGCCCTCGGCCATACGGTGACGATTCTCTACCTCACGCGCGGCGAGCGCGGCATCGACGGCAAGTCGCTCGACGAAGCAGCGCGGATTCGCACCGCCGAAAGCGAGGCGGCCTGCAAGATTCTCGGCGCGAGAGCGGCGTTTTTCGGCCAGATCGACGGCGCGACCGAGCTGACCCACGCCCACATCGATGCGATGCGGGGCTTCTTCGCCACGGCCACACCTGACCTCGTCTTCACGCATTGGCCCATCGATACCCATCCCGACCACCAGGTGGCGAGCATCCTCGCGATCCGTGCGTGGATGGGTCTCAAGACTTCCCGGCTCTACTTCTTCGAGGTCAACGCCGGCAGCCAGACGCAGGGCTTCTTGCCCAACACCTACGTCGACACCTCAGCCGTGCTCGAACAGAAGAAAACGGCGCTGTTCGCGCACGTCAGCCAGGACGGCCGGGGCATCTGGCGCGAGCACCACGAGATCATGGCGCAGTGGCGCGGGCGCGAGGCCGGCGTCGCCACCGCGGAAGCCTTCGTGCACCTCGACCGGTCCGATCATCCGAGCAACCTGCCAGGCGTATAACGGGAGATTCCATGGACACCATTCGGTTCCGCAGCGTCGCTGGCGTCGGGCTCATGCTGCTGCTGCTCTACGGTCTCGTGAACGTCGGGGCCGCGATCTTCGTGCCGATGGCGCTGGAGCGGAATGGCGGTCAGGGTGGCGGCTCGAGCGGCGTCATCATCGGACGCGCGCCCGAGGAGGCGATGCTGGGGACGACCTACGCACGGCTGCACGCCGAGAATCCGAAGCTCGACCAGCTCCTGGTGGATTCGATGGTCGGCATGTGCTCTCAGATGATGGCGATGGGCGTCCTGTTCCTCGCCGTCGCATGGTTCGGCGCCCGACGCGGCGCCGCGTGGGCGCCCTGGGCGTTGCTCGCCTGCGCCATCGTCTGGATCCCGTACTATTTCGTGATCGGCGCGGATCTGGCGCGGTTCGGGGCGACGGACGCCGGCAGCTATGCGTGGATGACGACGATCTTCGCCGCGCCGGCGGTTGTCGGCGTCGTGCTGCTGATCGTCGGCACGCGGCGCCGCGCCGCCTGAGCGCCCCGGCCTACTGGATCACCGCCGTGGGCGCGAGACGCGGAGTCGTCGTGCCGTCGCCCAGCTGGCCGTGGTCGTTCGTCCCCCAGCAGTACGCCGCCTGGGTCGCCGTGACGCCGCACGCGTGATCGAAGCGGGCGCTCACCTGCGTGATGATGAGCGAGCCGGCGACGAGATTCGGGGTCGGATGCGGATCCGTCGTGCCGTCGCCCAGCTCGCCATCGGCGTTGATGCCCCAGCAATGGAGCGCCTGCCCGGTCGTCAACGCGCAGCCGTAGCCGCGCGCCGCGCCGACGTAGGACGCCTGCAGGGCCCCGAGCACCGCGCTCGGTGACAGGTGCCCATTGTTCGTGCTGTCCCCCAGCTCGCCGTTCTGGTTGGTGCCCCAGCAATAGACGACCCCGCCGGTCGTGACGGCGCAGGTGTGGCCCTCGAGATCGGAGCCCGGATTGGCGCTGATCTCGGCGAAAGACAGGCCCCCGTATACCGGAGTGGGGGACAGACGGGTCGTGGTGGTGCTGTCACCCACTTGCCCGCCGCCGTTCCACCCCCAGCAATACGCCGCGTTTCCCAGGGCGATGCCGCAGCTGTGGACGCCGCCGGCGCTCAGCTGGGAGAATTGCAGGCCGCCACCGACGGGGACGGGGAAGGTGCGCAAACTTTGGGAACCGTCTCCCAGGGCGCCGAACAGATTCGACCCCCAGCACCAGGCGTCGCCGGCCGCCGCGAGCGCGCAGGTATGGAACGATCCCGCCGAGAGCTGCGCGAACGTGCGGCTCCCGGCGACGCGCACCGGGACAGCGCGATCCTCCATCGAGCTGTCGCCTAATTGCCCGGAGAAGTTGCTGCCCCAGCAGTAGGCGGCTCCGCCCGGGACGATGCCGCAGCTGTGATCGCCGCCGGCGCTCAATTGCGTGAACGTCCATTCGCCTCTGACGAGGGCCGGCCGCAGCCGCTGGACATGGGTGCTGTCCCCGATCTGGCCGACGTCGTTCAATCCCCAGCAGTAGGCGAAGCCGTGAGCGGTGAGCCCGCAGCTGTGGAAAATCCCGACCGTGACCTGCACGAAATGCAGGTGCACGTCGAAGCGGGCGCTCGCCGCGGCGGGGAGAGGGGGCGCTGAGGCCATCAGCTGGTAGCCGCCGCCGGGACGGTCGATCCGCAGGTCGGTGAAGGTGGCGATCCCGGCCACGGCGCGCACCGTCGTCGTGCCGCGCAGCGTTGCACCGGCGGCGTTCGGGCTGAGCGACACGGTGACGGCGGTAGAGGCCTGGCGATCGATATTGCCGGCCCGGTCCTGGATCGCGACCTGCAGCGGCGGATCGATCACGACGTTTCCTTCCGACGTGCCCGGCTCGACGCTGAAAGCGAGCCGCATCGTCAGCAGCCGCGGACCGGTCGTGCTCTCTCCGCAGGCGCACAGCGAGAGGCCGAGCACCGCGGCGGCGAGTCTCCGGTCTACACCGGCTCCCACGCCACCTCGGCGGACACCTTGCCGGATTCGAAGAGAAACGCCCGCGCCAGCTGTCGCGCCGTGGCGATGGGGATGAGATTGCGCCGCGGGATCTCGGTGTGGTGAGAGCCAAGCAGGTAGAACGAGACATCCCCGTCGGCTTTCGTGTTGCCGACGGTCACGAGCGCCGCTTTACTTGCCGGCCGCTCGTCCTGGATCTGCACGAAGCTCTCCGCAAGTCCCACTCCGAGGATGACCTGGTGTCCGTGGGCGTACAGGGCGACGATGGTCGGGTGGTCGGCGCTGCTGCGGGCGGACAGCGTGTCGATGGCGTGATCGAACTCGGCGGGCGTCGCAAGCTCGACGCGGGGCAGGATCTCGGACCACTCGAGGATCGGCATATCGTCATCCGCCGCCGGGAGGCGGCAGCTCAGGGGATGGAGGAGTCGTAGCAGGCGGGAGTGCCATCTGCGTGGCGATGGCTTCCATTTGGCGCCCGCGCAGGCGGGCCCAGCGCGGCAGTCGCAACGCGCCACTGGCGATCATGCCGAGCCCGGCGGCGGCGATGAATCCGATACCCGCAGCGGCGTCTCCGAGATGACCACCGGCCGCCGTCACGATGGCGACGATGCCACCCACAGCGAGGGAAACGAGCCCGGCTCCGATCATCGACGTCGCGCCACCATGGAGCGTGCCGAAACGCAGGCGATGTCCCGTCTCCGTCGGCTCGAGCAACACCTGCAGGTTGCCGTTGGTCCATTGGCGCAGCGAGCCGTCGGTGCGCGTGATGCCGCGCGCGTTGAACACTTCGCGCAGCTGCACGACGAGCCGCTCCCATTCTTCGTCCGTGAGGCGCCGGTTGAGGTTGACGGTGCGGGCGACGCCGATGGGAAGCCCGAGGAACGTACGGGACTGTGCGCCGACGCGGACGTCGAGGGCGTGCGCCGCCTGCGCCACGGCGTCCGGCGCGATGCCGACCTCGCGCCCGATGGTTTGCAGGTCGGCGAGGGTCAGGCCCTCGTCGCGGGGGACTTCCCGGGCCGGCGGCTGCGGGCCGTCGGCGGCGGCGCGGAAAATCGCCGCGATCTCGGTGTCGTTGTAGCGCCGCTCCACCATGGCTCTAAGATGACCGCGCCGTCCTGAGGAAGCAACGCATCAATCGCTTCGCAGGCGACGCAACCAACGGTGCAGCATGCGCGCTGCGGCGAGGAAGCCCAGGAGGATCGCCGTCCAGAAGACCGCCGATACGCCGACCATCGTCGCCTGGTAGCCCAATCCCCCGAGCGCCCAGTGCCGCTCGAACAACCACGACTGGACGAGATAACCGGGCGCGAGCGTCAGGTAGGCGGGGATGTTGTCGAAGTGGTTCAGGGCGACGACCGACGCGATGCACGCAAGGAAGAAGGGGACGAGTGTTCGTGAGATCAGGATGCCTTCCAGGCGCCGAGCAGGCGCCGGACGACGATCAGCTGGCCGACGTGATAGGCGGTATGGTCGGCGACCAGCAGGAACTCCCGGAGATACGTCTGTCCCGTTCCCGCTGGAACCTTCGCGAGCGGATCGACGCGGGGATCGCGAATCAATTTCTGTAGTGCTTCCCGATCGCGGCGAAATGCCGCGACGCACGCATCCCATGCGTCCGCGTCGGGGGGCGCTGCCGACGTGGGCCAGTACTCATCGGGCCATTTGTGCTCGACGTAGTCGACGTTGCGGCAGAACTCGAGGATATCGGCCTGCGTGAACCGTAAATGCTCGATCAGCTGCCACGGCGAATAGGGCAGTCCGGGCGGCGTCGCTCCACGCAGGTCGAGTGGGATACCGGCCACGGCGGCGTCGAAGTCTGCATGGGCTTCGCGCCAATTCTGGAATCTTGCGAGCTGCTCGCGGAGGGCGTCTACCATTTCAGGGCCTCGGGGATCGGCGGGGTCGCGCCCGGCTGCGAGCAGACATAGGCGGCCACCGCGTTGGCTCGCCGGCTCACCTCTTCGAGCGATCGCCGGGCGAGCATGCCGATGAG
The DNA here is from genome assembly GCA_035262265.1 of Gemmatimonadales bacterium. Taxonomy (GTDB): domain Bacteria; phylum Gemmatimonadota; class Gemmatimonadetes; order Gemmatimonadales; family GWC2-71-9; genus DASTHG01. Next base: position 5,143 of record DATFTG010000311.1, read on the forward strand.
CAGCGTGGCCGTGAAAGCATCTCCCGCGCCAACGGTATCGGCGACCACCGCCGGCGCCGCGGCCGACTCACATACGCGATCGGCGGTGACGAGGACCGAGCCGCATGGACCGCGGGTCAACGCCGCCAGGCGCAGATTGAACCGCTCGCTCAGCGCGCGCAGCTGGTCGACGGGCGGGCCGTCGGGCAGCTTGCACAGGCTCGCGACGACGGGCAATTCCTCATCGTTCAGCTTCACCGCATTGGCCAGCTCGAGGGACGCCGTCAGGACCTCGGCGTCGTAGTAGGTCTGCCGCAGGTTGACGTCGAACAGCCGCCAGGCCGTGTCGCGCGTGGCCTGGACGGCGCGCCGGATCGTGGCTTGCGAGACCGGCGCCCGCTGGGCGAGCGAGCCGAACGCCACCGCCTCGACTCGCGCCGCCACGTCCTGCATGTCCGCCGACCACGGCATGTAATCCCAGGCGCTTTCGGCGGCAATGTCGTAGACCGGTTGGCCGGCGGTATCGAGGGTCACGCGGACCACGCCGGTGGGGTGATCGGCGAGGCGGGCGACGGTATCGCACCGCACCCCGGCAGCCGCGAGTCGCGCCAGCGCGGCGTCGCCGCGCGCATCGCGTCCCACTGCGCTGATGAGCCACGACTCGGCGCCGAGCGAGGCTGCGTGGACCGCGACGTTCGCCGGGGCGCCGCCGAAATGGTCGCCGTCGGGGAGCACGTCCCAGAGCGCCTCTCCCAGACCGGCCACCACGGCCTGCGTCATCCGGCAACAAGGCCGAGTCGCCGCTGGATCTCCTCCAGCGGGACCCCCTTTGTCTCCGGCACCATGGTGAGGACCCAGATGAGCTGCAGCGTCATCATACCGCAGAAGAACAGGAAGATGGCGCCCGGCTGGATCGCGCTGACCATCAGGGGAAAGACGGTCGTGAGCAGCGCCGCGAATACCCAGTGCGTCCCGCTGCCGAGCGACTGTCCGGCGGCGCGGTATTTGTTGGGGAAGATCTCCGAGATCAGCACCCAGATCACCGTGCCCTGCCCGATGGCGTGGGCCGCGATGAAGGCGAAGATGCAGACCGGGACGATCGATTCGTGATGCGTGAAGAACGCCCAGGCGCAGGCGCCGAGAGAGACGATGTAGCCGACCGAGCCGATCAGCAGCAGCGTGCGCCGGCCCAACCGGTCGATCAGCCACAGCCCCACGAACGTGAAGATCAGGTTGGTCACGCCGATCCCCACCGACTGCAACAGCGCCGCCTGGGGAGCGAGGCCGGTCATGGCGAAGATGCGCGGCGCGAAATAAAGGATGGCGTTGATCCCGGAGAGCTGGTTGAAGAACGCGACCAGGAACGCCAACGCGATCGGCACGCGCAGCCGCCACGTCCAGAATCCGGAGTGTCCCTCCTGCTCGGCGCTCGCCGCGACGATCGCGTCGGCCGCCGCTTCCAGCTGGGACGGTGCGGCGCCGCCCATGACGAGCCACAGCACCTTGAGCGCCGCCGGTCGATCGCCCTTGCGCGTGAGCAGCCAGCGCGGGCTCTCGGGGAGACCGAGACACATCAGGGTGTAGGCGAGCGACGGCACCGCCGCCACCCCGAGCATCCAACGCCAGGCATCGGGCCCGAGGCGGGCGAGCAGCGCGTTGGACGCGAAGGCGATCACGATGCCGAGCACGATGTTGAATTGGAACATCGCCGCCAGGCGGCCGCGTTGGGCGGGGGGCGCGATCTCGGAGATGTAGAGCGGCGCCGCCACGGTGCTGATGCCGATGCCGATGCCGCCGATGAATCGGGCCACGATGAACACGGCGACGTTCGGCGCGAGCGCCGACCCCACGGCGGAGGCGAGGAACAGGATGCCGACGGCGAGAAGGGTGGGGCGCCGTCCGAAGCGGTCGGCGGGCCACGAGCCCGTGAGCGAGCCGAGCACGGTGCCGTAGAGCGCCGCGCCCATAGCGAAGCCGTGCATCGCGGGGCTCAGGCCCCAGAGGTGCTGGATCGTCTGCTCGGCACCCGAAATGACGACGGTGTCGAAGCCGAACAGAAAACCGGCGAGGGCGGAGGTCAGGGACCAATAGAAGAGGCGGCCATCGAGCCGCGCCCCGCGGTCGGTCAGGAGGATGGTGTGCACGATTCGGAAAGGATGGCGCCTGGAGGGCGGTTGCGCGAGTTGCGTCCAGGAACCATTTGGCCGGTCTCGCTGTTCTGTTGCCGGCGTCAATGGACACTCAACCAGAAGGGTTGTGGTTTCGGTGCAGATCGGGATCGACAGTTTCGCAGCCGCGTATGACGAAACGAGCCTCGCCGTCGCGCCGTCAGAACGGGTGAATCACCTCATCGCACAGATCGTGCACGCCGAGCAAGTCGGGCTGGACGTCTTCGGAATCGGCGAGCATCACAAGAAGGACTACCTCGACTCCGCTCCCGCGGTGATCCTCGGCGCGGCGGCGGCACGTACGGAGCGCATTCGGCTCACCAGTGCGGTGACGGTATTGAGCGCCGCGGACCCGGTGCGCGTGTTTCAGCAGTTCGCCACCCTGGACCTGATTTCCCGCGGCCGGGCTGAAATGGTCGTGGGCCGGGGTTCGTCGATCGAAGCGTTTCCCCTGTTCGGCTTCAATCTGGATGATTACGACGCGTTGTTCGCCGAGAAGCTCGACCTGCTGCTCAAGATTCGCGAGCAGGAGCATGTCCATTGGTCGGGCGCGTTTCGTCCTGCGCTGACGGGGCAGGGCGTGTATCCCCGTCCAGTGCAGCATCCGCTCCCCATCTGGCTCGGCGTCGGTGGGACTCCGGAGTCGTTCGTCCGGGCCGGGACGCTCGGGCTGCCGCTGATGGTGGCGATCATCGGGGGACAGACGCGGCGGTTCCGTCCGCTCATCGATCTGTATCGCGAAGCGGGCGCACAGGCCGGCCATTCCCCGGAGCGGCTCACCGTCGGCGTCCACTCGCTGGGGCTCGTCGCCGCGAGCAGGCAGGAAGCGGTGGACAAGTTCTTCCCCGGGTTTGCCAAGGCGATCGGGACCGTCGCGAGAGAGCGCGGCTGGCACGTTCCCACGCGCGCCGAGTTCGATGCCCAGCTCGGGCCTTACAGCGCGCACCTGATCGGTACACCCGATGAGGTGACCGAGAAGATTCTGCGGCACAGCGACGCGCTCGGCGGAGTGTCACGGTTCACGTTTCAGATGAATGCGTCGTCGCTGCCGCATGCCGAGCTGATGCGGTCGATCGAGCTGATCGGGACCGAGGTCGCGCCGGCGGTGCGGCGGGAGCTGGCGGGGAGTGTCGCGACGGCCGACACCGCTTGAGCTTGTCGACGCCCCGGCGCCATTCGCGGCTGATAGCCGCGACTCGGCTTTCTGTCGCCGATGGCGACCCGGTTCGGTGGAAAGTCACTGTCAGTGACAGAGAGCCGAGCCGCGAGTTTACTCGCGAGTCAACAAACGCGCGAGACTTCGGTCATGCATTCGGCCGAGTGTCAGCTGCGCGACGATCGCGCCGATCATAGCGCAGAACATGTCCCACTGCGTATCCCACACGTCTCCCTGGGTGCCGAGAAACGCATCGGCGGCGTGCCCGCCCGCGACGGCCGCTCCCCACTCGAAGAACTCGTAGCAGGCGCTGAAGGCAAGACACATCGCGGTGACGATCACGAACAGCCAGCGACCGCGTCGGAGCGGTGAGGTGCGCAGCAGGATCTCGCGGATCAGAATCGCCGGGATGAAGCCCTGGGCGAAGTGTCCGAGGCGATCGTAGTCGTTGCGGGCGAGCCCGAGGAGGTTCTGCATCCAGAAGCCGAGCGGCACCCGGGCGTAGCTGTAGTGGCCACCGACCATCAGGATGACGGCGTGGATCGCGAGCAGTGTGTACGTCAGGGTGGTCAACGGAAAGCGGCGCGCCGTCAACACGAGGATCGGCGCGGCGATCAGGATCGGAAAAACCTCGAGCCACCAGGTGGTGCGATCGGAGGGGTGGATGCCCGACACGATCAGCGCCACAGTGACGACGAGAACCAGGGCAACGAGATAAGGTCTCACCTACCGGCACCGAGGGGATGCTCGCAAAAGAAAGCCCAGATCAAGCTCGTGGCATCGATTTCCCTGTTCGTGGGTCCGACCCACGCGTCGGGCAGCGGCCCGCCACCCGGCCAGGTGTGGCCCCCGCCGCGAATGGTGTAGAGCACGACCGTGGCGTCGTCCGCGCACTGCGTGTACACACTCCGGGTAATGTCGGCCGCGATGGACGAGTCCTGCGGCGTTGCGCCGCACCGGTTGCGCTGCGCCCACTTCGCCACGAACGCGGGAATGCTCGGGAACGGTTCGGTCGGGGCGACCAATGATGTTCCCCCGTGGTAGGGAGCGGCGCGATCGGCGGTACCGTGAAACCAGATCGCTGGAATCGGATGCCGGTCGGTACACCATCGCCAGGGCAGGGTGAGGGCGGGGCCGACCAGGCCGACCGCGGCGATCCGGTCGGAAAGGGTGCATGACAGCGCGAACGCCATACCACCCCCGTTGGAGAGTCCATCGGCGTAGATCCGCGTCCGGTCGATGTCGAACTGTGCTGCGAGGGTATCGATCAGCGCCGCGATGAACCGGACGTCCTGCGGGAGACTGTCATTCGCCTCCAGATGCCAGACCCGGGGCCCTGCGCCGGGCGCGCCGGAGGGGTAGACGACGAGGAATCGCTCGCGGTCGGCGACACGATTCCACTGGCTGATTTCCCGCTGCGCAGCGCCCCACAGTCCGGCGCCATGCAAACTGATGACGAGCGGCGCCGGCCTCGTGCGGTCGAGGCTCGCGGGGACATACAGCAGGTATTCCCGCTCCTGTCCCGCGACGACCATCGTGCGGTTGCTGCGATTGGCGGCTTGAAATGACACTGCCCCGATGAGCGCGACGACCCCGGGCACCCCGATGAGAGTCAACACGGCCGCGAGGATCCACCTCCGATCGACCGTCACCGATGGCGATTCCAGTCGAGCGCCAGTGGCGCGGCCGCGAGGCGGACCACCGGAACCGCGAGGATCGCCGCGTACACGAACAGGTATCGGGGGAACAGCTCCGTCGCGATCCACCAGCTGAGCACGGCGGAAAGCGCCAACACCGCGACGCACCAGCCCGCGGCACCGAGGACGAGCGTGCGGTCGCGCAGCAGGCGACTGCGAAACAGCCGCACCGCCACCCAGGCGGCGGCGCACAGCTTCACGCAGGCCAGCGCCCCGAGCAGCAGCGGGGCCGCATTCCAGAGGACGGCGCGCACGGCGCTATTGCTGTCGATCCAGTCGAACAGTGGGCCGATCACGCACAGGAAGGCGAGCGTCCCCACCAGGCTCGCTCGCACAATCCAGATCCGGCCCGTCATACCGATGCAAAGCGTCTGCACGAGCTGCTTCCAGGTCGCGGCGATGAACGCCGCCATGATGAGCACCACGATCACGGCCGCTCGTGCTGCACCCATCAGCGCGACGGTCCGATGCCAGCGGTCGATCACGACCGGCCACGTCTGCGACAGCCGCAACGCGATCGGGATCGCGATGATCACGAGCGCCCAGGCCAACGCCGTGCTCCACAGCGACATTGCGAGCTTCGCGGCGATGAGGGAGCGATTGGAGAGCGGTCGGGTCGCGAGGAACGGCGCCATGCCGTAGTCCTCGCGCGCCTCGCGCCCGTCGAGATCGGGCTTGCGCACCGTCGCGGCGACGAACGCCGCCATGAGAGCGGGCGTGAGCAGCACCCCGAGCAGGATGATGAAGACGAGGGCCGGCGTACCGCCGGTCGTGAACAGCAGCGCCAGCTCGAACGGCAGGAGGATGGCCACGAGCGCCGGCAGCGTGCGGCCATGCCGGCGCCACTCGAGCCACCGCTGCGCCCGTTCGGGCGTTGCGAAATTCGCGGAGCGGCCCCGGACCCGCGCGAGCGCGCCGATCCAGGTGAAGGCGCCGCGCCAGTCGGGCACGACTCCGCGGCGCGCGCGCGCCACTGCGAATCGGGAGACGAGAAAGGCAAGGGGAAGCTGTGGCGCAAGGATGGCGAGCATTACGCCTTCTCTGGCCTCATAGCGCAGTGCCAGGAGCACGATGCTCTGCAGCGTCCCCAGCCATAGTACAGCGAGGATGACGCGCAGACCCGGCAGACCATAGGGCATCCAGGTCAACGCCTGCGTCCAGGCGAGCAGCGCCGCCGCCGCGACGGCGGGCCAGATCACGGGGATATCGAATCCCGACGGCCATACCACGAATGTCCGTGCCGCCGCCCAGAGCAGGATCATGGCGATCGAGCCGTACAGCATCGGCCAACCGGCGAGGGCCGCGGTGGAAGCCGGGAGCGTAAAGAGGCGGCGCGGATACATCGATGGGCGCCCGGCGAGGTCCCCGGAGAGACCATAGGTGAAAAGGGCCAGGCAATAGGTGAGGGTAGCGTCCAGGGGCACGATAACCGCGAATGCGAAGCTCTCGTCGCTCCTGAAGACGACGACCTGCCCCCGCGCCAGGACGACGAGCTTCACGATCGCGAGGACGATCAGATAGGCGGCGATGGCGAGCAGTCCCCAGCGATGCCGGCGTTGAAACTCCCAGGCGATCGCTGCGGCGGGAGACGACGGTGCGCTACGTCTCGCCGACGGTGGCGACGAAGATTTCATTGAGGGTGGGGACGCGGCCGTCGACGCGGTGGGCCGTTTTGATGTCGTCGAGGGGGCCGCTCAGCACGATGCGGCCCCGGCTGATCATGGTGACGTGATCCGCGACCTCTTCGACTTCGTCCAGCAGGTGCGACGAGAACAACACGGTGCGGCCTTCGTGGGCGATGATCCGCAGGACGGCGCCGAGGATGTCGCGCCGCGCGATGGGGTCGAGGCCGGACGAGGGCTCATCGAGGATCAGGAGCTCGGGGCGGTGAGCGAGGGCGACGAGCAATCCCGCCCGCGCCTTCTCGCCTTTCGACAGGTTTCTGATGCGCGTCCCCGGGTCGAGCGCGAACGACTCCTGTAATTCCGCCGCGTAGGCGTCATCCCACGTGGGATAGAATGCCCGTGTATAGCGCAGCAGCTCGTCGACCGTCATCCAGCCGGGAAGGTCGTTTTCTTCGGACAGGTATCCGATGCGGGACAGCACCGCGACCGGCTCCTGAACCGGATCGAGCCCGAGGACGCGCACGGCCCCGGTCTCGGCGCGCAGCAGGCCGAGGAGGTGGCGGATCAGGGTCGTCTTTCCGGCGCCGTTGGCGCCGACGAGGCCATACACGGCGCCGCGGGACAGCTCGAGGCTCACACCATCCAGCGCGATCTTGCTCCCGAAGCGACGGCTCAGCCCCGAGACGGAGATGACCAATGCCCTAGACGCTCCCGTCGTCCTGGGCGAGGGTGCACCGCCGCGCCACGAGGGCCCTGGCCTGATCGGGTGTCAGCAGCGGCGGGCGGCAGATGGTGGGCATCTGCGCCCAATCTATGCGTCGTCAGGTCCTCTGTCCTAGTGGAAGAAGCCGCGGGCCATGGCGGTCGCGGCGAACACCATCAGGATCACCAGGCCGGCCTGGATCCGGCTGATCAGGGCGAGGCGTGGGGCGGCGATCGCCGCTGTGCAGGCGCCGCAACGCGCGGCTCCGCGCCCAGATCGCGCCGAGGCCGAGGGGAGCGTGAGGATGTGCAGTGTGGCGATGAGCCAGCGGAGGGTCATGTGCGACCCGATCTGTCAGCGCGTTCGCACGGCGCAGAACTCTCCGCCGACGTGCGCCGGCTTTCCAGTGGCAGGGTTCAGGACCTGTGCGATGCCGTAATGCGGATCCCAGCGTCCCTGGAATCCTTCGGGCCAGACCAGCTCGGGAGTCAGACTGGTGCTGGTGCCATCATTCAAGTTGGGTTGAACGCCGATCTCGAACGCGCCAGCCTCGAAGTAGACGCCGGGTGCCCGGGCGGCGGTCGAGCGGGGGTCGTGACTGTACGGTGCGAAAACAGCATCGAGGTTCATCTCGAGGATGCCGACGAGCGGTCGCGCCGCAACCGTGTGCAGAGTGTCGCTGTTGATGCCCAAGCGCAGGCGGCCGAAGGCTCGCGCTCCGTGTGCGGGGAACGAGTCTGCCTGGAGGGTGACCGCGTAGACTCCCGCAAGCTGCTCCACTCGGCTGGGATCGAACCGGGTCGCGGTACTCGGCGCCGCGCATGACAAGGCGAGAGAAGCGATGGCCTTCTGGTGCGATGCACACGACACAGCGAGGAGGGCCGTGGAGGCGCCAAGAGAAACGCGCATGCCTGGAAGCTGCGCGACCAGGCAATCGCAGACAACCCGGTTCGGTCTGGCCTCTACGGGCCCGCCGTGGTCACAGCGCGCCCTCAATAGAAAGCCTGGAGGCTATGTTTCAGTCGGGCACCACCACCAAAGGGGCTTGGTCAATGCGCCGCCACGCCGTCGCCACTTGCCTGCTCACGCTCGCCCTCTTTCCACTGCTTGTGCCTGCGGCGTACGCGCAGGGTCGTATCGGCACCTTCGATCAGGAGGGCGACGTCGGAAAGGTGTCGCACGCCGGCTCGACCACCTATGATCCGAAGCGTGAGGCCTATCTCATCGTCGGCTCCGGGCAGAACATGTGGGCCGAGCACGATGACTTCCATTTCGTGTGGACCCGGCTCAGCGGCAACTTCCTGCTGTCGACGCGCGCCCGCTTCCTGGGGCCCGGCGTGGAAGAGCACCGCAAGGTTGGCTGGACGGTCCGCCCGACGCTCGACCCGAACGGGACGCACGTGACGGCGACGCTGCATGGCAACGGCCTGGCTTCGCTGCAGTTTCGCCGCGCCGTGGGGGGGATGACCGAGGAGGTGAAATCCCCGGACAGCCTGCCGCCCGCGGCCGACGCCGTCATTCAGCTCGAGCGCAAGGACGGCGTCTTTCTGATGTCGATCGCCCGCTTCGGCGACACGCTGGTCACGCACAAGCTCGACTCGATCGCCCTCCCCGATACCGTGTACGTGGGGCTGTTCGTGTGCGCGCACAACGACAGCGTC
>DATFTG010000312.1:0-18684 GCA_035262265.1 Gemmatimonadales bacterium
ATCTGGCGTCACGACCGGGGCACCGGTTCGCGATGGTCGCAACCCGGCGTCGGGCGCGTGGTCCTGGAGCACACGAGCGGCCGCGTGGTCGAAGCGGAAGGGGCGACGGTGAACGAGGCCCTGGCCCGCGCAGCCGTGAAAGCCGTAATCGCTCCTTGAACGTCAGCGTCACACCGTTGGTCGTGACGGCGGCCATCGCCGTCATCGGGTACTTCCTCACCTACTGGAATAACCTGCGGCTCACGAGACATCAGTCGCGACTGGAGCTGGTGAATCGCAGGCTCAACGAGTTCTACGGTCCGCTGTTCATCATCACGCGAACGATTGCGATCGCCTATCAGGCGCAACTCACCAAGCTCGGCAGAAAGCAGGTGTATGAAGCGGGCCGGCAGCTGACGCCGGAGGAGTGGCAGGAGAATTACGCCTGGGTAGTGGCTGTGTACGCTCCGCTCGAACAGGAGTTGAGCGATTTGATCATCCACAAAGCGCATCTGCTGCGGGAACAAACCATCCCTGAGCCGCTCTTGACGCTCGTAGCCCACGTATCGGTGACCAAAGCGCTCATCCACAAATGGCAGAAGAACGATTTCTCCGAGCTCTATCCGGTGATCGATTTCCCCTACACCGACATCGCCGCCTATGCCGACCACTCGTACGGTGAATTGAAGTCCGAACAGCTGCGGCTGCTCGGTCGCACGGATTGAGATAGCAGCTCCTCCCCGACTCAATTCACCGTAATCGTGCCGTGCATTCCGGTCGGCGGGTTTCCGTCGGCGCCGTGGATGCCGCAGTAGTAGGCGTAGGTCCCCGGGTTCGCGAACGTGTGGCTGAACGTCCCCCCCGACGCAATAAAGCCGCTCGTGTACGTGTCGGCGGAGCCGGTGGCGTTTCCAACCGTGTGGTTGCGTGGGTCGCCGTTCTTCCAGGTGACGGTCGTCCCGTGGCCGATCGTGAGGTTCGCCGGACTGAAATTGTTGCCCATCATGCAGACCTGCGTCGACGTCGGGATGCAGGCGTTGCCGCCCATCCCTGTGTACGTCGGCGAATCGCTGCCGCAGCCGGCTAACGCGGACAGCGCACTGAGGAGTACGATGCGGCTGTTCACGTCAGGAAGGCAGAATCTGCGGCCCGGACACGCGCTGCCGCGGGAGCGGCAAGACGACGGTGAACACCGTCCCCTTGCCGGGTGACGACTCGACCGTGACCTCTCCTCCGAACATGTGTCGCGTGGTCTCGCGCACCACCGTGAGCCCCATGCCCGAACCGGCGCCGAGCGGCTTGGTGGTGAACCCCGGCTCGAAGATCCGGTCGAGGTGCGCCGAGGCGATCCCGGCGCCTTGATCGCGCACCATGAGGCGCAGGCCCCCGCTGTCCAGCTCGAGTCGGACGGTCACCGTCCCGTGCTGCCCGGCGGAGGCGTCTACGGCATTGTGAATCAGGTTGGTGAGGATGCGGTACATCGCATTCGGGTCGCCCTGGAGGTAGACGCCGGTCGCCGACGTCTCCCAGCCGAGCGTCACGCCGCGCTTTTTCGCGAGCGGCCGCTCCAGCGTGACGCAGGATTGCATGACGGCGACCGCATCGAAGCGCTCGGAGCGGGCCAGCGCCCCGCGGGCGCGATCCTGCACCGAGCGCAGATACTCGATCGCGCGCTCGCAGCCCTCGGCGATCGACGTGAGGCCGTCGAGGATCTCGGTCCGGGATGCCGGGTCCAGCGAAGCCGCCTGGCCGACGGTCTCGCGACACGCCTCGATGGCAAACAGCGTCGCGGTGAGGGGACCGGCGACTTCGTGGGCCACGACGCTCGGATGACGGGCCAGCTCGATGAGCGCCTCCGCCTGGGGCAGGCGCCGCGAGCCGGCGACCGCCGGTCGCTCCACGAGTCCCATGCAGAGCCCGGCGAGCTCCAGGGTGATACGCTCGCGGCTGCGTCGTTCTACTCCTTCGGGAGGCGGCGCCGCCGGGTGCGTGCGGACCGGGGCGACGCACCAGCGGCCGTCGTCGTCGAGTCGGCACCCCACCCATTGGCTGCCTTCAATGATGTACGCGCCCCAGCGGCGCAACGTGCCGTCGACATCGAGCGCCATCGTGGGGGAAGGTGCAGTGGCGTGGCTCGACAGCATGGGGACGACCTCGGCGTACGACGACACCGTCCACAGGGTGACCACACGGCCCTGCAGCGCGACGCTCGCCTGGCGCAAGACTTCCCGTTGCCGCGCCTCGGTCGCTTCCCCGGACAAGGCCCCCTGGCCTCCTGTAGACCCATTCAAGGTCACCGCTGAAGGCCATTCTGCCTAGGGCGTTTTTGCGCCACCGTCGGCGCAATTGCGACACACTATTCTTGAGCTATGAAGCGCGCGACGGTGTGGGTGGTCGTTTACGCAATCGCCATGGCCTTTGTCGAAGCGGCCGTGGTGGTTTATCTGCGGCAGATCCTCGCTCCCGGCGACCCGGCCGTCTCGACGCCGACCGCCGCCGTCGGCACGATCCCCGTCGTCGAAGCGTTCCGGGAGGCTGCCACGATCGTCATGCTGCTCGCCGTGGGGGCGCTGGCGGGGCGCGACAGCTGGGAGCGGTTCCTCTGGTTCAGCTGCGCGTTCGGCGTCTGGGACATCTTCTACTACGTCTGGCTGCGTGTCCTCATCGGGTGGCCGGTTTCGGTCCTCTCGTGGGACATCCTGTTCCTGATCCCGGTGCCGTGGACGGCGCCCGTTCTGGCGCCGGTCATCATCAGTCTCGGCCTCGTAGCGGGGGCGCTCGTGCTGCTGCGCATGAAAGGGCAGGACGCCCGGTTACGGTTCGCTCCCTGGCTCTGGGCGCTCGCCATCCTCGGCGGTACCATCGTGCTGCTCTCTTTCATGCTGGACTACCCGCTGGCGCTCGCGGGACGCGAGCCGCCGTCTTTTCATTGGATCATCTTCAGCACCGGCGTCGGCGTTGGCGCCGCGGCGTTCGGCCTGGGGGTACGCCGGCTGAAACGATTCCCCGCCTAGTGTTTCGGACGAACCGCGAGAGATTCCCGCACCGCCGGCGGGAGGTCCTTGATGTGTTTGATGAATGTCGCGATCGGCCACAGCACCGAGTCCGCATCCCACACCCCGTTGGCGAACATCCCCGTGCGCCGGATGCCGTGCTTGGCTACCCAGAAGATCTGAGCCTGGGTGTATTCCGTCCCGACGGTCGGCAGCTGCGGAGCATCAGGATTCAACGGGCTTGCCCATTCGCGTTCTTTCCCGGGTGTGCCGTGACACCCCGCGCACTGATTGAGATACTCCCGGCCACCGGCGATCAGGTTGGCGTCGGTCGGTGGAACAGGATCCGAATCGGTGGGGGCGTGGCGCCGCACCGAAGCGTGTACCGCGGCGCGCATCACCGTGCGCTCGAGGCCGGTCACCGGCTGGTCGCCCCGGACCTCGGCAAAGCCGAGCAGCAGGTAAGCGAGCCCGGCAACGACCAGCACGGCGAGTGTCGCTGCGACGCCCAGCAGGAAGTGCTTCACGCGTCTAGGGTACCGGCCACGGCGCCCGCCCGGCAGATCGGGACGTCAGCGTCCTGCCCGGGTCGTGTGCGGAGCCCGTCGCGGGCGCCTTGACGGTCCTCACGGCCGGCGGCATCCTTCTACTGGATTCCGGGAGGAGACGATGCCGGCCGAACAACCCGATGTGCTGCGCGGCACCCTCGACCTGCTGGTGCTGAAGACGCTGGCGCTCGAGCCGATGCATGGCTGGGGCATCGCGCAGCGGATCGAGCAGTTCTCCCGCGGCACGCTGCGCATCAACCAGGGCTCGCTCTACCTCGCGCTGCAACGCCTGGAGCGCAGCGGATCCATCGACGCCGAATGGCGCGCGACCGACAACAACCGTCGCGCCCGCTTCTACCGTCTCACCCCGAAGGGGCAGCGCCTACTGCGCAGCGAGACTTCCGCATGGCAGCACTACGTCACCGCCGTCACCTGGGTCCTGCAAACGACCTGAAGGAGGTCCTTTGCTCAGCAAGCTGCGGTACGCCCTGGCGTCGGTGCTCCGTTCCGGACAGATGAATCGCGCGCTCGACGACGAGATCGCCTACCACATCGCGCTGCAAACCGAGCAGAACATCGCGAACGGCATGACCCCGGTGGAGGCCCGCCGCCAGGCAGTGCTCGCCTTCGGCGGCGTGCAGAGCCTGCGCGAAGCGCATCGCGATGGACGCGGTACGCGGTGGCTCTCCGATCTCTGGGCCGACGTGCGCCATTCTTTCCGCACCCTGGCGCGTACTCCGGCGCTCACCGCGGCCGCGATCCTCACGCTCGCGCTCGCCATCGGCGCCGACACCGCGATCTACTCCGCCGTCAACGCCGTCCTCGTTCGGCCGCTGCCGTTCCGCCGGCCCGAACGCCTCGTCCTGATCGGCGAGAACAACAAGGACTTCCTGTGGCACATGTCCGATGCCGCCCCCGCGAACTATCTCGACTGGCGGGCACGGGTGGCGGGTATCCAGGACATGATGGCGTACGTCCACTTCGGTCTGACCGCCACCCTGATGGTCGACGGGACGCCGCGCCTCGTTCCCGTCGCCCGCGTGACGGGGAACTTCTTTTCGGTCCTCGGCGTAGTCCCGGAGCGCGGCGAGGGGTTCACAGACGCCGACACCTGGGACAGCGGAACGCCCCGCATCGTCGTCAGCGACAGGCTGTGGACCGCGCTGGGCCGGGATCCCGCCATCGTCGGCCGCACGATCCCCGTCGACGGACGAGCCGCGCTGGTCGTCGGCATTGCGCCGCGCGGGTTCGCGTTCCCGCAACCGAACATCGACCTGTGGTCCCCGGTGGGGTGGTCGAAGGACGATGCGGCCCAGGTGTTCTTCCGGCGGGCGCACTGGTTGCGCGTGATCGCCCGGCTGAAGCCCGGCGTATCGGTCGAGCAGGCCAACGCCCAGCTGCGCGCTGTGGCGGAACAGCTGAAGGTCGAATACCCGGCCACCAACCGAATCATGGAAGCCGAGCTGCAGCCGCTGCACCGCTTCCTCGCCGGCGATACCCGCCTTCCCCTCCTGGTCCTGCTCGGCGCGGTGAGCCTGCTGCTGTTGATCGCCTGCGCGAATATCGCGAGCCTCTCCTTGATCCGGGCCGCGAGCCGCAGCCGCGAGACCGCAATCCGCGCGGCCCTCGGCGCGGGGCGCTCGCGGCTCGTCCGGCAGGCGTTCGCCGAGAGCCTCGTGCTGTCGGCCGCCGGCGGGGCGGCGGGCCTGGGGCTCGGCTGGGTGGGGACACGCATCCTGACGCTATTGCTGCCGCCCGACGGCTCGCTGCTCCCGGTGGACACCGTCGCGCTCGATTGGCGGGTAGCGCTGTACGTCGTGGGCGTCTCCCTCGCCTGCGGCATGCTGTTCGGGATCGCGCCGGCCGTGTGGGCGAGTCGCCGCGCTCCCGGCGACGCCCTGGCGACGAGCAGCCGGGGGGCCAGCGCCGGCGTGCACGTGCGCCGCTGGGGTGCCCGGCTCGCGGTCGCGGAAGTCGCCGTCGCCCTCGCACTGTCGGTCGCGGCCGGACTCCTGGTGCGCAGCTACGCCAAGCTGCAGGGGGTCGATCCCGGCTTCGATCCGACGAGCGTGCTCACGGCGTCGATCGAGCTTCCCGGCAATCGATACGGCGACGGTGCGCCGATTCGCCAGTTCTTCGACCAGCTGCTCGAGCGGGTGCGCGGGTTTCCCGGCGTCACCGACGCCGCGGCCGTGACGCGACTGCCGCTCACCCGGCCGGGGTGGAGCAGCGCCTTCAGCATCGCCGGCGCGTCGGGCGGGAACTTTGGAGCGTCGCTGCTGCACCGCCAGGTGACGCCTGATTACTTCCGTACCATGCGCGTGCCGTTACGCGCCGGCCGGTGGATCACCACTGCGGACGCCGGTCCGCCGTACGTGGTCGTGATCAACGACGTGTTCGCCCGCGAGTACTTCAAGGGAGCTGATCCCGTCGGGCAGCGGATCTGCTTCGATCAGAAGCCCGACTCCAACTCGACGTGGCGGACGATCGTCGGGGTCGTGGGGAGCGAGCACCAGGTCACTCCGGGGATGGCTCCGGAGATCGAGGCGATCGCACCATTTGCCCAGGAAGGCTCACACGCCATGTCGGTCGTGGCGCGCACGCGGGGCGACCCGATGGCGCTCGCCCCATTGGTGCGCAGCGCCGTCCGCGATCTCGATCCGCAGCTCGCCATCACGCGCCTCGAAACGATGAGCGACATCCGCGCCACGTCGATGGCCCGCGACCGTTTCGTGATGACCCTGGTGTCGATGTTCGGGTTGCTGGGCGTGGTGCTCGCGGTCGTCGGGGTCTACGGCGTGCTCGCCGAGCTGGTCCGCGAGCGGATGCGCGAGATGGGGATCCGGCTCGCGCTCGGGGCGCAGAGCCGTGCGGTGCAGTGGCTGATCGTGCAGCGCGGGCTGCTGTTCGGCGCCGCGGGCGTGGGTCTCGGCCTGGTGTTGGCGCTGGCCGGGACGCGCGGGCTCGCGCGGCTGCTGTTCCAGGTCCCCCCGTCCGATCCGCTGACTTTCGCCGTGGTTGCGGCGGCGCTGCTCGCCGCGACGCTCGCCGCCTCGTGGCTGCCGGCCTGGCGCTCCAGCCACGTCGATCCGGTCGCGATCCTGCGGGAGGAGTGAGCCGGGTGTAACCGGGCGCCCCGGGTTCTCGTATCGTACGGGACCTTCGCCCGGTAGGCCGTCCCGATGTCCCCGCTCGCGCATGGCATTCTGGCCGGCGTTGTGGCCATTGGTGCAGTCCTGCTCCTGCCGACCCTGGTTCGCAAACCGGCAGGGTGGCCCGGCAAGCTCTCACTCTGGTTGATGAATCGCCGCCACTCCGCGGTCACGGACTGGGGGCTCGCCCACGTGCAGATCGCGCCGGCGTTCACGATTCTCGATGTCGGGTGCGGCGGTGGAAAGACGATCGACAAGCTGGCGACGCGGGCCGGCACGGGGCGCGTTTCCGGCATCGACATCTCGGGCCAGAGCGTAGCGGTCTCCCGCAGGACGAATGCGCGCTGGATCGCCGCCGGCCGCGTCGACATCCAGCAGGCGGGGGTTTCAAAGCTGCCGTTCACCGACGCGCAGTTCGACCTCGTGACCGCCGTCGAAACGCACTATTACTGGCCCGACCCCGTCGCCGATCTGCGCGAGATCCTGCGCGTGCTGAAGGCAGGGGGCCGCCTGTGCCTGATCGCCGAGGTCTACAAGGGTGCGACCTTCGACACGCTGCTCGTGCCCGCGATGAAGCTGATCGGCGCGAGGTATCTCACCGTCGACCAGCACCGCGAGCTGCTCGCCGCGGCCGGCTTCACCGAGATCGCCGTCGACACGGATCGCATCAAAGGCTGGATCTGCGTCGTCGGGAAGAAACCCTAGCGCAGCGCCGCCGTCGCCTCTCCGAGGGCTCCCCGCGCCGCATCGATGCGTCCGATGAGATCGGTCAGCTCCCGCTCGGTGGTCGTCGAATCGGCGTAGCGGATCGCCTCGTTCACGGATGGGAACGCCAGTGTGGCGTAGCCGTTGTCGACATCCGACGCGAATTGCAGGCTCTTGAACCAGCCGTCGCTCACGAGGCCCTTGTCGCGGGTGATGCGCCGCTCCACCTGCATCAGCGCGGCGTTGACCCGCGGCCACGGGCGGTCGGCGGAGGACGCGAGCGCCTGGTCGCGCACCACCGCGAGCGATTCCGCGGCGGCGGTGAACCGGCCCAATGCATCCCGCAGCGCGGTCGTCTGCACGCTCCAGCCATGCTTCGTGATGCCGCTGTCGAGCTGTGATACGAGCCGCGTCATTTCCTTTCCCCACCCGACGTAGTCGAGCGGCACGACGCGCGCGTTGGCGAGCCGGGCCACCATCACCGTCACCATCTGCGCGGCGGCACGATGCTCCCGCCACCCGGGGTCGCCGTAACGATCCATCCAGGTGAACGAGTCGTAAAGCGAGTGGTAGACGCCGCTCGGTCCCCCGAAGCCGATGTCGCCCGCCGGGATGCCGAGGTGGTGATAAAAGCCGGCGAAGTCCGACCCGCCGCCGATGTTGCCGATCGTGAGCGCCGTCGTATCGCCCTTGTTGTGCTTGAGCCAGACGTCGTAGATCGACCCCGGGCCGTTGGGATCGGGAACCTCGAGGGTAGCCTCGCGGATCAACCGCTTCATCGAAGGGGAGCCGCCGCCGGAAAAGTTCGGGCCCTGCGTGTTGTCGTCCTCGTTGATGTAGGCGACGACGTGCGCCCGCAGGCTGTCGGCCATCTCTTCCACCCACTCCGTCGATCCGATCAGCCCCCACTCCTCGGCGTCCCAGGTGGCGAACACGAGGGTGCGCGCCGGCCGCTGCCCTTCTTTGGCGAGCTGGGCAAACGCCCGCGCCGCCTCGAGCACCGTGACCGTGCCGCTGATGTTGTCGGCCGCTCCCGGGCTCCACGCATCGCGATGTCCGCCGACAACGACCCATTCATCCGGGTACACGGCGCCGCGGATCACCCCGAACGTGTCCCAGATGGTGTGGAAGCCACGGCTGCCCTGCTCGCGCCGCACGTGGAGACGGGCTGCGACGGGTCCGGGCCCGATGTGATAATGGAAGGGCAGGCCACCCTGCCAGCCGTTGGGACCGCTCGGGCCTTTGAGGGCGACGAGAAAGCGCTGCGCGTTGCCGTAGCTCATCGGCTGGACGGGAATGTGCGGGATCGGCAGTGACTCTTCGGGCGCCCGCCGCGCACCGGCAATCGACGCATAGCCGGGGGTCGTCGGGTCGCCGTCCATGTTCATGACGCTGCCGCGCTGGATGCCGCCGGAGGGGCGCATCGGTCCATCGGGGTAGACGTCGCCGCGCACGAACCCGTCGTCCTGCGGGTCGGAATAGATGATCAGCCCCACGGCGCCGTGCCGCTCCGCCTCGCGCGCCTTGATGCCGCGGAACGATCGCCCGTAGCGCGCGATCGCGATCTTGCCCTTCACGCTCAACCCCAGGGAGTCGAGGGTCTTGTAGTCCTCGATCAATCCGAAGTTGACGAACACGACCGGGGCCGTGACGTCGCCGCTCGCGGTGTAGCCATTGAACGGCGGGATCTGCGGCCCCGTGGTCACCGGATCGCTCGTTACGCGCGGCTCCGTGAGCACGAGGGGCTGCGGCGCCGCGCCGGGCCGCGGGACGAGCCAGGCCCGCACCGTGTCGACCGCCGGGATGTAGACGTCGTACGCCTTCACCCACGTTTCGAGTCCCCAGCTCTTCATGTGGGCGATCACTTCGTCGCGTGTCGCCGCCTGGGCCGGCGTGCCCGCCATGTGCGGCACCCGCGCGAGCGTCCGCGTCAATTCACGAGGACTCAGGGTATCGGGGATGGCGACCAGGCGTTTCTCGAAGGAACGCTGGCGCGCCGTGTCCGGCGCTCCGAATCCGATCGGGATCGCCTGCGCGTTCAGTCCGACTCCCACACCGACAAGTAGCGACAGGACGAGCGGAAATCGCACACGGGTCTCCAGGGTCAGGTGCGGTGGAACATAACGACCCGGCACGGCATGAGCATCTCTTCACGACGGCTTCACGCAAAACCATGTCGCCGTGCTTTCGATTATCCGGTCATACGTGCAATCACCGCAGTCCATCGTCTTGAAAGGAGGCGGTATGCTGAGCGCGATCGCATTGCCGTTGGTGCTCGTCACCGGCACGATGGGAAGGACGCCGGCTGCGCGGGTCCGGGAATACGAGGCGGCGTACGTCTCGGGATATGCTGAGACGCCGAGTTTCGCCCGGCAGACCGGTCTCGCCTGCAATGTCTGTCACACGCACTATCCGGAGCTGACCGCAACCGGCCGTGCGTTCAAGCTGAACGGCTATGTGTTCCGCCGCGCCGACTCCCTGCAGGGCCGCAGTCCCGAGGGCCAGCAAAATCTGTTGCTCAACCTCGTCACGCCGTTGTCGTTCATGCTGCAGACCTCCTTCACCGCCACGAAGAAAGCCCAACCGGGAACGCAGAACGGTGTCGTGTTCTTCCCCGACCAGCTGAGCCTGTTCACCGGCGGCGAAGTGACGCCGCACGTCGGGGGATTCCTGCAGGTCACGTTCGACCCGCAGAGCGGATCGCTCGGTCTCGACAACGCCGATTTCCGCTATGCCAACCACACGACCGTCTTCGGCCGGCATACAACCTATGGGCTCAGTCTCAACAACAACCCGACGGTGCAGGACATCTGGAACAGCACGCCGGCCTGGGGTTTCCCCTATGGCTCCTCGGCGGCGGCGCCAGCGCCCTCCGCGGCGGCGCAGATCGACGGGACGCTGGGGCAGCAGGTCGCGGGGCTGACCGCCTACACGTTGTGGAACGGCGACGTCTACCTCGAGGCCGGAGCCTATCGATCCGCCCCGATCGGGGTCTCGCGTCCGCTCGATTCCACCGCCGCCGGGGTGCTGAGCGGCGTGGCGCCCTACTGGCGCGTCGCGTTCCCGAACACCTTCGGGAAGCACTACCTCTCCGTCGGGACGTACGGGATGTCGCTGAAGACGTTCCCCGCCGGCGTCAGCGGTCCGGCGAACCGGTTCACCGACATCGCCTTCGATCTCAGCTATCTGCTGCCGCTGGGGCCGAACAGCTTCACGACCGACGCCACCTGGATTCACGAGACGCAACATTGGGATGCTGGTGGGGCAGCCAACGCGAAGAACACCCTCAACACCGTGCGGTTCGACGCGATGTACCACCTCGGACATGAGTACGCCTTCACCGTGGCGCCGTTCGTAACCACGGGGTCGACCGATACGCTGCTCTACGCGCCGGCACCGCTCACCGGGAGCCGGCTCGGCAGTCCCAATTTCTCCGGTGTCATCGGAGAGGTGGACGTGATGCCGTGGCAGAACCTGCGCATGCAGTTCCAGTACGTGTATTACGGCAAGTTCAACGGCAGCCGGACGGACTACGACGGAGCGGGGCGTAACGCATCGGACAATAACACGGTCTACGTATTGTTCTGGCTGTTGTTTTGAACGACAGGAGATCGTGGAGGATGGTGGAGGCATCCACCATCCTCCACGGTCTTCAACCAACCTCCACAACCTTACGAGGGCGAGAATGAAGTTCGCACTAGCTCTAACTTTTCTGGCGGCAGGTCCGCTGTGGTCGCAGAGTTCCGGGATCGATCCCAACTGGCTGAAGGCGGATAGCGCGGCCGCGAAGGTGGAGGTGACGCTGGTGGCCGGCCTGACCAGCGCCAATAGCGGCATGAACTTCAATGGTGCGAGCGCCGGCGCCCTCACCCTGACCGTTCCCCTCAAGTGGACGGTCGTCCTCCACTTCTCGAACAACGATCAGGTGCTGCCGCATTCGGTGATGGTGATTCCCGCCACGACACCAGTGCCGGTAACCGCCACACAGCCCGCGATCGCCCATGCGGTCACACACCGTGCCGACGAGGGGCTGTCCCCCGATACGCACGAGGACGTGCAGTTCGTCGCCGAGCGGCCGGGATCCTATCTCCTGTATTGTGCCGTTCCCGGCCATGGCGCCGCGGGGATGTGGATCCATTTCGACGTTTCGAGCACGGCGCATCACCCTCAGCTGGTGGTCACGCCGAAAGCCGGGTGACTCAGTACATTTCGGTACCGTGATGCCAACACGCTCTCTGTTTCGCCTGGTGCCGGGCGCTCTCGCGCTGGCTCTCGCCGCGGCATGTCGGGAGCGGGCTCCGGCACCCGGTGCAATCGTGCTGCGGGTATCGGCGCGTCACCCGTCCGGGGATCCCGCGCCTGCCACGCGGGTGCCGCTCGTCTACGGCGACAGCTTCGTCGCGCAGGGACCGGACACGATCTTCCTGCGTCGCGTCCGGCTCGTCCTGATGGAAATGGCGATCGCACCGTCAGTGGCGAATGAGTGTGAAGAAGAGGAAGGGGAGGACAATCCTCCCTGTGTGGATTTCCACGAGGATCCCTTCGTTCTGGAAGTGCCGCTGGGCCGCGGTTCGGTGCGCTCGAGCGCAGTGCCTGCTCCCGCGACCGGGTACAATCTGTTTCAATCGATCATCCATAAGCCGGATTCGAGCAAGGACTCGGCGCTGTTGCGCGCCAACCCCGATCTCCAGGGGGCTTCGGTTCGTGTCGACGGCGTGCTGAGCCACGGCGGCAAGCGGCATCACTTCGTCTTCGTGACGCCGTTCAATGAGCAGGAGGAGATCGCCCTCGAGCCGGCGGTCGCTGTGCCGTCGCACGACACGCTGCACCTCACGTTGCGCGTCGACGTCGGGTCGTGGTTCACGACCGGCGACCACCAGTCCCTGATCGACCCCGCTTCGGCGGCAGCCGGCGGGCCCAACGCGCACACCGTGAATGACAACATTCGCACCTCGCTGAAGGTGTTCCGCGACACGAATCGGGATGGAATAGAAGACGACCACGCCCCCTGACACGCGGTGCCCCGCCGCGCAGCAGGTGCACCATTTCGGGTCAGCGTCGGTCGTGACCGCAGTTCCTGTGCACTCCGCAACAACCTGACAGCACTCGACTTACTGACCGCTCGAGTCCGCGCGCACCGGGGCACACCGCCTGCCACTCGCCCCGCCTGGATGTGTACTAACTCCGTTGCGCAAACTCAGAGGAGCCCGACAATGAAACGTGCGATGCTACTGCTGGCCGTTCCGGTTGCGCTCGCCGCTTGCAGCGCGGACGGTGGTGGACCGAAGGGGATGGGACGCGTCAATCTCGCTGTCTCCGGACAGCGTTCGATGTTCGCGTCGTCGGCGGCCGTGGTCCTGACCGGCGACTCGACGAAAATCACCGCCGATTCCGACACCGTCATCGTGCGCAGCGTCGACCTGGTGGTGCGCCGCATCGAGTTGAAGCCGGTCGAGACCGCGGCATGCGATACCTCGGACGCCGGCGACGACGGCGAGCACACCGATTCCGGTGGGGTCGAACAACACGACTCCGCGGGCGACGACGGCGTCGCCGACCGCGAGAACGACGGGTGCGAAGAAATCAAGGCGGGCCCGGTGCTCGTCTCGCTGCCGCTCGGCGACACGGCGGTGCTGGCGCTGGTGAGTGTGGCCGCCCCCGCGGGGCAGTACGACAAGCTCGAGTTCAAAATCCACGCTCCACGGTTGCCGCGTGATTCGGCCTTCCTCGCGGCGAACCCCGGGTTCGACAGCATCTCCATCAAGGTGACCGGGACGTTCAGCCACAAGGGAACACGGACCGATTTCACCTTCACCTCGGCGCTCGAAGGGGAGGAAGAAGCCGATATCTCGCCGCCCCTCGTCGTCGACGCGTCGGGTACCGCCAACGTGACGCTGCGCTTCGACATCTCGGGCTGGTTCGCCGGCCCCGACGGTACGGGCGTGGTCGACCCCGGCGACTCGGCGAACGGTGGACTGATCAACGAGAACATTCAGCGCTCCATCGACGCCTTCGAAGACGACAACCACGATGGTCACGACGACCAGAGCGGCAGCGGGACCGGAGAAGGCGACGGGTGAGACAGGGTTGTCACCGTCAGCCGGGGAGGTGATCTTACCTCCCCGGTCATGACCACTATCTGGATCGACGGCAACTACTACGATCGCGACTCGGCCAGGGTCAGCGTGTTCGACCACGGCCTGTTGTACGGAGATGGCGTCTTCGAGGGAATCCGGGCATACAACGGCCGCATCTTCCGGCTCGATGCCCACCTCGACCGGCTGTACGATTCCGCCAAGGCGATCAACCTCGACGTACCGCTCAACCGCCCCGAAATGGAGCGGGTGGTCGCCGAGGCGTACGCCAAGAGCAAGATGCAGGATTCCTACATCCGGCTCCTGGTCACCCGCGGCGTCGGGGACCTCGGTTTGGACCCCCGCAAGTGCGAGCGGCCTACCGTCATCTGCATCGTCGATACGATCCGGCTGTGGCCCCAGGACCGCTACGAGCGCGGGCTCGTCTGCCTGTCCGCCGCGACCCCGATCAGCCACAAGGAGAACCTTTCCCCCCGGGTTAAATCCCTCAATTACCTCGCCCACATCCTCGGCAAGATCGAGGGCATTGCCGCCAACGTCGATGAAGTGATCATGCTCGACTCCGCCGGCTACGTGGCGGAGGCGAGTGGTATGAATCTGTTTTCAGTGTCCGACCATACGCTGCGCACGCCGCCGCCCTACAGCGGCATCCTGCGCGGGGTGACCCGCGACGCGGTGCTCGAGCTGGCGCAGGAAGCCGGGTATGGGACGGCCGAGATCCCACAGAACCGCTACGACCTCTATACCGCCGACGAGGTCTTCCTGACCGGGACGGCGGCTGAGGTCATCGGCGTGACGATGATCGACGGACGGACGATTGGAACCGGCTCTCCTGGCCCCGTCACCCGCGATCTGGCGGCGCGCTTCAAGGCACTGGCGACTCGCGGCGACTGACAACTCTTGACCGCACTTGCGGTTACGCTCATATTGGGCAACCCATTGGGACGTCGGTCACACTCCTGGGGGTCACAATGCCCTGGCGCGTAATCGCTTATGGGGATGAGGTTTGGCATGTCCAGCCGGTAGCGGAGCTGCGCCCGAATGAGCATGCCTGGCAGTTGATGCTGTCGTTTCGCGCCAGTTCGGGCAGGATGCGGGATAAGGCCTTTTGGACTCCCTATCCGATCGAGGCGACGTCCAAGTCGGCACTGTTTCTGCAAGCTGAGCTGATACCAGACGCCGCGCTGTCGAATCTGCTGGCTGGACGATCGTGAACCTATTGTCATTGTTGAGCTTGCGTGCGTCAGGAAGGGGAGTGGATGCTGGGAATGACGGGCGAGAGCCGAGCTTCCAAGGAGCACGTGAGCGGACCTGCGGCCGCACTTGCCGAGCGGCTGCGGTTCCAGACGTTTGCCCTCGACCGGCTGGCTGACGGCAGCTGCCGGGCGCGGGTTTTGTTGTCGTGGAATGACGGCAGGGAATTCGTCGGTGAAGCGCAGGGCATGTCGTCGCAGGCGGGGGAGCTGCGCTGCTCCGCCGAGGCGACCGTGCAGGCGTTGCAGCACGCGGTGCAGCGCGAAGTCGAGCTCGATCTCCTGGGTGTGAAGGCGGTGCGGGCATTCGACGCCACCGTCGTGATTGTGAGTCTGTCGGTGCGTTCGGACGGGAACTCCTGGCGCATGGTGGGCTCGTACCTGACCGAGACGGACCCGCCCCGCGGGGCCGCTCTGGCGGTGCTGAACGCAACCAATCGAGTTCTCGGGAACTACGTAACGACACGATGATGCCACGCGCGCCCGTGCTGTTGCTCGTCGGTGCAGGCCTCGCCGCCTGCGCCGGCCACCCCGCGCCTGTGTCCCAGGCGCCGGTCCCTGCCGCCCCTCCTCCGGCGGTCGTCACCCGTTCCACCGACACCGTCTCGAGCAAGCCCGACAGCGCGGCCGTCGCCGCGACGGTGCGCAGCGAGGATGTCGAGAAGGAAGCGGTGCGGCTGTTCGGTCCCGAAGGCCGCGATATCGTCGCCGGCGCGGACGACACCGATCTCCCGCCGACCTTCGACATCAACGTCACGAGCTACGCGACCAACCGCCGCGTGCTCGCTTACCTCGAGTTTTTCCAGGTCGACGCGCGCGACCGGTTCGCGATCTGGTTGTCGCGGCTGTCGCGCTACGAGGGCATGATCCGGGAGCGGCTGCGAGCCAAAGGGCTGCCGGAAGACCTCGTGTACCTGACTCTGATCGAGAGCGGGCTGTCCAATTCGGCCGTGAGCCGCGCCCGCGCGGTGGGGATGTGGCAGTTCGTGTCCGGGACCGGCCGTTTGTACGGCCTCGAAGTGGATCCCTGGGTGGACGAGCGGCGCGATCCCTACAAGGCGACCGACGCCGCGGTGAACTATCTGTCCGACCTGGTGCAGCGGCTGGGCAGCGTGTATCTGGCGGCTGCCGCCTATAACGCCGGGGAAGGGCGGATTCAGCGCGGCGTGCGGCACCTGCCGGGCCAGTCCGACTCGCTCACCGACGACACCTTCTTCCAGCTGGCCGACCGCCGCTACCTGCGGCGCGAGACGCGCGATTACGTGCCGAAGCTGATCGCGGCAGCGTTGATCGCGAAACAGCCGGACCGCTATGGCTTTACCGACATTCCGCGGACGCCGCCGCTGCAGTTCGACGAGATCCGGGTGTCGGAGGCCACGGGGCTGGACGTCCTCGCCCGGCTCGCCGACACGACGACCGACGCGCTGGTCGAGCTGAACCCGCAGTTCGTCCGGCGGGTGACCCCGCCGGGACGCGAGGTGACGGTCCGGGTGCCGCGCGGGACGGGGACGCGGGTGGCCGAAGGGTACGACACGCTGCCGGCTACGAGCCGGATCACCTTCGTGGAGCACTACGTCACGCGCGGCCAGACGCTCTCGGACATCGCCAACCAGTATCGCGTGTCGGTGTCGCTGATTCAGGGGGCTAACCCAAGCTTGCGCGCTCGCACGCTGCGCGTCGGCACGCGGGTGGTGATCCCGATGAGTGGCCGCACGGTGCCGGGATCGTCCTGGAAGAGCGCCACCGCCGATGACGGCGCCCGCATTGCGGCGCGCAGCGACGGCGCGGGGAGCTCCATTGCCGCCTCACACCGGGTGCGGCGCGGTGAAACGGCGAGCCAGATCGCGCGTCGCTACGGCGTCGACCTGGATGCCCTGCTCGAGTACAACGGCCTGTCGCGCGACTCCATGATCAAGGCCGGGACAGTGCTGCGGATCCCTCCTTCGGGTCGCGCCACCAAGAACCAGTCAGAGTAGGCTGCTTTCTTCCGAAGGATCGATAGACGAAGGGCCAGGGATCGCTCCCTGGCCCTTGTCGTTTTGACCTTCCCTCCTGCGAGGGACTACTCCGTCGAGTTCACCCGGCGGTGGTAGCCGCGCATCACCGACTGCGCGTACCCGTTGGACGGGTCGACGCCGGCGTCGAGCAGCTCCTGCACCTTCGACGGGCCGCGGTTGTACGCCAGCAACGCCCGCTCCAGGTTGTTGTCGTAGCGCGCCAGCAGATCGTGCAGGTACCGGAAGCCGAGCCGCAGATTGGTATCGCGGTCGTACAGCTGGGTGGTGGTGAGCCCCGCGTCATAGAAGCGCGCGGTGCCCGGCAGGACCTGCGTCAATCCGACCGCCCCCGCCTGGCTCTTGGCATGGAGGTCGAACCCGGATTCGACACGGACCAGCCGGAACGCCAGCCCCGGCTCGATCCCCTC
The DNA here is from genome assembly GCA_035262265.1 of Gemmatimonadales bacterium. Classification (GTDB taxonomy): domain Bacteria; phylum Gemmatimonadota; class Gemmatimonadetes; order Gemmatimonadales; family GWC2-71-9; genus DASTHG01. The sequence continues at coordinate 17,151 of DATFTG010000312.1, forward strand.
CGCGAGCGCGATGTCGTAGACCGCGGACGCGAGGTTCGCCGGGATATCGTAGCGTCCCGAATACTCCATCACCGCCTCGGCGCGATCGAGCTGCAGCCGGGCGACGGACAGCTCGCCGCGCATCGATTCGAGCTGCTGCGACATGTTCTGCACCTGGCTCAGCATCGCCGAGGTCGAGGGCGAGGTGTCCTCGTCCGCCGTCGCGCGGCGGACCCAGCCGATGCTGGCCACCGTTACGGCGACGAGCAGGATCAGCCCTCCCTGCAAGCGCAACCGACGTGAAGCGCGCATACCCCTCCTGATTGAAGTCGCGACGGCAGAGAGTTCAGCTGCGGTGCCAATCCCCGCGGCTCCCACCCGTCTTCTCGAGCAGCCGGATCGCCGTCATCTCCATCTGCCGATCGGCGCTCTTCACCATGTCGTAAACCGTCAGGAGGGCTACCGAGACCGCGGTCAGCGCCTCCATTTCGACGCCCGTCTTGCCCGTTGTACGAACGGTGGCCTGGACCCGAACTCCGGGAAGACCATCGTCGAGGCTCGCCCGAACGGCGATGTGGTCGAGCCCCAGCGGATGACACATCGGGATCAGCTCGGCGGTCCGCTTGGCCGCCATCGTCCCGGCGATCTGGCTCACCGTGAGGACATCGCCCTTGGTGACGGCACCGTCCGCTACCAGGCGGAAGGCCTCGGCCGACATCCGGATCGCTCCTTCGGCGGTCGCGGAGCGGAGCGTTTCAGCCTTCCCCCCCACGTCCACCATGCGGGCCCCGCCCGCCCCATCGAGGTGCGTCAGCTCCGTCATGCTTGCACCAAATCGGCCGACAGTACGGCTGTCAGGAGCTGCGGGTTCACATTCCCCTGGGCCCGCTCCCGGGCCTCGAGCACCAGCGCGATCGCTTCGGCTATCCGAGCCGTATCGGCTCCGGTCTTGGCTTCGCGCCGCAGTCGCTCGACCAAGCCGTCCAGCATGTCGGTAAAGCCACCCCTGGCCTGGTAGGGGGCCTGCCGCAGGGCGGCCGCATAGCGATCGGCTGATGTCCCGTGCAGTGCAGTTTGAAACGCCTCGGCCGCGTCCCAACCTCCGCCGGCCGCGGCCGGCAGTTGGGCAAGAAGCCTGCCGATGCACCCCTCCGCATGGACCACCGCTCGAGCCTGGTTTTTCAGGTCAGGAAGCTCAGCCTGTGCGAATGATGTCACGACACTGTCCGGCAACGAGACGACTCGTGTACGCACAACGCGAGAGAGGACTGTAGGCAACAGTTTGTCAGGCTCTGCCGCCGTCAGAATCAGCATGGAATCGGCCGGCGGCTCCTCTAATGCCTTGAGTAAAGCGTTTGCTGCCTCAGGGTTAGCCTGCTGCGGGATGAGCCGCTCGGCGTCCCCGATGAGGAAGATTTTGCGCGTTCCCATCGCGGGAGTGAGGCTGATCCGTCTCAATAACAGTCGCACGGTCGCAACACTGTGGTTCGCCAGGCCCGAAACTGGCCCGTAAAGTGGGCGCTCACGCCGCAGTGCCAACTCCTCCCCCAGCGCC
>DATFTG010000313.1:0-3416 GCA_035262265.1 Gemmatimonadales bacterium
GAAGGGGAAGATCTTGCCCGCGAACACCGGTCCTTCTGTCAGCGTCGCGAACGGCGTCAGCGCCGGCATCTTGAGCGGCGGCAGAAGGATGAGGATCGCGAGCGCCAGCACGACGATCGTCGTGATCTTGAGGAAGGTCGAGAGGTAGTCGCGCGGCGCGAGCAGCATCCACACCGGCAGCACCGACGCGATGAATCCGTATCCCATAATCATCCAGGTCAGCGCGACGCCGGTATGCGTGAATGCCGCGCCGATCGGATGGCTCGACACCCACCCGCCGCCGACGAGGGCGAGGATCAGGAGCACCGCGCCTGCCGCCGACGCCTCGCCGACTTTTCCCGGCCTCCACATCCGCATCCACCACCCCATCAGCAGCGCGATCGGGATCGTGCAGGCGATCGTGAACAGTCCCCACGGGCTCGCTTTGAGCGCGTTCACGACGATCAGCGCCAGCACGGCGAGCAGGATGATCATGATCGACAGCACGGCGACCATCGTCGTCATCCCGGCGACCGGATTGATCTCCTCCCGCGCCATCTGGCCGAGCGACTTGCCGTTGCGGCGGATCGAACAGCAGAGGATGGTGAAGTCCTGCACCGCTCCTCCCAGCACGACGCCGATCACGAGCCACAGGGTGCCGGGGAGAAATCCGAACTGCGCCGCGAGCACCGGCCCCACGAGCGGGCCCGCGCCCGCGATGGCCGCGAAGTGGTGGCCGAACAGCACCCATTTGTTCGTGGGGACGAAGTCACGTCCGTTCGACAGCCGCTCGGCCGGGGTCGCGCGGCGCGGGTCGAGCTCGAAGACCTTGGTTGCGATGAAGCGGGAGTAGAACCGGAAGGCGACGACGTAGGTGCAGACGGCGGCGATCACGAGCCATGCGGCGCTGATCGTCTCGCCGCGCACCAGCGCCAGGATGCCGAACGCCACGGCGCCCAGTGCGGCGACGGCGAACCACAGAATCGCGCGGGCGAGTCGAGGCATAGACCCAAGTTACGTCACGACTTGCAGGGCTTCAAATTGCCCGGTAGGTTCGGACGACTTGGCCTCACAACCCTGGTCTATGGCCGCGCGACAGGGACCGTCCCCCACCGGGGCGGCCGTGACACAGGAGCGAGCCGACCCCCGTCACGCGGGGGAGAGCCTCTCCGGCCGCGTCGCGATCGTCACCGGCGGCGCCACCGGCCTCGGCCGCGCCATCAGCCTCGACCTCGCCCAGCGCGGCATGGCGATCGCCTTCAACTACGTCAACCTCCCCGGCCGCGACGTTTCGGCGCAGGCGCTGCTCACCGAGACGGCGATCAAGGCGCTCGGTGTCCAGGTGTTCTCGGAGCACTGCGACGTGCGCCACGCCGAAGAGGTCGACCACTTCGTGACCGAGGCGCGCGAGCGCCTCGGCGGCGTCCACGTGCTGATCAATAACGCCGGTGTGGCGCACGACGGGGCGCTGTGGCGCCTCACCCTCGAGGCCTGGCAAGAGGTGCTCGACACCAACGTCACCGGCGCGTTCAACTCGATCCACGCCGTCGCCCCGCATCTGCGCGCGCAGCGCTACGGCAAGGTCGTCAACATCGCCAGCCACCAGGCGTTCCGGCCGGGATTCGGAATCGTCAACTACGCCGCGAGCAAGGCGGCGCTGATCGGGCTCACCAAGGCGGCCGCCGTCGACCTCGGCTCGGCCAACGTCAACGTCAACGCCGTGGCACCGGGGTTCGTGAAAACCGAGCTGCTCGCGCGGCTGCCGCGCGAGATCCTCGAGCGCGCCGAGCACGAGTCGTTGCTCGGCAGAGTGGCGGAGCCGGAGGACGTCGCCCGCGTCGTTTCATTCTTGTGCAGTGAGGCGGCCCGTCACATCACCGGCCAGACGATCGTCGTGGATGGCGGCTTGACGCTGGCTTCCTGAGTATATTTGCGTTCGTGACTAATCCCTTAAGAGACAAAAGCTTAAAAGGCGTTGTGGGTCGTGGGTGGTGGGTGGCTGCTGCCCTGCTCGCTGTGGCGTGCGGCGGGAAGAAAGCCAACCAGACCCCCGTGCCGGAGCCCACCGCGCCGCTGCCGCTCGCCGGGCTCGCCAGCGTCAAAGTCCCAGTGCTGCCGTTGACGCTGATCGGCGCCGATGAGACGCTCGGGTGGCAGCAGTTCGCCAACCAGCGGGCGGCGCTCGCCTCCGCCGACAGCGTGATCGGCGCGCTCCTGCCGCCGCGCGCTCCCGAAGTCACGTGGGTGCTCCCCGAAGAGCTGCGCCGCCAGGCGCGCCGCTCGCCCACCTTCGCCTCGAATCCCGATCAGATGGGGACGGCGATCCTGCGCGGCGCGCGCGTCGGGGATTTCGTCCCCGATCCGTTCCGCGCCGAATTGCGCGCGCTGGTGGCAATCGCCGACGCGCGCTTCGCCCTCGCCCCGGCACAGCTGGTGTTCAAGCGGTCGATCACGCCCGGCAGTCCCGCGGGGACCGGGACCGCCGAGCTGACGGTGGTGATCGTCGACGCGCGACTCGGCCGGGTGAGCTGGCGCACCGTGGCGCGCGGCGACGGCCCCGATCCCTGGACCGCGCTCACGCGGGCGGTGAAGGCGCTGACCCCCGGATTGCCGTGAGCCGCCGCGAGGCCACGCTCATCGCCGGTGACGGCATCGGTCCCGAGATCACGGCGGCGACCCTCGAAGCGCTCGACGCGGTGGGCGTGCAGTTCGACTGGGACGAAGAGTACGGCGGCATGAGCGCCGTCGACAAAGCCGGCACGCCGCTTCCCAACGCCACCCTCGATTCGATCCGCCGCACCAAGCTCGCCCTCAAGGGGCCGCTCACGACCCCGGTGGGCGGCGGCTACCGCTCCGTGAACGTCGCGCTGCGCCAGGAATTCGATCTCTACGCCAACGTGCGTCCCACGAAGACGATGATCCCCGGCGGGCGCTACGAGGGCGTCGACCTCGTGATCGTGCGCGAGAACACCGAGGGGCTGTACGTCGGGCTCGACCACACGTTCCGCGTCGGCGACGATCCCAAGGCGGTGGCGCAGGCGACCTCGGTGATGACGCGCGACGGCGCGCGCCGCATCTGCCGCTACGCGTTCGAGTACGCCAAGGCGCACGGACGCAAGAAGGTGACGATCGTGCACAAGGCCAACATTCTGAAGGCGACGTCGGCGCTGTTCCTCGAGACGGGGCGCCAGGTGGCGAAGGAGTACGAGGGGACCATCGTCTGCGAAGACAAGATCGTCGACAACACGGCGATGCAGCTGGTGATCAACCCGGGGCAGTTCGATGTGATCGTGACGACGAACCTGTTCGGCGATATCCTCTCCGATCTGGCCGCGGGCTTGATCGGGGGGCTGGGGTTGGCGCCGGGAGCCAACATCGGCTCGAAGGCGGCGATCTTCGAAGCGGTGCACGGCTCGGCGCCGGACATCGCGGGCCAG
>DATFTG010000314.1:0-3391 GCA_035262265.1 Gemmatimonadales bacterium
GCACTCGATGGCGTTCGGCGCGGGTTTCATGCTCGCCGTCTGCCTCATCGAGATCATTCCGGAAGCACTGACGCGCGGCGGCGCCGCGGCCCCGCTCTTCGTGCTGGCGGGCTACCTGGCGGTGCATCTGACGCAGCACACCGTGACCCCCCATTTTCATTTCGGGGAAGAGACGCACGCCGTCAATGCGGTAGCGGGGAGCTCGGCGCTCGTGGGATTGCTGCTGCACACCTTCTTCGACGGCGTCGCGATCGCCAGCGCGTTTCTCGTCGGCCGGGAGCTCGGGCTGCTGGTGTTTGTGGCGATCGTCCTGCACAAGCTCCCGGAGGGAGTCACCATCTCGAGCCTCATGCTCGCGGGCGGGCGCCCGCCGCGAGCGGCGATCGAGGCCGCGGGCTTGCTCGGGATCGCGACGGTGGGCGGCGTGCTGTTGACCGATCACCTCGCGTTTCTCGTGAGCAATGGGCTGGCGCTCTCGGGAGGCGTCACGCTCTATGTCGCGGCGTCGAACCTCGTGCCGGAGTTTCAGGGCAAGCCGGGGTGGCGGCTGCCGGTCGCCTTCTTCGCCGGCGCGGGGACGTTTTATCTGACGCGCCTGCTCGTGGCAACGTTGCCGTGACCGAGCCGACGCTGTTCCAGGGCTCGACGGAGCCATTGGCGGCGCGGATGCGTCCTCGTACGCTGGACCAGTTTCTCGGCCAGGAGGAGCTCCTGGGAGCGGGGAAGGCGCTGGGCGAGCTGATCCGTCGCGGCGACGTGGGCAGCTGCATTTTCTGGGGCCCGCCGGGATCCGGTAAAACGACCCTGGCGCGCATCATCGCCAATTACACGGAGCGACATTTCGAACCGTTCTCCGCGGTCACCGAGGGGGTGGCGCGCGTCCGCGAGATCATCCGCGAGGCCGATGAGCGGCGGAAATTCCAGGGCCAGGGCACGATTCTGTTTTGCGACGAGATCCACCGCTTCAATCGCGCGCAGCAGGACGCGTTTCTGCCGTGGGTCGAGAATGGCGTCGTCACCTTGATCGGGGCGACGACCGAAAATCCGAGCTTCGAGCTCACCGGTGCGCTGCTGTCGCGGTGTCGCGTCTTCGTGCTGCAGCCGCTCGCACCCGAGCATCTGGCGACGCTGGTGCGGCGCGCGCTCACCGATCGGGACCGCGGCCTCGGCAAATTGGGCATCGCCATCGACGACGATGCCCTGGCGTTGCTGGTGCGCGAAGCGGACGGCGACGCACGGCGGGCCCTGCAGGCGCTGGAAGCAGGAGCCGAGTATCTAATCGGGAAGGGCACGGGCCGCCCGACCGCCGGACCGGCCGCCGGCCTGTCGGCCGACCGCCTGTCCGCTGCCGTCATCGCCGACGCCCTGCAAAAGCGTTTCGCCCGCTACGACAAGGGCGGCGAAGAGCATTACAACCTCATCTCGGCGCTGCACAAGGCGGTGCGTGGCAGCGACGTCGAGGGCTCGCTCTATTGGCTCGCGCGCATGCTCGTCGGGGGCGAGGACCCGTTGTACATCGCCCGCCGTCTCGTGCGCATCGCGAGCGAGGACGTCGGTCTCGCCGACCCGCGCGCCCTCGCCGTGACGCTGGCCGCGAAGGAGGCGTACCATTTCCTCGGCTCGCCGGAAGGGGAGCTCGCGCTGGCCCAGGCGACGGTCTACCTCGCGACCGCTCCCAAGTCGAACCGCGTGTATCGTGCCTTCGGCGACGCTACGGCGGCGGCCAACGAGTACCCCGCGGAGGCGGTGCCGCTGCACATTCGAAACGCGCCGACCGGCCTGATGAAAGAGCTGGGCTATGGCGACGGCTACCGTTACGCCCACGACTATGCGGACGCCTACGCGGCGCAGGAGTACCTTCCGGAAGCGCTGCGCGGTGCGCGCTGGTACGACCCGACTGACAGCGGGTATGAAAAGACCGTCAAGGAGCGTATCGAGTGGTGGCATCGTCTGAAACGCGACGCCTCGGGGCCGGAAGGCGGCCGATGAGGCGCTGGATCGCGGGCGTATGCGTCGTGTCCGCGCTGGCGGGGTGCAAGACGCTTGCGAGCGCGTTGCACTTTTCCGAGCCCGATGTCCAGCTGAAGGAGATCCAGATCACCGGCATCGGGTTGTCGGGTGGCACGCTCAACCTCGCGCTCGATGTCTACAACCCCAACGACTACCGGTTGCGCTCCACGCGGCTGGAGCTGGGGATCGACCTCGAAAGCACCCACTTCGGCGACGCCCTGCTCGAGACGCCGCTGGAGCTGCCGTCGCAGCAGCACACGCTCGTCACCGTCCCGGTGCGGTTCGAGTGGGCCGGCGTCGGGGCGGGGGCGCGCGCGTTGCTCGCGCGTCAGGCAATCCGGTTCGGGCTCACGGGGACCGCCTATCTCGGCACGCCGCTGGGCGATCGGCGCGTCCAGGTCAAGGGCAGCGGCGACGTGCCGCTGCGCCGGCTGATCCAGTAGCGGAGAGACCGGCCATCCGCCAGCTGATCGACATCCAGCCGCCGATCGAGCGGGCGTATCTGATCGGCGCGCCCCGCAAAGGATCTCCCGACTCGCTGCGCGTCGACGAGCACCTGACCGAGCTGGCGCGTCTCGCCGACACCGCGGGCGCCGAGGTCATCGGCCAGCTGGTGCAGCGCATCGAAGCTCCGACGCCCAACCTCTACCTCGGTCCCGGAAAGGTGGACGAGCTGCAGGGACTGCTGCGCCAGTCCGGGGCGTCGCTGTTGTTGTTCGACGAGCCGCTCTCCCCGGTACAGGGGGTCAACCTGGAGAAGGCCACCGGGGTCCGCGTGATGGACCGGTCCGAGGTGATCCTCGACATCTTCGCGACGCGGGCGCGCAGCGCGGAGGCGAAGATGCAGGTGGAGCTCGCCCAGCTCGAATACCTGCTGCCACGCCTCACCCGGATGTGGACGCACCTCTCGCGCATCCGCGGCGGCATCGGTCTCCGGGGACCGGGCGAAACCCAGCTCGAGACCGACCGGCGGGTGATCCGCCGCAAGATCGCGGTGCTGCGGCGCCGTCTCGAGGACGTGGCGGAGCATCGCGCCAACCAGCGGCAGGGCCGGCGCGAGCAGCCCACCGCGGCGCTGGTCGGCTACACCAACGCCGGGAAGTCGAGCCTGCTGCGCGCCCTTTCCGGAACCGACGTGTTCGTGGAGGACCGATTGTTCGCCACGCTCGACACACTGACCCGCGAGGTCGATGTCGGCGACGGCTATCGCTTCCGCATGACCGATACGGTGGGCTTCATCCGCAAGCTGCCGCACCATCTCGTGGCCTCGTTTCGCTCCACACTGGTCGAGACGCTCGAGGCCGATCTTCTGCTGGTAGTCGCCGATGCCTCCGACCCGGAAGTGGACTCGCAGCTCGACGAGGTCGAGCGCGTGCTCGAC
>DATFTG010000315.1:0-4233 GCA_035262265.1 Gemmatimonadales bacterium
CTCGGCGCCCAGCGCCCGCGCCGCGCGCAGCCGTTCGACGTCGACATGCGAGCCGAAGGCAATGACGGGCACCCCGCGCGCTACGCCTGCACGGATTTGATCTTCCCAGTTTCCTGTATCGAGCTCTACGATCACGAGGTCAGCGGTCGCGGCGTCACGCGTCACTTCACCGGCTGCCGCACTCACGATGGTGCGGAGCTTTCCGCGGAACATGAGATCCCGTGTAGACAGGAAAACGCGGGTCAACCGCCGATCTTCTTCTTGAGGTATTCGACTAATGCGTCCGCGCCTACGCGGTCCTGCAGGAGCGTATCGCGGTCCCGGACGGTCACCGTCTGGTCCTGAGTGGACTGGCCGTCGATCGTGATCCCGAACGGCGTCCCGGCTTCGTCCTGGCGCCGATAGCGGCGCCCGATCGAGCCGCCGTCATCATAGAACACGTTGAACTGGCGGCGCAGGCCGTCGTAGATGCGGCGCGCCAGCTCGGGCATCCCGTCCTTGTTGACGAGCGGGAACACCGCCGCCTTGAGCGGCGCGAGGGCGGGATGGAAGCGCATCACGACCCGCTTCTCCCCCGCCACTTCTTCCTCCGTGTAGGCGTCGACCATCACGACGAGCGTCGTGCGGTCCGCGCCCGCCGAGGTCTCGATGATGTAGGGAATGAAGCGCTCGTTCGTCGCGGTATCGACATACTCGAGCTTTTTCCCGGACGACTGCTGGTGGCGCGTCAGGTCGAAATCGGTCCGGTTGTGGATCCCCTCGAACTCCTGCCACCCGAAAGGGAACTCGTACTGGATGTCGTAGGCGTCCTTGGCGTAATGCGCCAGCTCGTCGGCGCCGTGCTGATGAAACCGCAGTTTCTCCGTTTTCAGGCCCAGCGCCTGCACCCACGCCATGCGCTGCCCTTTCCAGAAGTCGAACCACTCCTGGTCGCTCCCCGGCTTGACGAAGAACTGCATCTCCATCTGCTCGAACTCCCGCGTGCGGAAGATGAAGTTCCCCGGCGTGATCTCGTTGCGGAATGCCTTGCCGATCTGCGCGATCCCGAAGGGGATTTTCTGCCGCGACGCCTGCAGGACGTTCAGGTAATTGACGTAAATCCCCTGCGCCGTCTCCGGCCGCAGATAGACCACGGCGGCAGCTTCTTCCACCGGCCCCATGAACGTCTTGAACATGAGGTTGAAGAGACGCGGTGCGGTGAGGGTCCCCCGCATGCCGCACACGGGGCACTGCGCCTCGGGCGTTCCCGGCGTTCCTTTGATGCGCGGGTCATCAGCCCGGAAGCGGTTCTTGCACTGCTTGCAGTCCACCAGCGGATCGGTGAATCCGGCAACGTGACCGGAGGCTTCCCACACCTTGGGATGCATCAGGATCGCGGCGTCCAGCCCTTCGATATCCTCGCGCTCGTGCACCATGGAGCGCCACCAGCGCTCCTTGATGTTCTTCTTGAGCTCGACCCCGAGCGGTCCGTAGTCCCAGACCGAGCCGAGGCCGCCGTAGATCTCCGAAGACTGGAAAATGAAGCCGCGCCGCTTGGCGAGCGACACGAGCTTATCCATCACATTGTCGGCAGGGGGCATAGGAGCCGGGAAGTATAGAAACCGCTCATTGCGCGGGCAACCCGAGCGCCACGCGCGTCGCGCGCGCCGCGAGGGCGCCGAGCGACTCCGCATCGAGGGTCGGGCCGTCGCCCGCCACGATCGATACGCCGGCGTACGGCGTGGCTTTCCCGGCCACCAGCGCGACTTTCTTGCGCGCGCCCTGGGCCCGCTTGATCACCTCCCCCGTCGCCTTGCCGAGCAGCGATGTCTCGTCGAACGCGCCCTCCCCGGTGATCACGAGATCGGCCTTGGCGAGCGCCGCATCGAACCCGATGCGGTCGAGCACCCACGCCGACCCCGGGACGAGGTCGGCGTGGGCGAAGAATGCCAGTCCGGCGCCAAGGCCTCCGGCCGCTCCGCCTCCCGCGAGCATCGCCAGATCGCCGCGGCCGCTCGCCGCCATCGCGCCCGCGAGTCGATCGAGACCCGCCGCCAGGCGCTCCACGGCGACCGGGGAGGCGCCTTTCTGCGGCGCGAACACCGGCGCCGCTCCTTCGGGACCGACGAGTGGCGTGCGGACGTCGGTGAGGGCGAGGACGCGAGCGCCGAAATCCCACCCGGTGCTCCAGTCGGCCAGCTCCGTGAGCGCCCCGCCCCCTTCGGAGAGCAGTGCGCCGTTCACGTCGCGAAACGTCCATCCCAGCCCGCGTGCGGCCCCCACGCCACCGTCGACCGATGCCGAGCCGCCGAGCCCGACGATGATCGTGCGGGCGGCGCGGTCGGCCGCTTCGATGAGCAGCTCCCCCACGCCGCGGCTCGTGGCCTCGAGCGGATTACGCCGATCGGGACTCAACAACGCGAGCCCGCAGGCACTCGCACTCTCGAAAATCGCCGTCTCCGCATCGATCCAGCCCAATTCCGCCTGGACGGGCACCCCGAGCGGACCGGTCACGGAGAGATGCTCGCGCAGTGCCGTCGGCCCGAGAACGGCGTCGAGCAGCCCGTCCCCGCCGTCGGCGACGGGACAGGTCAGGACGGCGGCGTGCGGCAAGACGGAGCGGGCGCCCTCGGCGAGCGCGTCGGCGACCTGGCGCGAGCCGAAGGTGCCCTTGAAGGCAGTGGGTGCGACGAGGATCGTCTCGGACATGCGTCGCAGAACGGTACGAACGGCGTCGCGCGGGCGCCACACGCCGCAACCTGCGGTACCGCTCGGAAAAAGCGGTAGCTGTGCGCTGGGTCACAACTACCTAATTCATTGTCAGTGGATGGCTTAGGTCGGCGGGAGAATCGGCATCGACCTTGCCGTTGAGGATGCCAAGCCAGTGAGCACGTATCGGACACGGGCGCCCGATCGAGCAACTGGCCCCGCCCCCCGGGCATCCAGCCGGGGGGCGTTTTTCTTGGGGGACGAACAAATGTCCAATGCAGAATGTCCGATTCTCAATGTCCAAGGCTTCTCACTTACTAACATGAGCATTGAACACTGAGTATTCTACATTGGACATTCGCTTCTAAGGCGTTAGCCGCAGCGTATCGGTTGCATGCACCCGCCGTACGTCGACGGGGATGATCCACAGCTCGCCTCTGATCCATCGTTCCGTCTGATCACGATAGTGGCGGGACCGAGGATTCCCCGATTGCCCGGCGGGGAGAATAAAGCCTCCCGCGCCGTCGACATCTCCAAAATCCACCACGTGCCGCATCGACGGGCCCTCGGTGCAGTGAAACGGGGGCACGAACTCGTTCGATGGACAGACGTTCACCGTATGATTGCCGCCGCCCAACGCCAGTGGGCCGATGTTGAACCCCGCCAGGGCGCCGAGCAGCGGGATTGCACCGAGCGGGTGCTCCTCGGTGTGCGTGTGGACGGTGCCCCAGGCACGAGGTGAGCCATGGACGAGCACGCTGTCCATCGCTCGTCGCGCGATGATGGCCAGGTCCTCGTGCTGTGGCGTGCGAATGTCGTCGAACCAGACGCTCTGACCGCGGAACAGCCACCGGTGGAGCGGGGCCGAGGGGCGGTAGGTCGGGGACTCATCGTCGTACGTCAGCGCCTGCAGCTCGCGGAACCACTCCCACAGGAGGGTCGGCTCGACGCGATCGGGGGTCATCGATCCGTCCCATCGCGAGATCTGGTCGGCGACATCGGCGTGGCCTCCGTCGCGCGCCGCCAGCGCGGCGATCGGCTTGAGGCGCCGCAGAAACACGTTCACCACGTCGACCTGCTCGCCGGCCACGATGGCGGCGGTCGCCCCGGAGTCGCGCCGCACCATCTCCCAGATGCGCTGGGCCCGGTACGGCAGCTCGTAGTCGGCGCGGATCGGGAACGGAAAGGCGTCGCCCACGATCTTGTTGTTGGCGGTGACGACGAATCCCGACGGCGGATCGACCGCACGCGGCAACTCCGTCGCCTTGAGGAAGCGGCTCCATTCCCCGCCCTCCGCCCATCCGTGCTCGGGGAGTGAGCCGTCGCCGCTGCGGCGCAGGGGGACATACCCGGCCAGGTCGTAGGCGATGGTCCCGCCGCGATCGGCGTACACGATGTTCTGCTCGGGGACGCGGAAGGTGGCGAGCGCCGCCTCGAACTGCGCGAGCGTCGCGGCGCGCGCCATCCCCAGCAGCGCGCCGAATTCGTCGGACGGCGTCTGCGCCGTCCACCGCATCGCATAGGCCGTCGTCGAGTCGGGTCGCC